>JBGSYY010000422.1:0-3367 GCA_041750675.1 Isosphaeraceae bacterium | reverse complement strand
GAAAGCGGCGCGACGGCCATCGTTCCCGGCGACCCCGACGCCAGTGATCTGATCTTCCGCGTCACCGAGGAAGACGAGACCATCCGCATGCCCCCGCCCAAGGCCGGCAAGCCGCTCACGCCGACCGAGGTCGCGGTCCTTCAAGACTGGATCGCCCACGGGGCGAATTACACCGAGCACTGGGCCTTTGTTGCACCCCACGCGGTCGCGCCGCCCAGCGCCGAAACAACAATCCCCCCACGCAACGCCATCGATGCCTTCATCGCGGCACGACTCCAAGAAGCCGGCCTGCAACCCAATCCCGAAGCCGACACGCACACCCTCGTCCGTCGCCTCAGCCTCGATCTCCGCGGCCTGCCTCCCACTCCCGACGAGGTCCGGCGGTTCGTCACGGACGCCGCGCCCGACGCCTATGAACGCCTCGTCGATCGCTTGCTGGCCGACCCCGCCTACGGCGAACGCTGGGCTCGCGTCTGGCTCGATCTGGCTCGCTACGCCGACAGCGCCGGCTACGGCTCCGATCCCCTTCGCCCCAACATGTGGCGCTATCGCGACTGGGTCATCGACGCCCTCAACGCCAACATGCCCTACGACGATTTCACCATCGCCCAACTCGCCGGCGACCTCAAGCCGAACCCAACGCTCAGCGACCGCATGGCCACCGCCTTTCACCGCAACACCATGACCAACACCGAGGGCGGCACCGACGACGAGGAGTTCCGCTCCGCCGCCATCAAGGACCGCGTCGACACCACCGGCCAGGTCTTCATGGGCCTCACGTTCGGCTGCGCCAAATGCCACACCCATAAATATGACCCTATATCGAATCAAGAGTATTACTCGCTCTACGCCGTCTTCAACCAAACCGCCGACAACGACCAGCCCGACGAACGCCCCGTCATCCCCGCACCCACCCCGCTCGACCAGCAAGAGCGTGCCCGGCTCGACGAACAACTCGCCGTGCTCCGTCGCCAACTCGATACCCCGACCAACGAACTCGCCTCCGCCCAGGCCATCTGGGAGGCTGAGCTTTCCCGCCCCGTCGCCTGGAAACCGCTCATCCCCTCCCGACTCGAAACCGAGGCCGGCACAATCCTCGAGCCTGACAAGTCGGGCGACGGAACCCTCAACGCCCGCGGCCCCGCGCCGCCGCAGGACGTCTATACGATTGTCGCCCCTCTGCCCTCGCGGCCGCTCCACGCACTACGTATCGAGACGCTCCCCGATCCCGCCTTGCCCAACGCGGGCGCGGGCCGCGCGCCCGACGGCAACTTCGTCCTCTCCCGAGTCCATGTCGAGATCGAGCCCGACTACCCGCCGGGCGAAACGCCGCCAACCCTCATCGCGCGCACTCTCAAGATCACCCTCCCCGGCAACGATCGCATCCTCTCTCTGGCCGAGGTCCAGATCGAAAGCGGCGGCCAGAACATCGCCCCCGGCGGCGACGCCTCCCAATCCAGCACTGCATTCGAGGGCGAAGCGCGACGCGCCATCGACGGCAACACCAGCGGCCACTACTTCGACGCAAAATCGACCACCCATACCGCCACCGAGGCCAACCCCTGGTGGCAAATCCGCCTCCCTGCCGCCGTGCCAATCGACCGAGTCCTGCTCTGGAACCGAACCGACGGCGGCCTCGAAGACCGTCTCGCAGGCGCTCGACTCGATCTGCTCAATGACGCCGGAACAACCGTCTGGACCGCCACTCTCAGCGAGGTTCCGCGACCAAACACCACAATCTCCCCCAGCGGTCTCCGCGCACTTTCCTTCACCAGGGCGCTCGCCGATTTCAGCCAGGCTCGCTTTGCCGCCGCCGCCGTCCTCCGCCCCACACCCAGCCAGGACATCGGATGGGCCGTCGCACCCCAAACCGACAAACCCCACTCCCTTACCCTGATAGCCGACGCAAAGAATTCCACCGACGCCGCACCCCAACGGCTCGTCGTCCGGCTCCACCATAAATACAAGGACGCCGGCTACACACTCGGCCGCTTCCGCCTTTCGGTCTCCGACGACCCCAACACTGCCCAACGCGCCGGAATCCCACTCGATATCCTGGCGATCCTCGACACCCCCGCTGCGGACCGCACCGACGAACAACGCGACCGCCTGGCACGCCACTACCGCACGATCGCACCCTTGCTTCAGCCGCTCCGCGACCAGATCACCGCACTTGAAAAGAGCGTCCCACAGCCGCCCACCTTGCCAGTGTTGCAAGAGCTTCCCGCCGACCAGCGGCGCGTCAGCCGCATCCTCAATAAAGGCAACTTCCTCGACCCCGGCGCAGAGGTCCGACCCGGCGTGCCCACCGCCTTCGGCTCGCTGCCCAGCGACGCTCCCGAAACGCGCATGGGACTGGCCCTCTGGCTCGTCGACGATGGCAACCCACTCACCGCCCGTGTCGCCGCCAACCGGCTCTGGGCACAGATTTTCGGCACCGGGCTCGTCGAGACTGAGGAAGATTTCGGCACCCAGGGCGAGCTGCCCAGCCACCCCGAACTGCTCGACTGGCTCGCCCTCGACCTCCGCGATTCCGGCTGGGACACCAAGCGGCTCCTTCGTCGCATCGTCACCAGCGCCACGTATCGCCAGTCCTCGCACGTCTCGCCGCTAGCGCTGGAGATCGACCCCCGCAACCGTCTCCTCGCCCGCGCTCCGCGCATCCGCCTGGAGGCCGAGATGGTCCGCGACCAGGCTCTCGCAATTTCCGGCCTGCTCGCTCGTAATATGGGTGGTCCCTCCGTCTTCCCGCCCCAGCCCGACGGTCTCTGGCAGGCCGCCTTTAACGGCGAGCGCACCTGGAAGACCAGCGACGGCGTTGATCGTCATCGTCGCGGCCTTTACACCTTCTGGCGGCGCACCGTGCCCTATCCCTCAATGGCCGCCTTCGACGCCCCCAGCCGCGAGCTGTGTAGCGTCAAGCGCGTCCGCTCCAATACGCCCCTCCAGGCGTTCGTCACCCTCAACGACCCGGTCTACGTCGAGGCCGCCCAGGCTTTGGCCCGCCGCATCGTCGCCGAGGGCGGAGCCACCACCGATTCCCGCATCCATTACGGCCTGACCCTCTGCCTGGCGCGTGAACCCGAAGCCGCCCAGGTGGATATCCTGCACAGCCTCTTCGACTCCGAACGCTCCCGCTACCTGGCCGAAACCGACTCCGCCCTCGCCCTCGCCACCGACCCCATCGGTCCCCTCCCCGAGGGCGCTGACCCCGCCGAAATGGCCGCCTGGACCTCACTGGCCAACGTCCTCCTGAACCTCGACGGCGTACTCACTCGCAACTAGGCAACGCTCCCATGAACCTTCGCCTCAACCACGCCCGCACCCTCACCCGCCGCCAGTTCCTCGCCAGCGGCCCCGCCGGCCT
>JBGSYY010000421.1:0-12215 GCA_041750675.1 Isosphaeraceae bacterium | reverse complement strand
CGCCGTCGGCGAGGATGGGCTGCATGGCGTCGCCCTCGACGCGGACACAGCGGCAGGTTTCGGGAGTGTCGAGCCACTCGCGCTGGGCGGCGAGGAACTCGGGATTCTGGTGGGGGTTTGCGGAATCGGCAGGGTCGACGGGGACGAGGACGAGGTCGGGGAGGTCGGGCTCGTCGAGCGAGGAGTATCGGGGTGCGGGGAGAGCGGAGCGGGCGTCATCGCGATCTTCGAGGCGACGGAGCGCGGTGCGGAGGAGGTCGCGAACGGAGTCGGTGCCGGCACCAGGTTGGGTTCGGGAGAGGGTGATTGATTCGCGGTAGCGAGGGCCCTGGCCGTGGAGCAGCCAGACCGGTTCGGCGGCGGTCAGTTCGACGAAGCGGAGGAGGACCTCCGCGGGGACGGTGACGCCGGATTCGTAGTTGTACCAGGTGCGAACGGGGAGGCCGAGGCGTCGAGCCATCTCGGAGCCGCCGCGTTCGCCGAAGAGGTCGATGCGAATATCTCGGAGCCGCTCCGAGAGGAGAGTTTTCTCCTTGATCGCCTCGGGTCGATTTTTCCGCCGAGCCATGGACGCTAATCTCCGATTGACCCCGAGGACGAGAGGCCGCATTCAGGGCCGCCCGCGGGTCGTGTCGCAGAGAGAGAGAATAATTGGCCGATCCGGACCCGCATCCAGGGAATCCGGCAAGGTCGAGACGGAGTGGAAACGTCGTTCACGCCCGTGAGGACCAGATTGCGTGCCGCTGAAGTTATATAAGGCGAGATTAGCGCTCAGGTCAATGCAATGGTGAAGAAAATATTGCGTGCAGGCAACCATGATGGTTGTGTTCGACGCCGGCTGTCACGACGGGGCGGAGCTGCGTAGTGGGACGATTGGGTTGGGAATCCTCAGCGTTTATCTTGATCGTCGACGTTGAGGTCGAAGAGGAAATCGGCGACCGCGTCCTCGCCGAGTTGCTGGACTTCGGAGGTTTCCTCGGCGGCGGCGGGAGTGGCGGCCTTGCCGGGGCGTTGCACGGGGGTGGCGACATTGCTGGCGGATTCGGCCTCGATCTCGAAGTCGATCTCGTCGACGGCGACGGTTTCGGCGAGGGGGACGGAGGTGTCGGCGGGGGTGGTGCCGCTCTGGACGGTTGGCTCCTCGGCGGAGCCGGCAGGCCGGGCCGAATCGACGCGGAAGACGACGGAGCCGATGACGAGGGAGAAGCCGGGTTCAAGCTCCTTGGTTCCCTCGATTCGCTGGCCATTGACGTAGGTGCCGTTGGAGCTGCCCAGATCACGGATCCGCAGCGTGCCGCCGCGTTCGGTCAGCTCGCAGTGTTTGCGGCTGACGAGCGAGGAGACGATGCGGATCTGGCAGCCCTGCTGACGTCCGACAATGGTGACGGATTCGGGAGGGATGCGGAGGACGCTGCTGGCGCTCCTCCCCTTCAGGACCACAAGCTGGTAGGGCATGATCGGCCGGGACCCCGAGAGAGTGTCGAGTCGTTGGACGATTCGAGCTGGTCAGGAGCGAGAAGTAGACAGAATGCTGGGGAGGGCAGAGCGAAAGGCCAACGGCAACGTCGAACGGCGCCGCACTGATGCTCTTACTTGAGTTTACCAGATTATCGGGAGAGCGCGGTTGTTGCAAACCCCGCGGCGTGGAGGAGGCGGGAGATTCGGAGATGAGCCTGAGTGGCGGGGCGGCTTGGGTTCCGACGGAACCCGCTTGCAATCATCGGGTCGGGCGCTATACTGATGCAATCTACTCGGAACGGTGGTGGTGGCGGACGTGTCGCCAGACTGTTTTGGTTTTGCGGGTGTAGCTCAGCTGGTAGAGCACCACGTTGCCAACGTGGTTGTCGTGGGTTCGAATCCCATCACCCGCTTTCGCTTCGCCAAGTCCGGCTGGCGGTGATCGCACGAGCGCGTGGTGCGTGATGGCGGCCCCTTCCAGCCGCCTGATATGCACCGAGATAGCGTCTCGCACCGAGGAATCATCGCGATGAGCATGCCGGACGTGGACCGGACGATTGAGGACGAGGGCGGCAAGCCCAAGGAACCCCCGCACAAGCTCGACTTTCAGGTCGATATTCAGGACGCGGGTCCGTGCAAAAAGCATCTGGTCATTGAAATTCCGCAGGAAGAGATCCGGCGGCAGTTTCAGGATTCGGTGAAGGATTTGTCGCGTGAGGCGCAGGTGCCGGGATTTCGGCCTGGTCGCGCTCCCAAGGATCTGGTTCAGCGTCGCTTTCGCAAGGAGCTGTCGGGCCAGGTGAAGTCGTCGCTGTTGATGGCCTGCATGGAGCGGCTGGATGAGGATTACAAGCTGAACCCGATCAGCGCGCCGGAGCTTGACCTGGAAGCGATTGAACTGCCCGAGACGGGGCCGTTCAAGTTTGAGCTGGACGTGGAAGTCCACCCGGAAATCAGCTTGCCCGAATACAAGGGGATGACGCTGAAGCGGCCGGTCAAGACGATCGGCGAGAAGGATATCGACGCGCAGACGCTGTTGTTCCTCGAACGTTACGCACGCATGGTGCCGAAGTCCGAGGGCGGGGCCGAGCAGGGCGATTACGTGACGGCCGATTTGACGTTCCACAAGGACGGGGTCACGATCAACGAGGCGCGAGAGATTCAGTTCCGTTTGCAGCCGGAGCTTCGGTTCCAGGACGGCCACGTGCCGGACCTCGCCAAGACCCTGGTGGGCGTGAAGCCGGGAGAGAATCGGCAGGCCGAAGCGAAGATCGGCACCTCGTCGCCGGATGCGGCGTTGCGGGGCAAGACGATCGACGTGACGTTCGCGGTGAAGGATCTGAAGCAGTTGATCCTACCCGAAGTCAATGAGCCGTTCCTGGCCGAGATCGGCTTTGAGGACGAGGAGGATCTGCGTGAGGCGCTACATGGCGTTTTGGAGCGTCGGGTGGAGTTCCTCCAGCGTCAGGCGTTGCGTCGGCAGATTGTGGACGATTTGATTGCGAAGACGCCCTTTGATCTGCCGGCCGAGCTGGTGAAGAAACAGGAACGGTCGACGCTGCGTCGTCAGGTGGCGGAGATGCGTGAGTCGGGGATGTCGGACTCCGAGATTCGGGCGCGTGAGGCGGAGATCCGGGCCAATGCCCACGAGCGGACGCTGAAGAGCCTGAAGGAATTCTTCCTGCTGGCGAAGATCGCCGAGGCGGAGGAGATCGAGGTCGCGCCGGACGATCTGGAGCTGGAGATCGAGGCGTTGGCGGCGCGTTCGGACGAGTCGCCGCGTCGGGTGCGAAGCCGGATCGAGAAGGAAGGTCTGGCGGAGGGACTGGCCCAGCAGATTCTTGAGCGTAAGACGATCGACCGGATACTTCAGAACGTGACGGTCGAAGACGTGGCGATGGACGACGAGAAGGTGGTCGAGACGCTCGACCAGACGGCGTCGGGGGCGGAGGCCACCGATGAGGACGCGGAGGCGGATGCCGAGGGTGAATCCGCCTGAGGACAACGGGGGGCCGAGGCGGGTTTTGGGACCGGCCTCGGCGACCCACGGGTCGCCTCCGGGTTCCGATCTGCGTAGAATGCCCGCGTGACGTCGCGTGATGGTCGAGCGAGCAGAATTCGGACAAGGCTGGGGACGGCAACGCTCCTCATTTTCGGCCGCGTTCGGGTATGTGCGGCTGGCGCGTCCGGGGGCGTGGATTGGCCGGAATCGACGACGGCTGTCTCGACCCAGCGACGGAAAACGTGAGAAAACGATCAAGAGCGAGAGTTCCGAGTGACCCGCGGCCGTGAGACTCGGCCGATCCCAAGGACGACACCTGCGATGAGCCAAGACTCCTTTCCGTTTCGCCCAGGCTCGCCGGTTGATCCGGCGTTTGACGCGCCGCTCAGCCCGCCGTTGCTCCAGCGCTATCGTGATTACGCCCGCCAGCGTCAGATGACGCTGGGCGACATGCTGCTGGAGAACCGGATCATCTTTCTTGAAGGGGTGATCAACGATGGTACGGCGAATTTGCTGGTGATGAAGTTGCTGTTTTTGCAGTACGAGAACCGGAGCCAGGGGATTCAGTTTTATATCAACAGCCCGGGAGGGAGCGTGTCGTCGACCCTGGCGATTTACGACACGATGCAGTTCATTGATTGCCCGGTGTCGACCTTCTGCATCGGCCTGGCGGCGTCGGGCGCGGCGGTGCTGCTGGCGGGTGGGGCGAAGGGCAAGCGGTTTGCGCTGCCGCACTCGAAGGTGATGATCCACCAGCCTTATGGTCAGGTGGGCGGGCAGGTCTCGGACATCGAGATTCAGGCGCAGGAGATTTTGCAGAGCCGGCAGGTGATCAACGAGATCCTGGCGAAGCACACGGGCCAGCCGATCGAGCGGATCGCGCGGGATACGGAGCGGGACCGCTATTTGACGGCGATCCAGTCGAAGGAATACGGTCTGGTGGACGAGGTGGTGGGCCAGGTGCCGCCGGCGGTCGGCGGCGACGCGAAGAAGAGCGACTCGCCGTCGAAGTTGGACTCGCCCAAGGGTGACGGACCGAAGGCGGAGCCGCGGACGAGCGGCTGACGCTCCGACGAATCGTAAAAAGACGATAAGCCAGCGAACATGGCTCCTTTTGGATCGCCGAGAGGGGCCGGATTCGCGGATTTCCCCAACAAGACATGCAGCCCGAGAGCCAAGCGAAAGAAAGAGAGCGAGGTTGACGCGATGCCTTTGATTCCGATCGTGATCGAACGGACCGGCCGCGAAGAGCGGGCGATGGATATTTACTCGCGCCTGTTGCAGGACCGGATCATCATTCTAGGCTCGGCCATTGACGACAATGTGGCGAACCTGATTGTGGCGCAGATGCTGGTGCTGGCCCACCAGGACGACAAGGCAGATATTCATTTGTACATCAACAGCCCGGGCGGGAGCGTGACGGCCGGGATGGCGATCTACGACACGATGCAATATGTGCCGTGTGATGTGGCGACGTATTGCATTGGCCAGTGCGCCAGCATGGGGTCGTTGTTGATGGCGGCGGGAGCGAAGGGGAAGCGGAACAGCCTGCCACATGCCCGGATCATGATCCACCAGCCGCTGGCGGGGATGGAAGGGACGGCGACGGATATATTGATCCACGCCGAGGAATTCCTGCGCATGAAAAAGCAGCTCAACGAGATTTACCGGCGGCACACCGGCCAATCTTTGGAGAAGCTGGAGTCGGACACGGACCGTGATCGGTTCATGGGTCCGGAGGAAGCACGTGAGTATGGGCTGATCGACAACATTCTGGACCGCGAGCCTCGGCTGTCGTTGAACCCCCAGGCGATCTGACGCAAGGGGTTCGCGGACTTGGGGTTATTCGGCATCACGCCCCGTCCGACCCGAGGTGTTGGGCAGGATGGGGGGATTTGTGTCGGGGGTGGCGAGCGGGGTGTGTCGGTTTTCGTAAACCTTCGTACGCCACTGCTTGACGCGGAGGGGTCGACTCCGTTTAACTACTCATGTCTCCGATCCCAATCGGTTGCATCAAGGTCCATGTCGGCGGACGGCTTTCGCTGTTCGCGCTTCATGGGCCTGGCAATCGACGGATCGTTCCTGCGGGAGTGATGGTGATCTCATGGACAACCGCCAATCGACATGTGCATCAGGTCAGTGGGTTTACCTGCTGGGTGGTCGGGTCCTGGACGTTGCTCTTGAGAACCATGGGGAACTTGAAGGTCTCGCAGGAAACGTAGGTCCTGGAAGGACCGCAAGAGTGTTTGCAGCGGGGAATTGTCCCTGAGTCGTTGTGGTGAGGGGGGATACGCGGATCCTTCTAAGCCGAGTTGCTTGACTTTTTTTTGAGAGATTGAGGAGTTTTTTATGATGCATGCAATGCGACGGTTCGCCATTGTGGCTGCCGCCGTGGCTGTCCTGGGCGTCTTCCAGAAGGCCCAGGCAGACTCGATGACTTTGGCTCAGCTGCTCAACGGCGGCGAGCTGGTTTGTGGCGACAAGGTGTTCAAGAACTTCAAGAGCTTCTCGTCGTTCGGCACCGGTGGGGCTGTGGCTCCGTCGGCTGACGAGATCAACGTCGTCTGCCTCAACGAT
This sequence comes from Isosphaeraceae bacterium, assembly GCA_041750675.1. Lineage (GTDB taxonomy): Bacteria > Planctomycetota > Planctomycetia > Isosphaerales > Isosphaeraceae > BPJS01. The sequence goes on along the minus strand of JBGSYY010000421.1, from coordinate 6,178 downwards.
GGCGACGTCGTCGAGATCGGTTTCCAGAGCGCGAGCTGGGCGGTGAACGCCGGCCAGACCATGGATACCTTCTTCGAATTCGACGTGTACGTCATGGGCCCGGCGGTGATCACTGAGGTTGGCGCTTCGCTGCGCGGCTTCAGCTCGTCCGCTCCTGCCGAGATCCACCTGGACGAGGCCGTGTTCGGCTCGGCCACGTTCCCGTACGATCCGTTCCTGGGCACGATCGGCCTGGACACCCTGACCGGCCCGATCTCCGATAGCCTCGCCCTGGGCGACGGCTACAAGATGTTGCACATCACCAAGGACCTGGCGCTCGACGCTCGGGCCGGTGGCGCCGCTTCGATCAGCCTGTTCACCCAGCGCTTCGTTCAGACGATCGTTCCCGAGCCTAGCTCGGTCGTTCTTCTGGGGATGGGCGCCACGATGCTGATCGGCTACGGCTGGCGGCGTCGCAAGAGCAGCTGAAACGCTAGCTCTGAACGCGATCGCGTGCTGAACTGCACCTGAACGCAGAGACCCGGCCGCCCTTCTGGGGCGGTCGGGTTTTTTTGTTGCGCGTGGGTTGGCATCACGTCGGCAGGAAACGGGGCAGACGCGGCGTTGGGCACGATGGGGTGCGCGGGCCAAGGTCTGCCTTGCCTTTGGGTTTGCGATCTGCCGGGACTCGCGCGGGACCCAGGATTTGCTTGCGGGATGGGGTGAGAGGCCACGCTATATGCCCTGGATCCCCGCCTGCGCGGAGATGACTCGTTCGGGGGCTCGTATGCGATCGGTCGGCGATCGTTGCCTGGGCTGCGTTCCCTACGGCTACCAGGATTTGTTCGCGACGCTGGGCGAGGCGATATGCCCTGGATCCCCGCCTGCGCGGGGATGACTCGTTCGGGGGGGGACCCATGCGATCGGCCGGCGATCGTTGCCTGGGCTGCGAATCAGTCGCTTTGGAGCGATCTCTCGCTGGGTGCTGGCAAACCGGGGCCACCCTCGAAGGCTTGTTCAGGCCCTGCCCTTCCTCGTCGTGGAATCTGCGAGAAATTCGTGGGAATCGGATCGTGCTGCCGTTTGGGGTGCTCGGGTGATTCGTTGCAACACGTGCGCTGCTGCCCTGTTGCAATTGTGAGACGTATCGGTCGCACGATGGTCACGAGGAGCGTAGATGGCTGGAACGGTTGGGAGAGCGTTTGAGGGTAGGGATCGCCGCTGACGAGGGACGAGGCGCTGGGACGCGGAGCGCGTCCGACCGTGTTTCGGTGTTCGATATGGCCAAATCGGTTCAGGAGACAGGTTCATGAAGATGGGAATGCGACGGCTTGCCATCGTGGCTGCCGCAGTGGCTGTGCTGGGCGTCTTTCAGAAGGCCCAGGCAGACTCGATGACATTGGCTCAGTTGCTTAACGGCGGCGAGCTGGTTTGTGGCGACAAGGTGTTCAAGAACTTCAAGAGCTTCTCGTCGTTCGGCACGGGTGGGGCCACTGCTCCGTCGGCCGACGAGATCAACGTCGTTTGCCTGAATACGGGCGATGTCGTTGAAATTGGCTTCCAGAGCGCGAGCTGGAGCGTGAACGCCGGCCAGACCATGGACACCTTCTTCGAATTCGATGTGTATGTGATGGGCCCGGCGGTGATCACTGAGGTCGGAGCGGCGTTTCGCGGCTTCAGCTCCAGCGGCGGTGGCTCGGTGCATCTGGATGAGGCCGTGTTCGGCTCGTCCACCTTCCCGTACAACCCGTTCCTGGGCACGATCGGCCTGGACACCCTGACCGGCCCGATCTCGGATAGCCTCGCCCTGAGCGAAGGCTACAAGATGCTGCACATCACGAAGGACCTGGCCCTGGACGCCCGACAGGGCGGCCGGGCTTCTATCAGCCTGTTCACCCAGCGCTTCGTTCAGACGGTCGTTCCCGAGCCTAGCTCGGTCGTCCTGCTGGGCATGGGCGCCACGATGCTGGTCGGCTACGGCTGGCGGCGTCGCAAGTCGAGCTGATGTTGGTCAACTTGCGTTCCTCTGTGTCGAAGGACCGATGACGCGTACCCGGCCGCCCGAGTGGCGGCCGGGTTTTTGGCTTTTTCGACGGATCCGCCATCCGGGGTCGGTCGCCAGGCTGCGTTCCGAGCGGGGCTGCCAGATTGGATCCCCGCCTGTGCGGGGATGACTGGTTATTGGAGGCCGCAGTCGTCTCACTGGCGATAGCCGTTTAGGAGGCGGCGATGTGGAGCGATCAGGAATCGAGCGAGACGGTGACGGTCTTTAGCTCGGTGTAGTTGTCGAGGGCTTTTTCGCCCAGCTCGCGGCCCATGCCGCTGCTCTTGAAGCCGCCGAACGGGGCGGCGGCGTCGAAGACGTCGTAGCAGTTAACCCAGACGGTGCCGGCGCGGACGCGGTGGGCGATGGAGTGGGCCTTGGCAATGTCGCGGGTCCAGACGGCGGCGGCGAGGCCGTAGTCGGTGGTGTTGGCGCGGGTGACGACTTCCTCGACATCCTTGAAGCGAAGGACCTGCATGACGGGTCCGAAGATCTCCTCGCGGGCGATCTTCATCTCGTCCTTGACGTCGGCGAAGATGGTGGGCTTGATGTAGTAGCCGGTCTTGCCCCAGCGGGCACCACCGGTGACGCAACGCGCGCCCTCGCTTTTGCCGGCGTCGATGTAGCTCATGACGCGGTCGAACTGGGTTTTGTCGACCTGAGGGCCTTGCTCGGTGGCGGGGTCGAAGGGGTCGCCGAGGACGCGTTTGCTGGTTTTGGCGGCGAGCTTGTCGACCATTTTGTCGTAGACCTTGGCCTCGACGAAGAGGCGGCTGCCGGCGCAGCAGCACTGGCCCTGATTGAGATAAAGGCCCAGGATGGCACCGTCGACAGCGGCGTCCAGATCGGCGTCGGCGAAGACGATGTTGGGGCTTTTGCCGCCCAGCTCGAGGGTGACGCGTTTGAGGGTGTTGGCGGCGTTGCGCATGATGAGGCGTCCGACCTCGGTGGAGCCGGTGAAGGCGATCTTGTCGACTCCGGGGTGGTCGACCAGGGCCGCGCCGGCGGTTTCGCCGAAGCCGGGAACGATGTTGATGACGCCATCGGGGAAGCCGGCTTCCTGGGCCAGTTCGCCCATGCGGAGGCAGGAGAGGGGCGTTTGCTCGGCGGGCTTCATGACGATGGTGCAGCCGGCGGCGAGGGCGGGGCCCCACTTCCAGGAGACCATGAGCATGGGGAAGTTCCAGGGGATGATCTGGCCGCAGACGCCGACGGGTTCCTTGCGGGTGTAGGAGAAGAAGTTGCCGCGGACGGGGAGGGTCTGGCCGTGGATCTTGTCGGCCCAGCCGCCGTAGTAGCGGAGGCAGTCGATGACGAGCGGGAGGTCGCCGTGGCGGGCCTCGGAGATGGGCTTGCCGTTATCGAGGACTTCGAGGCGAGCGAGCTCGTCGATGTTGGCTTCGATGAGGTCGGCGAGTTTGGCGAGCATTCGGCCGCGATCGCGGGCGTCGGCCTTGCGCCAGGGGCCGGAATCGAAGGCGTTGCGTGCGGCCTTGACGGCGCGATCGATGTCGGCGGCGTCGCCCTCGGCGACCTTGGCGATGACTTCCTCGGTGGCGGGGTTGATGGTTTCGAAGGTTTTGCCGGACTTGCTATCGAGCCATTTGCCGTTGATGAGCATTTGGGTCGGGAAGCGGGTGATCTTGGGCTTACGGGGCCGTGCGGGCCGGGTGGCGGTCGCCATGAACGGACCTCCTTGCGGGAGAGTGGGAGAGGGGACATTCGGAGGAGGGCGGATCGGGAAAAGGTCTGGAACTCATCGTAAGCCCAGTGTCGATGGAGTCTCAAGCATCGAGAACCGCGATGCGACGGAAGCTCACGATCGGGGGGAGAGGCGGGCGAGGGATTGGACGAGCTGGCCGAGATTGACCGGCTTCGGAACGACGCCCTCGACGTTGAGGGCCATGAAGTCGTCGCATTCTCCGCTGACGTCGCCGGTGGTGAGGACGATGATGGGAACCTTGCGGTACTCGTTGCGTTCGCGAATGGTGCGGAGCAAGGCAAGGCCGGATTTGCCGGGCAGACCGAGGTCGAGGAGGATCAGCCAGGGGCGGGTTTGGTCGAGCCAGCGGAGGGCGGAGGGAGCGTCGGCGACGGCGGCGGCGGCATAGCCGGAGCTGTTGAGGAAAGCCGCGAGCGATTGTCGGCAGATTCCGTCACCGTCGATGATCAGCAGCGGAGTTCGGCCCAGTCGTGACCGGCTGGAGGAGTTTGACTGCGAGGGAGTGATCGCGGCGACGGCGCGTTGTTCCTCGATCATCTGGAGCGGCTGGATTTTCTGGAGGGGATAACGGACGTGGAAGGTCGAGCCCGAGCCGACGCGGCTCTCGACGCTGATGAGGCCGCCGACGCTTTCGAGGAGTCGGCGGCAGATGGCCAGGCCGAGGCCGCTGCCGTGGCTGGGGTCGCGTGAGGGATTATTGAGCTGGGCAAACTCGTCGAAGATGAGATCGAGCTGGTCGGCGGGGATGCCGGGGCCTGTGTCCTTGACGCGGAGGATGAGATTGGCCTCGTCCTTGAGGCTGGCCGCGACGTCGATTGAGCCGGACTGGGTGAACTTGACGGCGTTGTGGACAAGGTTGACGAGCACGCGCGACAGCTTGATGCGATCGCAGTGGATCTGCTGTCCGGGGCGATCGACGCGCCAGGTGAAGTCGATGTTTTTGAGGCTTGCGGTGGCCTCGTGGGGGGCGAGAGTGGCTTCGAACCAGGAATCGAACGCGAAGATGGAGGGTCGATCGTCGAGGCGGCCGGAGTCGATGCGCGAGATATCGAGCAAGTCGTCGAGCATCTCGGTAAGGCCGTTCACGGCCTTGTCAAGGACGTTGAGGGTGGGGATCAGGTCCTTGTCGGTCTCGCCCCTTTTTTCGACGAGCAAGCGAAGGACGTCGAGCTGGAGGTTGATGGTGTTTACCGGAGTGCGGAGGTCGTGGCTGACGGCGGAAAGGAACATGGTCTTGCGATGCGAGACGGTCTCGGCGGCGATGACGGTTTCGCGCAGGGATTGTTCGCCGCGGACGCGATCGGTGACGTCGACGATGAGGGCGAGGACGGCGGCCGGGCGTTCCGCGTCGGAGGGACCGACCGGCTGGAGCCGCCAGTCGAGATGGCGAAGCTCGCCGCGTTTACTCCATTTGACGGCCTTCTCGACGACGGGAGTGCGACTTTGGAAGCACTGGCGGAGACTGGCCTGGAGGACCGCGGACCCGGCGAGCGGACCGGAGCGGGCGGGGTTTGGAATGAGTGAGTTGGTGTTCTCGTCGGGCCGACCGAGCATATGTTGCGCTGCCTGGTTGCCGCTGATGAAGGAGCCGGATTCATTGAACAGGGCGACGCCGGCGGGCAAATAATCGAGGAGCATCCGTACGTGCCTGGTGCGCATCGTTTCGGTTGAGGAGCCACCGATCGAGGAATCGCCGTCGAGGAGTGAGGGAGGTTGAGGCGTTCCCGCATTCGCCGCACGGCGAAGGATGTGAACTTCCCAATAGGAACGTCCGGCGACGGGAAGGCGGGTGATCTCGTCTTCGACCTCGACGATCCGGCCGGTGCCGGATCGGATGCGGCGGCGATGTCGGCTGGAGTGACGGGGGCCCTGGGAGGACGAGTGAACCGGATTTCCCACGGTGAGGGCTTGTTCGAACGAGCGACCGACGAGCTTGCCGGGGGTCCAGTCGAGCAACTGGAGCAATCCGCCGGCGGCCGAGACGATCCGGCCGGCGCTGTCGATGACGATCATGGCGATGGGGCAGGCGTCGAACAGCGGTCTGAGGTCCATGTCAGTCTGGCTGAAGGGCATCGACGAATAGTCCTCAGTGCTCTCGACCGCATGGCGAATACCGTGCGAATTTGGGACGGGGGGCGCTGACGCCTCGCCGTCAGGGACGAGTACCATTCTAATGGCGGGCGGGTGCGAGTTGTCCATGCTCGGGGAGGCTTCTCTGGTGAAACCGAATCCGAGCGAGGACCGTGATCGACGAACCGCGGTGGGCGGGCGAGGAACGAGGCAAGTCGATCTTCGTGCGCAGGCGGATGAGGTGTCCCGGGAGGCGGAGCGATTGCGCCAGGGCGGCGGAGCGGCGGCGATCGGCCGTCAGCACGCGAAGGGACGGAAGACTGCGCGGGAGCGGATCGACGCGATCTGCGACCCGGGTGCGT
>JBGSYY010000420.1:0-10309 GCA_041750675.1 Isosphaeraceae bacterium | reverse complement strand
TGGCGCTCGACGAGGCGCATCGCGAGCGCAATCCGCTCAACCCCAGGCTTCGCGCGGCGGTGCGGTGGATGGTCGCGCGGGCGAATCGCTCGCCGTATGGCCTGGCCACGGCCGAGCTGGACCTGACGCGGGCGGGTGTGGAACAGGCGGAAATGGAGGCGTTGCGCTCCGGCAACCTGGCCGGCTTCACCGAGATCGAGCGCGACGCCCTGAACTTCGCCGACCAGATGACGACCGACGCCAGCACCGCGACGGATGAGCAGGTCGCACGATTGATCGGAACTCTGGGCCGCGAGCGAACCGTCGCGCTGGTGCTCTTGATCGCGTATGGCAATTTTCAGGACCGGCTGCTGCTTTCGCTGGGGATTGAAGGCGAACCGAACGGCGCACTACCGGCCCTGGCGGTGACACTCGATCGCGCGGCGATGGTCGAGGTGCCCGAGCGTCTGCGACCGGCGACCGCCGAAAGTGCCCCGCCTGGCCCGTCGCGGATTGATGATCCGGAATGGCTTGGACTCGACTTCGACGCGCTCAAGTCGCAGCTCGAAGGCCAGAAGGCCCGCGCGGGTCGCATACCGGTGCCGACGTGGGACGAGATCGTAGCGCGGATGCCCGCGGGAGCAACGCCGCCGACCAATCCCCTACGCATCCAGTGGAGCCTGGTCTGCATGGGCTATCAACCGGGTCTGGCGTCGGCCTGGGGGGCGGCCACAGGGGCGTTCGCCGTCGATGCGAGGCAGGATCGCGTGTTCGAGGAGAGTCTGTTCTGGGTTGTCACCCGCACCATCCACTGTTTCTACTGAATGGGCCACAGCGAAATGCTGCTCGCGGTCGCGGGCCTGGATGCGAAGAGCCTTGATGAACGTACCCGAACCCTCGCCTCGGGCGACTGGTCAAGCCTCGACCCCGCCGACCGCTTCGCCTTCGCCCTGGCGAAGAAGCTGGCCAAAGAGCCGTGGTCGATGACCGATGAAGATAGGCAGGGACTGATCGCCCATTACGGCCTCGAACGCGCCCTCGACATCCTCTGGTGGAACGCCCGCTGCCACTACATGACCCGCGTCGCCGACGCCTTCCAGATCCCCCTGGAGCGAGAAAATGTGTTCGAAGACCTGGCCGACCGGCCGGGCATCGGGCCGGTTAAGGGGCAGTAAGCCGATCTTGCGAATTATGCAGTTTCATTGAGGCGCTGTTAGCCGGCATCGAGCACAGGGCAGTTCATCTCCATCAGGTGCCACTACAGAGCGGCATACACGTATTCACTCTCAGTAGGAATTCAATTCGAGCCGATTGACTCGATGAAAGACAGTCGCAAGAATCGTTCACGGTGTTCGAATGTGCCGCAATTCCCGACGTCGTAATGTCTTCTTCACCAGGCACGTCCCGCTATGGCAAACAATCATCGCTCGAACCCTTCGAACCTGTTAGGCTTCGGACTACTCGGACTACTCGGACTGATTTCGTTGTTCCTGCTGGGAATCGGAACTGAGTTGAGTGCCTTCGCACTTCTCGATGAACGGAAATATCTATTTGCGTTCCTCGCGTATGCTCCGACAAATTGGGCACTGCTTTGCCTTTTCACATTTTTATTGGGCCAACTCTTCCGTAGCACTCGAACCGCACCCGGCTCAAAGGAAGGCTGGGTGCATCGCTCAAGCCAAGTTATCCTCCTATATTTGATTTTTCTTCTACTAATGACGCTAATTCGGCGAGACATATCAGGTCCGTACTCGCAACGTAGCTACCTATTTGGAGCTATGCTACTGGCTGTCGTAAGCTTCCTACAAGGTTCTCGGACTAATGAGCAGAGTGATTCCAAACCGGGAGCCATCAACGCACTACTGAAACGTCGACTTGTTGAGTTTAAAGAGGAGAACGCGCGAATTCCATTGAGTTATGGAGAAGTAATGATGGGATTTTTTGTTATGCTGCTCTGGTTATTTCTCTTCGCCGAAGGGATCATGACTGGAACAAAGCCACTGTTTGATTACATCAATTCGTCACAGAATATGCAATGGTTTCTTTTTGATTCAACTATTTTCTTGAATACCGTCTTCTTTTGGGTGTTGATCTTCCTTGCATATTCTCCAACAAACGTCGGCTTACTTTGCTGCCTTGCCGGATATTCAGGTATGTTCTGTCGAAGATTGCGCATCGATCCCAAGGGTGATCGTCGTACGCGAGGCGTTACCCTTGATTATATCACGGCCACCGTGAGCGGCTTTTTGGTATATCTGATATTTACATCGGGTATAGTGATTATCGGGGGAACAGCGGCGTTACAGGCTAATCTCGCAGGTAACTCATCACAAGCAGATTATGCAAAGTACGCCGCGACAGCCTCAATCTTTAGCCTCATCGAAGGCTACAAGCCATTCATACTTGGTCCACTAATCCAGAAGTTGAAAGAGTTCTTAGAGAATCTTGTTCGACCAAGGCAGCAAGATCAGAGTCAATCTGAGGTGATTGTTAGAGATGATGCCTCCCCGCTTAGGACTCCGTCTGACAACCCATTGAAGCCGGAAGTTAATCAGGAAGAAACTGTACCACCGTCATGAGACCAGTCGAGCGATCGCAAAGTAAGTGAAAGGCGTGAAGTTCACAGCGAGTTTACTCATAAGCAGCAAGCTGATCTGCGGTTGATCCGACTAGTTCGATAGCCTGGGATTTGAATTCCGTCTATCACATCGTGAGCCTTCACCTCAGGGAGAAATCAATTATGGCAAGTGAGAGCAGGAATCGGCGGGGCTCCGGACGGCCATCGAAGTCCACTGACAATACTCCCATGACGGCGAGGCCACTTCCGGACGACGGGATGCCAGTGGCCGTCGCTCGGCCTCCGTTGCGCCCAGGCGCCAATGGTCTTTTCACTGACGTGCAGCGGGGAATGTTGCCTTCATTGGAGGATGCCTCACCTAGGTTCTTTGGTCCGCAGCATATCTTTGAGAATCGGGTCAAGCGAGGCCTTGGGTGGCTGCCGGATACTCCTGATATGCGGGACACTACCCTGCGCACAATTTCGGTTTCAGTGAGGACTGATAAGAAGTCGAATGCGGTGCATAACAAGGTCAGCTCTGCGATTCTCCGAACGAAGTCGGCGTCCTTGCCATCCCACATCGACAATTCTCACCACTGTTCTCCAATCGAAGACCAAGGGCAACTAGGATCATGCACGGCTAATGCTGGCGTCGGACTGGTGGAGTACATGCAATGCAGGTCGGGCGACCAGCATATCGATGGTTCCCGACTGTTTGTGTACAAGACGACACGAAAGCTCCTGGGGTGGACAGGTGATACAGGTTCGTTTCTACGTACCACGATGAAAGCAATTGTTCATTTTGGAGTGCCCCCAGAGGAGGTCTGGCCGTATGAGGTATCGACATTCGATCAGGAACCGGATCCATATATGTATGCTTATGCTGCAAGCACTAAGGCTATAAAATATATGCGATTGGACCCACCTACTTTGTCACCCGTTGATGTGCTCCAGGAGATCAAGGCGGCACTCATGAATGGGTATGCGGTAATGTTTGGGTTTCCTGTGTACAGCTCGCTGACTACTGCGGCGGATATCCCGTTCCCCACAGGAATCGATCGGATGAGGGGTGGTCATGCTGTCTTAGCGGTTGGGTATGACGACAAGCGGGTCTGCAAGACTTGTACATCAGCCAAGAAGGGCGCACTTTTGATTAGAAACTCTTGGGGAGAGGGCTGGGGTGACAAAGGCTACGGTTGGCTTCCTTATGAGTATGTTCTCACGCGTCTGGCACAGGATTTCTGGACATGCTACCAACTAGAGTGGGTGGAGTCAGGACAATTCGATTGAGGAACGTGGCAGTTGATCGTTACACATGATGTACATGTCGTTCAGTTGACACGTCACATATGCTTACGCAGCCAATTCTGACAAAGGGCCGTGTGAGCTATTGGGTGGAGATTTATGAGCTCTAGAACCCGCGCCTTCACCCTCATCGAGCTGCTCGTCGTCATCGCCATCATCGGCGTGTTGATCGCCCTGTTGTTGCCGGCCGTGCAGTCGGCGCGCGAGGCCGCGCGGCGGATTCAGTGTACGAACAATCTGAAGCAGCTCGCCCTGGCGATGCAGAATTATCACGGCGTTCACAACACGTTTCCGCCCGGGCGGGTGCGGTCGCGGGTCGTGGGCCTGGGGCTGGTCTACAGCGCGTTCGCTCAGGTGTTGCCCCAGCTTGAGGCAACGCCGATTTACAACGCCATCAACTTCGACCTCAACGCCGACCGCGGCGTCGGCGGACCTCAAAACGACACCGCGCGGCGAATGCGGGTCTCGGCCTTTCTATGCCCGAGCGACACAACGTCGCTGTTCGACACGCCCGAGCAATCGCCGATCAACTATGTGATGAACGTCGGCTCACGGCATTCGGTTATCGACAATAATGGCATCCTTTATGAAAACTCGCGAGTGACAATCGCCGAGATCAGCGACGGCACGACGCAAACCGTCCTGGTCAGCGAGGTCGCCCGCTCGGCCACGCTCCGATCCAACCATGTGATCGACCTACCCGAAGTGCAGATCATCAGCTACGAGGCCACGTGTCGACCCAATGGTCCGGCCGTCCCCCGCGCGCGGGGCAACCGCTGGATCTACGGCGCCCCCAACCACACCATGTACACGCACCACCGGCCGCCCAACCACCCGGACGCCGACTGCCGCGGCGGCAGCCCGTTCGGCAACATGGATAACGTCTACTGGGACAACCTCTCGCTCGACACCGCCGCGCGGAGCATGCACCCCGGTGGCGTCAACGCGGCGTTCGCCGACGGCAGCATCCGCTTCTTCAAAAACTCGGTTGCCACGGCCGTCTGGCAGTATCTCGGAACCCGCGACGGTGGCGAGGTCGTATCAAGCGACGGTTATTGATCTCTCCATGGCAACACCGGCAAGCATCAAAGTAGACAGACCCCGCGAGGAGATATTGAGAGAGGGGGGAGGAACCCGAGATGAGCCGCGTTCCAATGCCGAAGCAGCCCGCGCTCTGGGGTCTGGGCCTGCTTGTGCTGATTCTGGGGGTTGCGTCCGTGGCGGGTCCGCTCGCGGGGCGTCGTCGCCTGGAGTATCGCGCCCGGGCCGAGTCGTTCGCCATGGGTGAGGCGGCGTTGCTGGAACAGATCGCCGAGACGCTGAAGGCAGCTCGCGAGGCCGAGCAGAAACACAGCGACCCTGCCCGAGCGGAGACTCTAAGGGCGGAGGCCGAGCGCCTCGCCCGCGTCGGCGCCTGGCATGTCCGCCTCGAACAAAAGTACGCCTGGGCCGCCGACCACCCCTGGTCCCCCCTGCCCCCCGACCCCGCGCCGCCGGAGTGACTTCAATCGTCCGCGATCACCTCGCCACCGGCCCGTGAACTGAGCGCTTGCCAGACGCCGGGCTTCGCCGATCCCACCCAGAACGAACCACCCAAGTCGCCCGGCGTGAGGCCGATCGGCTGACCCGTGGTGGGCTCGGTGGGCCACGAGTCGATCGTCTCTTTGACGAACTGGACTGAACCATCGCACCGCAGGATGTTCAGGCCCCCAGGATGCATGCTCCACGAGCCTGTCATCGTCCCGTAGTTCGTCGTCGCGTCCTCGTGGAGAAGGGAATTGATCGGCGTCATCGTCGAACAGATCGTGTCGCCCCAGCTTCCCATGAACCACCATCCCAAGACGCCTCCCAGAGGCGCATCGAGTCGGCGCAACGGCTGCGCCGCACGCTCAGTGACCAGGATCGTATGGCTCAGGCCGTCGCGTACCGCAGACAGGGGCATCGGCGACAGCCCCGTGAGCACCCCGTCCGATTGCCTGATCGCGGCGGGCGGCACCTGGCAGTTGTTCCCTGGGTGTTGCGCGGCCAGTACGGCGTACGATCCATGGCAGCCGGCGTAACTGGTGAAGGATCCCAGAAATCGGTCGGACGGCTCACCGAAGATTTCCTTGAGCGGAGGACTCGGAAGCAACAGGCCCGGCCCACCGCCCACGTCGCTTGGGCACACGTAAATGCCAACCGTCACGGCCAGCACGGTTCGGTTCTCCGCCTCGGTTACGTGGAGACTGGAATTGATCGCGTTGTACAGGACGGCCTGCTCGACATAAGGCAAAATCGATACCAGAAAACTTTCATCGAAAAGCAAGGCCGTGCAGGGCGGTCGAAGGCCCCAATGACGAGGGTCGTTCGTCGGTTGGATGCCGACCGGTAGACTCTGCTGAGCGTCGTGGTACATGGTCAGGCCGAGACCCATCTGCCTGAGATTGCCGACGCAGCGCGACCGCCTCGCCGCCTCGCGGGCGTTCTGCACCGCCGGAAGCAACAGAGCGATCAGAATTCCGATCACGCTCAGGACGACCAGAAGTTCAACCAAGGTGATGGCTCGACTCGCCGCTCGCTTTCGCATTGGCGTCGCCTCCCGGTGGTTCAGTCGGACTGGAATTCGATCGGAACCAGGATCGGTTCCGAGGAATCGCCGGCGGCGAGACGCAGCTCGCGCTTGTCCGCAGCCGTCGAATCAGGCATGACACCGGTAAGCTTCACACGCCATTGAGACCGCCCGAACGGCTCGATCTCTACCTTGATGCCCGACGGCGTGGCGACCACCCGGAGCCTGTCCGCGTCGGCGCGTGTAAGTCGGACGAGAAAGGCTCGCTCGACGCGCTCGACGGGCAGGACTCCGCCGAAGTAGACTCTTGGGGGGGTCACTTCGTGGTCGAGTTCTGCACCAAACACTACCGGAACTCGGATTTCCGTGCCGTCGCTTAAGAGAATGTCCACGACCTCGCGATGGACAGAGGTCGAGCCATCGGGTCGAAGGATAAGGTCGATGGCGTATCGCCCACGAACCGTGAAATCCACGGCCCGCTGAACGACGGATGCGTCGTTCTCATAGGCCGCTTCCATGAGGCTGGGGTCGGAAACCTTCACGCCGGTCACCGCGATGTCGTTCTTCTTGAGCGTATCGCCGAGAATAATCCGCTTCGTGATGGTCTGCCCCGCAGGGGCGAACCCCGCGTCGATCGAGGCCGGGAATGGCGTCAGGCCCGAGTCGACGATCAATTCGACGCGTCCGGTCGCACGGGGAAGCAGGATGCCGTCGGATTCGGTTTCCACCGTTAGTTCAAACGACTGCCTTCCGAGCCGAGACTTGAGGTTGCTGACGAGAGAGCAAACGACTTCCTGGCCGGGTGCCAAATCAAACGGCGGTTGGCTCTGTCCGTTCGGAAGGGCCGACGAACATGTGCACGACGTGAGAAGATCCCGAACCGTGACCGACGTGGCCGAAAGATTCTTCAAGGTGAATTCGGCCTGGAGCGTCTCGCCGTCCAGAAACCGTCGATCCGTGTAATCGAGCAGTGCCGGCTTGAGGCTGACGGCGACGTGCGGTGCGATGGATCGCCTTGACTGCACGACGAAGGTGCCCAAGGCAAGCCCGAGTCCGACGGCACCCAAACACGCCGCCAACCGTATGAGCCAGCGACCACGTCGCCTCGGAGTTGGGCCGACTTGCTCATGGCCCGTAGCCAAACTCGTGTCACGAGACATGGGAAGCCTCCTCGTTCCGCTCCGCCCCGCGCCAGTCTCAAGGTTAGGAGGCCATACGGGCGATCCAGCGGCGTCGGCCGAACCAGAGCAAGAGTAACAGGGCGAGAATGCCGAACAACATCGGCCAAATCATCGAATTCGACCGCGAACTGCGGCGGCCCCAGGACGCGGCCTCATGAGAACGCAACTGTCCTTCGTCGCGAAACGTGAGACGCGGCTTGCCCTCATTGCCCCAGATGTGGATCGTGCCTTCTTTCAGGTCGCTCACCTTCATGCCCGCCGGAAACGCGAGACGAAGGCGGTCCTCGTCAATGGGCCGATTGACGCTGACTACTTCGACGCGATGCTCGACGATCTCGTCCGGCTCGGCCGGATCGCTCATGCGCACCCGGGTAGGAATGTACAAACCAGGCTCAGGCTCCGCGAACTCCATCACCTCGTGAACGGCCCGGATCGGTTTCGAGGCGGAGGACGCATCGATCTCGATCTCTCGGCGGATGATGGCATACCCCTTCGCGGGATCGACATAGATGGTGTAGATCGGATGATTCGGGAATCGGGAATCCTGGAGGCGAAACGTCCAAAGCGGGGTGCCGCCCAATTCCACAGGTCGGGGCGCGTCTGGTCGGGACGCCATGCGGTAAAGCTCGGGAAGAGAGTCCGCCGGTGTGGCGGCGAGCATCATCAGATACGGAGGCTCACCGCTGAACGAGCCGGCATTGGTCGTCCCCGCGATCACCGCGGCCGCCCCATGATAGCTGTTCGCCGCATTCGGTTCGTCACGGAACGACGCCTGGGGATTCCACCCGATTAGCTCCCGCGTTTGGCCAGGCTCATACGCCGCGTCGTGCCACGTGTCTTGCTCACGGTATGTGCCCCCGGGATCGATGAACCCGCTCCCATGGGAGCTCTGCCGCGCGCTTGGTCCGTTCTTGAGCCACTGATACGACGAAAGCCGCGACCACGTGCGTCCCGCGTCGCGGCTCCGCCATGTTTCAATCTTGGCCTCGCAGGCGTAAATCCGATCAAGCTGAGCCTGATGCCGCTTCATCAACGATTCGGCGGACCGCTCGTCAACTCCCTGGAAACCCATCGTGAACAGCACGGAGAGGAACACTAACATCGAATAACTCCTTCGAGTTCGATGATCCCGATCCGTTCCGTCGAAAAATTGACCGTCCCAAGTCGGCCACTACGTCGCAGACACGCAAGAGACTTGCACCGACATTATCCACATCCGCTCTCGCAGCTACACCTAACGCCGAGCGCGGTCAGACCATTGCACCGGAAATTGTCGATGACACACCACGAGAACCACTGAAACGGTTGGCAGTTGCCCACGAACAGGGCGGTGACGCACGTGCAGCCGGTGATCGAGGTCGTGGGGCAGGGCGTCTTGTTGGCGCAATAATAGTAGATTTGCGCCTGAGCGGTCGGCCCAACTTCGTCCATGACGAGGTTGGCGGCACCACCCACGAGGAACGATCCAATTCCCAGACAGACGAGGTCTATCAGCACGCGACGCAACATCTCTGGCCTCCTCAAGGGAAGGGCCGGACTTCGACGTCTCAATGCACCGCGTCGCGAGCAGCACGCGACTAACACCTGATACTACTCTCTCTCTCTCTCTCTCTCTGTCAATGGAGTTTTGTAAAATGTCCCGAAAAGCGGCCGGATGCCGCAACCTAGTCTAATAAATATAGTGCCCACATATGAACGTATAAGCACAATAAATATATCATATATGCCATTACAAAAGCCTCCCGGCCTGACGCGACTTGATGCACAGGGCGACGAAACACGTTGTCGACATCAAGTGCTCGCCCCAGGCGAATCTCAGGGGACACGCGGTCGAGCTGTCGCCGTCCCGCCTGTGCAATCCGCCAGGTCGCCAAAATCGTTCAAGCTGGACGCGCGAGACAGCCGATTATAAAGAAGTGGCTCTCTCTGGAGCTGGACCACACGGGTTCAGTCCGCGCGCCTGGTGAGAGCTATTCCAAAGCCGCGGGATTCGAATGACTTCGCGGCCGCGACGATCGAAAATTCGCGAGGCTCTGCTGCTGCTCTTCGCGTCGGTCGTCTTCACACTCTTCGAGCCGACGGGGTCCGCACAGCAGCCTGAACCGTCACCGCCCGTTCCGGTCGACTCAGTCTCCACATCGCGGCTAGACAGGTTCGACCCTCGTCAGGAAACCCCCGCGCCGCCGGGCACACCGTCGCGCGTGCCCGATCGCAACGCCGACAATGTCCTGAGCTCCAGCCGCTTCCTCTTCGACGATCGTCTCGGCCTGCACAATCCGTCTCCCGATCAGGCCTTCACCTTCTATACCTCGTTCACTCAGTTTGAGCAGGGTGTGGCCGTGGGCGGTTTCCGCCAGGCAGCGCGATGGGGAGGCAAGTTCGACATGCTTGCAAGTGTCGACACCGCCCCACTTGGCCTTTGGCCGGGCGGCACACTCGACGTTTTCGCCGAGTCACGTCTCGGCAACGCGGTCGACAGTTTCGCCGCAACGTATTCGCCCACGAATCTCGCGATGTACTTCCCCGTGCCCGACGACCCGATCACCACCATCACCGCTCTCTCGTTCACCCAGGCCCTCACCGATCGCTCGGCCATCTTCTTCGGCAAGCTCAACGTCCTCAACGGCGATCGCGAGCGGTTTCTCTCGTATCCGATGACCGCACGGTTCTGGAACGCCGCCTTCAACTTCAACCTGGCCGACGACCGCTATCCCTATGCCGCCCTGGGCGCGGGCGCAT
>JBGSYY010000419.1:0-3155 GCA_041750675.1 Isosphaeraceae bacterium | reverse complement strand
GCGATCGACTCATACAGAGCATCGTATCACGACCGGATGCTTTGCGGTTACTTCTTCTCCTCGAACTCGACGTCGATCACGTCGTCGGCCTTGCCGCCCGACTCCGAGCCGTCGCCCGTCGACGTCGGCCCACCACCACCTTCCGGGCCGCCCGTGGGCTGGGCCGAGGCAGCGTACAAATGCTCGGCCATCGCCTGGCTGGCATTCTGCAACTGCTCGACCGCCTGATTGATCGCCGCCGGATCCTCGCCGTTTCGAACCTCGTTCACCTTGGCGATGGCGGCCTCCACCGCGCCTCGGTCGGCCTCGCTCAGCTTGTCCTTGTGCTCCTCCATCAGCTTCGTGAGCTGATAAACGCGCTGCTCGGCCGCATTCCTCGCCTCGGCCAGCTCGCGCTTCCGCTTGTCCTCCGAGGCATGCTCGTCGGCGTCCCGGCGCATCCGCTCAATCTCGTCCTTATTCAGTCCGCCCGACGACTGGATCGTGATCTTCTGCTCTTTGCTCGTCCCCTTGTCGCGGGCCGAGACATTCAAGATCCCGTTCGCATCCAGGTTAAACGTCACCTCAATCTGAGGCACGCCCATCCGCGCCGGCGGAATCCCCTCCAGGTTGAACTCGCCCAGCAAGCGGTTGTCGCCCGCCATCGGCCGCTCACCCTGATAAACCTTGATCGTCACCGCCGTCTGATTGTCGTCAGCCGTGGTGAAGCTCTCCTTCTTCTCGGTCGGAATCGTCGTGTTCCGGGGCACCAGAACCGTCATCACCCCGCCCTTCGTCTCCAGGCCCAGCGAAAGCGGCGTCACATCCAGGAGCAGCACATCCTTCTGCTCACCGGTCAGCACCGCGCCTTGAATCGCCGCCCCAACCGCCACCACCTCGTCCGGATTCACACCCTTGTGCGGCTCCTTGCCGAACACCTCCTTCACAATCTGCTGAATCCGCGGCATCCGCGTCGAGCCACCCACCAGCACCACCTCGTCAATGTCGGCGGGCTTCAGCTTCGCGTCCTCAAGCGCACGCAGCACAGGGGCCTTGCTCCGCTCGAAAAGCGTGTCCGTCATCTTCTCGAACTGCGCCCGCGTGATGGTCATCGTCAGGTGCTTGGGCGTGCCGCTGGCGTCCATCGTCACAAACGGCAGGTTGATGTCCGTCTGCGTTTGGAACGACAGGTCCTTCTTCGCCTTCTCCGCCGCCTCCTTGAGCCGCTGCAAGGCCATCGGGTCCTTGCGCAGATCGACCCCATGCTCCTTCTTGAAATCGTCCGCAATATGGTTGATCAGCGTCTCGTCCCAGTCGTCGCCCCCCAGGTGGGTATCGCCGTTGGTCGAAAGCACCTCAAAAACCCCATCGCCCACATCCAGGATCGAGATGTCAAACGTGCCGCCCCCCAGGTCGAACACCGCGATCTTCTCGTTCTTCTTCTTGTCCAGACCATACGCCAGGGCCGCGGCCGTCGGCTCGTTGATGATCCGCGCCACCTCCAGCCCCGCAATCTGACCCGCGTCCTTCGTCGCCTGCCGCTGCGCATCATTGAAATACGCCGGCACCGTGATCACGGCCTTGCGCACCTTGTGACCGAGGTAGCTCTCCGCGGCCTCTTTCAGCTTCCGCAAAATCAACGCCGAGATCTCCGGCGGCGTGTAATTCTTGTCCCCCGCTTTCACCCGGACATAGTCCGACGCCCCTCCCTCAATCTGGTACGGAACCAGCTTCTCCTCCGACTTCACCTCGTCATGCCGACGTCCCATGAACCGCTTGATCGAATAAATCGTGTTCGTGGGATTCGTCACCACCTGACGCCGCGCCGGCTCGCCTACCAGCGTCTCGCCCTTCGCCGTGAACGCCACCACCGTGGGCGTCAAGCGACTCCCCTCCTGGTTGGCAATCACCACCGTCTCCCCACCTTCCCGGACCGACACCACACTGTTGGTCGTGCCCAGGTCGATGCCAATAATCTTTTCACCTTCAGCCACGGTCCGCTCTCCTTTCAAGACACCCTCGCGGGCGTCAACCATTCGAACTCGTTGTTTCTCAATCCTCGACCACTCGCCAGCCCATCACCTCCAACCAACTCATCCTGGCAACAATCGAGAACGTATCGTCAAGAAAATTGATGCAAGGTCCGTGCCAACACCGATCCATCGCCGCAATTAACTACCAGTAAATCGCTTAGGACAACAGACCACGACGCCGACGAAAACGCTCATTGCCATCCTGTCATTTTGGCATCCAGGCGTCCCGATCCGGGATCTCCTCATGTTGCCATATTGGCAGACCCAGATCACCCCCCTCGCGCCCAAAGCCAGTGTGCCGCTCCGACCGCTCTCTTGACACCCCCGCGCCCGCCGTTTAGCTGTATGTCCCAACGTCTTTCTGAAAATGTGAACCATTGGTCAAACGATTCCGGGACGAGGGGCCAAAGCGCACGATCCCCATGGCACGCAAATCGACCAGGTCTGAATCGACCCCCGCAAAACCCGCCGACTCCCTCCCAGCCCTCCGCGCCCAGATCGATACCCTCGACCAACAACTCGTCAAGCTCCTCAACCAACGCGCCGAGATCGCCACCCGCATCGGCCAGGTCAAGGACAACACCGGTGCCCAGGTCTGGTCCCCCGCTCGCGAGGAAGAAGTTCTCGCCCGCGTCATCGGACACCACAAAGGCCCCCTCCCCGCCGAAACCCTCCGCCTCATTTTCCGCGAATTGATGAGCGGCTCCCGCGCCCTCCAGCGCACCCTCCGCGTCGCCTGCCTCGGCCCCAAATATAGCTACAGCTACCTCGCCTCCGTCGCCAAGTTCGGCCACTCCGTCGAGCACGTCCCCGTCGGCTCCATCCCCGCCGTCTTCGAGGAACTCAACCGCCGCCACGTCCAGTTCGGCGTCGTCCCCCTCGAAAATTCCACCGATGGCCGCATCGCCGACACCCTCGAAATGTTCGCCCGCCTCACCGGCCTCAAAATCCGCGCCGAGGTCCGCCTCCGCGTCCGCCACTGCCTCATCGGCAAGGGCGAATGGGGCGGCATGCGGCGCGTCTATTCCAAGGCCCAGGCCCTCTCCCAGTGCCGCCACTGGCTCTCCAAAAACCTGCCTCAGGCCCAGTTGATCGAGGTCGTCTCCACCGCCCACGCCGCCGAGCTGGCCCAGCAAGACCCCC
>JBGSYY010000418.1:0-6442 GCA_041750675.1 Isosphaeraceae bacterium | reverse complement strand
GGCGCTGGTGGGACGCGTGCGTGGAGCGGTGGAGAGGCTGGGTGAGGTAGACTCGGTGGTGGTCTCCGGGTCGGGTGAATTCCTGGCGCGACGGATCGCGGAGTCGTTGATGTCGCAGGGTGGTTCGGTCGTCAGCTTGCGGGAAGCGTGGGGGCCGCCGGCGTCGGTGGCGGCGTGTGCGCATGCGTTAGGAATCCTGGCGAGCGAGGAAGGGTTGGGATGAGTCGACGAATCGTGGTCGTGAAGGTTGGCGGCAGCTTGCTGGAGTGGTCGGAACTGCCGGGGCGGCTGGCGGGATTGCTGGCAGGCCCCGAGCTGGGAGGCGCGGTACCGCTTCTGATCGTGGGTGGAGGCGCGATTGTCGAGGAATTGCGTCGGTTGGACCGGATTCATGGGATCGGCGAGGAGTCGTCGCATGCGTTGGCCTTGCAGGCGATGGAGCTGACCGCGCGGGTGATGGTCCGCCTGGGGCGTTCGCTTGGGCTGCGGCTGGTGCAGAGCCTGAAGGGGGCTGACGGTTGCTGGGCGGCGGGTGAGGTTCCGGTCCTCGCGCCTCGGCGTCTGCTGGATCGCGGGGATCGGGTCATCGCGGACGCATTGCCGCACACCTGGGAGGCGACGAGTGATTCGATCGCGGCGCGGGTGGCGGTGCTGGCGGGGGCATCAGGGCTCTGGCTGGTCAAGAGTGTGAGTCTTCCGGCCGGATTCACGCGCGAGGACGCGGCGCGGGTCGGGTTAGTGGACACCCATTTTCCGGTGGTCGCCGCGCCTTTGCCGCGAGTAGACTTCGTAAACCTGCGAAGCAGCCACGAGGCGCGGCGATTTCGCGAGTTTTGATGACGGTCGAGGGGGAGCGGTTTGCTCTCAGGTCAGTCGTCGAGTGGCGGCGGATCGACACGGTCGCCCAGTCCGCCCCGGGTGAGGCCCAGGCGTTTGAGGGTGGCGTCGTCGTGGTCGGCGAGGCGATTGAGAAGGAAGTCGCGGCCCCAGTCCTCGTTTTCGATGGCGTCGAGTGGTGGGAGGTCGGTGACGCCGAGCCGCTCGGTGAGTATGCGGTAGGCGTCGCTGACACCTAGTTCGAGAAGCGGGAGCGGCATGAGCAAAATCGAAGTTCGAGAGTTAACGATCAGCGGTCGCGAGCACGGGCTCAAGCTGCCAGAGGCCGGGTCCACGGCGAACCCACTTGTAACCGTCGGGGGGGGCCGAAGATTGCCCGAACCCGGGGCCGGTTGCATCGCGTTTTGAGTGGGGTGGGAACCCGGCTGCCTCGAGGCGCACGGCTGCGCGTTCGACGCCGGCGGCCATGTAGACAAATCCGGCGACAAACAGGTTCCAGAAAGAGAGATTGCCGGTGAAGAGCAAAACGAGCGGCAACGCGAGGGCCAGCGTTTGGCCGACGGAGGCGGCGATCTCGGTGGCGCGGAGGCGTCCGAGAGGTGCGGCGAGCAGCGCGCGCAGGATGCGGCCGCCGTCCATTGGGAAAGCGGGGATCAGGTTGAAGCCACCGAGGACGAGGTTGATCCAGACCATGAGCTGGAGGAACGGAACGTTTAGAATGGGGAACAGGCGTGGCAGCAGCGTGAACACGCCCGCCAGCACGAAATTGACCAAGGGGCCGGCAAGGGCGATGACCAGCTCGGGGCCTGAGCCTTTGGGCATGCGTTCCAGACGGGCGACCCCGCCGATTGGGTAGAGCGTGATGTCGCGCGTGGGGATGCCGTAGATCCGGGCGGCGTAGGCGTGGCCCAGCTCATGGAGCAGGACGCAGCCGAAGGCGGCGACGAGGATCAACGCGCTGGGCAGGCCGCCCTGGAAAAGCAGGACGAAGCCGATCAGGAGGAAGAAGGTCGGGTGAATGAACAGGTCGATGCCGCCGACCCGGCCCAGCCGCTTCGAGGAGAACATTTCCATCCCGCTTCATTGGAATCAAAAAGGACGTGAGTTTGACCGGCATCGAGCAAGGAGCCGATGATTCTATTTATTCGCCCAGGCAAACCAGTTTGTTCGATTTCGCGTGATTGAGCCGACCTGGAGGCACGAACGTAAATCGAGGGAAAAGCGGTCTGCTAGCGTTCGAGGATGCCCGGACGGTGAATGGTATAGCCCTTGACGGTAATTTCCAGCTTGGGCCAGTTTTGGGCCTCGGTGACGACTTCATAACCACGTTGGTCGACGACGACGGTGTCTTCGGAGCGGGCGGCCGCGACGTTGGGGGACCAGCAGATGGGCATGCCGTGAGACAACATGCGGGGGGATTCGGGCAGGAGGGGGGCTTCACGGGGAGAGTAGGCGATCAGGCTGCCCTGGGGACTGAGGGTCCACTCGTCGGGATGGTCGAACTTCTCGTAGATTCGCCGGGCGCGGCGGAAGACGCCGCCGATGGTCTCGCCGGGGCGTGAGAAATAAATGCATGTGGCGTCGACCATTGCGGCCAGGGTATGGGCTTCGCGGTAGGCCGGCTCAACGGGTTTGAAGGCGACTGTTCGGGTGGCCGAGGCGCAGAGGCCGTGGCGGCGAACGACGGCCGAAAGCGTGGCGCGACGCTGGATTTCGGCGGACTTGAAGGTGGGTCGGCGGAAGCGGGCGAGGCGATCGTCACCGGCGATGCGGAGGTCGATCGGCAACACTCCCTCGCGCATCAAGCGGTGGGCGAGGTGGCCGGCCAGGTCCGCTTCGGTTTCGCCTGGCTCGAAGTTTCGGCAGGTGGCTTCCAGGGCGAGGGTGAGGGTGCGGCCCAGTTCGCGGAGGCGTTGACGTTCAAGGGGAGTCAGCGGGAATCGAAGTGTGGCGAGCCGTTCCCGTACGTCGGGAAGGTTGAGGGCGGGGATACCGCCGTCGCTTGCGGCTTTGCGGTTGCGGGTCAGGTCGTTGAGCAGGGCAAGGGGGCTGGCATGCCAGGGATGTTCCTTGAGCTGGAAGCCCAGGCCGGCCAGTTCTTCCTCGAAAACGCGAGGGCTTTGGGCGTTATCGCAGATCACCGCGCGGCTGGTGTGGTTGACGTAGATCTGGACCGCGCCTAGCTCGCTGGTCATTTCCTGGCCCAGTTCGCCGCCGGAGGTGAACCAGGCAAGGGCGTCGGCGCGGGTGAGGATCACCGCGTCGTAGCCCAGTTCATCCATGAGTGCGATCAGCCGGCGTTGCTTCTCGTCGATATCGGCGCGGCGGAGGGCCAAGGCCCGTTCCCGGTGGTCGGCGGTGGGGTCGGCGAGGGCGGGGAGGCTGTCTTGACTGGGGCTTGGGCGATCGTCGGCGGTGCGTTTCACACGATCCTGGGGGGGGGGATCGCTTTGGTCTCGGCCGAGTGCCGATTCAGCGAGGGCGGTCGGACCGCCGTAGGAAAGGCCCAGGGTCTGGAGGTCGATCTCGGTCGACATGGAAGAAACACCTCCTCCGACTCCGCGGAGAGGCGCCCACGTGGCCCGGTTCACGTCGCGGGTCGACCCTTGAGGGGTCGAGCCATCGGCTTTCGGCCGGGTCCGGTTGGGGCGTCAGAGGTCAATCACGTTGTGGTATCGGCGCGTCTGAACGGAAACGATGCGAAGTCGAGAGATGCGAGCCGCGAAGCGATTGGCCTTCTGGGAAATGGCCGGAGAACTTTTCGCGGCTTGAGAGTAAAGCTCAATCGTTCCACGCCAAACCCGGAAATGCAAGCGGTGAGCCGATGGGAAGCCGCGGTTGAGGTGGGATTGAGACGCCGGGGGGCCGGGGAGACGTTAACGACCGGGGCCGAAGTAGCTCATCACATCGTTGAGGTTGACGACGACGAAAAGCATCAGGATGAAGAGAAGGCCGGCGATCATGACGGGTCCGGCGAGCCGTTCGGGGATGGGCCGGCCGCGGATCTTCTCGCAGATGAGAAAGAGGAGCTGGCCGCCGTCGAGCGGTGGTATGGGCAGAAAATTGACAACGGCGAGATTGATGCTGAGCATTCCCAGGAACGGAATGAACGCATCAAGCCCGAGGCGAGCGGTGGAATAGGCCCAGTCGGCGATCTTGATCGGGCCGCCAACGGATTCGCCGGGCAAGGTCTGCTGGATCAGGCCGCGAAGCATGTAATAAACCGACATGACGTTATCGACCGTGTCCTTCCAGGCGCGGCCCAGGGCGGAGCCGAGGTTTTGCGGTGGCAACGGCTGCATCTGGATCAGGAAACGGAGGCCGCGGCGGGCGTTGAACCAGCCTTCGACGGGCTCTGGAGTGAGTCGGACGGGTTGTGGGCCGTCGACGAGGGTGAGCGTGATTTCGTGGAGCGGCAGGCTCTGAATCAACTCGAACGCGCCGGGCCAGGTGGCCAGTTCGTCCTGTCGGTTGGTGCGTTTGCCGTCGAGAACCAGGCGTAGGATGGAGGGGGTGGCTGCCTTGTCGTCGGCATCGGCAGCGGGAGCGGCGGGCTCGGTCAGCTCGACGAAGCGAACGACATCACCGGGTTTGAGACCGGCGCGGGCCGCGGGTGAGTCGGGACGAACGGCGGAGATTTTGGGCTCGACGGTGAGGGCCAGGCCGAGCGCCGGGAGTTCCAGGGCCTCGTCGGGATAGGTGGACTGGGTGCCGCTGGGCTCGGCGTCGGGCTGAAGCGTGATCTGGAGAAGTTCCGGGGGGGCGGAGTCGGCCGGGCCGGGGCGTTCGATGGTCAAGGCGATCGCTTCGCCGGCGTCTCCCTTGCGGAAGGCGAGGTCGGGCAGGCGGAGGGGGTCGACGTCGGTGGCACCATCAACGGCGGTGATGCGGTCGCCGACTTTCAGACCCGCCTCGGCGGCGACCGATCCGGGACGGATGCCGATGATGGGGCCGGTGGTCATCACGGCGCCGAGATCGACCATGGGAATGGCCGGAAGCGTGATCTGGCGGGCTTTTGCCGTGGCGGCCTTGGCGGCGGGAGTGCCGGAATCGCGCACATCGAGGGTGATGGGCCGATCGGCGTGGACCGCGAGCAACTGATCGAGCTGGGGCTTGGTCTCGATGGGTTGGAGCGGCTGTCCTTCGACGCCGGCCGCAGTGACTCTTCCGCCTTCGCCGATTGATTTTTCCAGCGCGGCGGAGTCGCCGGTGAATCCGGCAGGCTCCAGGAAGGAGGACTTGGGGGCGATTTCGAGACCGAAGGAAGGACCGATGCCGATGGTGGGACCAAGCGCACCGGGTCGGAGCCGTGGGCTGAGCGTGACGGCGATCGGCTGGGCCTGACCGGGTCGTTCCAGCTCGACGCGGAGCTGCTGATCCTTGCCGCTGAAAATCATCGCCTGCTGCAGCTCGGAATAGGTCTGGATTGGTCGACCATCGACACGAACCACGCGGTCGCCCGGCTGAAGGCCAGCGTCGTAGGCGGGCATGCCGGCGATGACTGCGCCGACGACTGGGGGCATCTCGGGCTTGCCGCGGAGGTAGACGTAGGTGAAGCAGGCCAGGCCGAAGAGCAGATTCATCACGACGCCGGCCGAGATAATGGCCATGCGCGCTCCGACGGGCCGGTTGTGATAGGCACGCGGGTCGCCGGCGGTTTCGCCGACCTCGGAGGGTTCCTCGCCGAGCATTTTGACGTAGCCGCCGAGGGGGAGGGCACCGAGGACGTAGGTTGTCTCGCCGATGGTCTTGGACCAGAGGCGGAGGTTGAAGACATCAAAGCCGATGGCGAATTTCTCGACCTTGACGCCGTTCCACTTGGCGAGCAGGAAGTGACCCAGTTCGTGGATGAAAATGACGAAGCCGAGACCGAGGACGACCATCATGATGGCCATCGCATTATTCAAGAGCGCCAACGGGCCACCTCCTGGCGTGCCCAGGCGTCGACGTTCCAGAGCGTCGGCAGCGTGGGCTGGGATTCGTATGGATGGTGATCGAGCACGGCGCGGCAGGCCCGCGCGATGTCGAGGAATTGTAGCGAGCCATCGAGAAAACGTGCGACGGCCACTTCATTGGCGGCGTTCAATGCCGCGCCGGCGGTTCCGCCCCGTCGGATGACCTCGAAGCCCAGTTCGAGCGCGGGGAAGGCGTCGCGATCGGGGGGTTCGAAGTGGAGGTCGAGCACCTGGGACCAGTCGAGCTGGCGCGCCGGGCCGCAAACACGGTCGGGATAGGTCAAGGCATACTGGATCGGCAGCCGCATATCGGGCGGCGAGAGCTGGGCCATGACGCTGCCGTCGACGAACTCGACGAACGAGTGGACGACGCTCTCGGGATGGACGACGACCTCGATCTTGTCGGCGGGCAGACCGAAGAGCCAATGGGCCTCGATAACTTCGAGGGCCTTGTTCATCAGGGTGGCGGAGTCGATGGAGATTTTCGGGCCCATCGACCAGGTGGGGTGGCGCAGGGCTTGTTCCGGGGTGACGTCGGTGAGCTGGCGGAGCGAACGGCCCCGGAATGGGCCCCCGGAGCTGGTGAGGACGACACGGCGGACCTCGCGGGCGTGGCCCGACTGCATCGCCTGAAAAATGGCGGAATGCTC
>JBGSYY010000417.1:0-5792 GCA_041750675.1 Isosphaeraceae bacterium | reverse complement strand
CCGAGTGGCGTGGCGGGCAGCGGCTGGCCATCGAGGGTGATCGACGCCTCTCCGTGGCCGTCGACGGGCAGGGTGGCGCGGAGTCGGTCGCGGCCTGAGTGGAGGGCGAGCTCAAACACTGGACAATCGGACCGGGGCGAGACTTCGCACTCGAGAATCAGGTCGCGGACGGCGTGGTCGCCGCTGTTGCCCGCGCCGTCGTAAGCGACGAAGTCGCGAACCGGGCCGGGGCGCAGCGATTCCGGCTCCCAGTGGCGGTAGTCGAGCCAATCGAGGTGATTGGGGGCGTCGGAAGCGGTGGGGGATCGGGTGAAGACCGCGCCTTCGTTGGTCCAGCCGGTGGGCAGCGGGTCGGAGGGTTCGCCGTGGAGCGGTTGCCAGCGCGGGTACAGATCGTAATCGACGGGATGACGGGCGTGGTCGTAAACCGGCAGCCTCAAGGCGCGGACCTCGGCGAGCGACTTGCGGGCGATCTCGCCGTTGATGAGCAGGTCGCCGTCGCGGATCTGGATTGACTCGCCGGGCAGGCCGACGATCCGTTTGACGAACGCCTCGTGGTCGTTGGGATCGGTGCCGGCGAAGACGACGACCTCCCAGCGCTTCGGTTTGCGCCAGGCGAAGGTGTGTTTCTGGACCAGGAGACGATCGCCGGGTGAGTCGATGGCGCGAGCCTGGGCGAAATCGGTGTGACCGCAGTTGGGGCAGATGGGTCGGCCGGCCGGCTCGGTTTCGTCGATCAGACCCAGCGCGAAGCGGAGGCCGCAGTTTGGGCAGAAAATGTCTCGGTGAGCGCCGAGCAGGGTCGGGGCCATCGAGCCGGTGGGAACGATGTAGGCTTCGGCGACGAAGACACGGCCAATGAGCACACTGGCGAGCACCAAGGCCAGGAACTCGACGAGCGGACGCGAAAGGCTGGCCTGGCGGCGGCAAAGCGCGTCGTCGGGATCAAGCCGGGGGGTGGATGTGCCGTGGGGCAGGTCGCGCCCGATGATGGCCGGTGTGGGGTTGGGTGGGGGCCAGGGCACGAGCGAGCGACTCCGGGCCAGTCCGGTCTTGTTGAGAATGAGAGGAGTGAGGCGGTCGAGCCCGAGAAGGGCCGTCATTCTCGCATGCAGGTCGCGCTCAGTCGTCGCCGCTGTCGAGCACGGCGAGGAAGGCGTCTTGCGAGATTTCGACGTTGCCGACCTGCTTCATACGCTTCTTGCCTTCCTTCTGTTTTTCGAGCAGTTTGCGTTTTCGGCTGATGTCGCCGCCATAGCACTTGGCGGTGACGTTTTTGCGAAGGGCCGAGATCGACTCGCGGGCGATGATCTTGGACCCGATGGCGGCCTGAATGGCGATCTCGAACTGATGGCGATCGATCTCGGCGCGGAGCTTTTTCACGAGCTTCATGCCCCGTCGATACGCCTGGTCGCGGTGGACGACGATGGCCAGAGCGTCGACCTTTTCGCCGGCAACCAGCACGTCGAGCCGGACGAGGTCGTTGGCTCGGTAGCCGATCACCTCGTAGTCCATCGTGCCATAGCCGCGGGTCATGCTCTTGAGCTTGTCGTAGAGGTCGTAAATCATCTCGGCCAGCGGTAGTTCGTAGCTGAGAATAACGCGCGTGGGGGTGATGTATTCGGTCTTGAGATAGACGCCCCGGCGGTCCTCGCAGAGCTGCATGATGCCGCCGATAGCGGTGCTGGGCAGGATGAACTGGACGCGGGCGATCGGTTCGCGAAACTCCTCGATGTCGCCGGCGTCGGGGATGCGCGTGGGGTTGGCGATATAGAGGGTTTCACCCTTGCGAGTCAGGATCTCATAAGTGACGTTGGGCGCTGTCTGGACCAGGAACAGGTTGCTCTCGCGCTCAAGCCGCTGCTGGATGATCTCCATGTGCAGCATGCCCAGGAAGCCGCAGCGAAAGCCGAAGCCGAGAGCATCGGAGGTTTCCGGCTCGAAGGTGAAGCTGGCGTCGTTGAGCGAGAGCTTCTGAAGCGCGGTGCGGAGGTCGTCGAACTGGTTGTGAGTGGCGGGAAACAGTCCGCAAAAGACAACCTGGCTAGGCTCCTGGTAACCGGGCAGGGCCTCGACGGCGGAGCGGGCGGAATCGGTGATGGTATCGCCGATGCGGACGTCGGCCAGGCGCTTGATGTTGGCGATCACATAACCGACCTGGCCGACCGAAAGCTCGTCGCACGGCGTTTCGCGGGGGCGGAACCGGCCCAGGCCGGTGACCTCGTGCTCGGTCTCGCCCGCCATGAGGCGGATTTTTTGGCCCTTGCGGATCGTGCCATCGACCACCCGGCAATACACGACCACGCCCTGGTAGTCGTCGAACTTGGAGTCGAAGATCAAGGCCCGGAGCGGGGCGTGGACCTTGCCGGCAGGCGGCGGCACGCGCTCGATGATGGCGCGGAACAGTTCGGGCACCCCCTGCCCGGTCTTGCCGCTCACGGCGAGAACTTCCTCTTTCGCCAGGCCGATGGTGTGCTCGATCTCGTCCTTGATCTCGTCGGGCCGGGCCATCTGCATGTCGATCTTGTTCAGGGCGGGCACAATCGTCAGGTCGCCGGCGATGGCCAGATAGGCGTTGGCGACGGTCTGGGCCTGGACGCCCTGAGTGGCGTCGACGAGCAGGATGGCCCCCTCGCAGGCGGCGAGACTGCGCGAGACTTCGTAGTGAAAATCGACGTGCCCAGGCGTGTCGATCAGGTTCAGCTCGTAGGTCTGGCCATCCAGGATGTAGTTGATGGCGACGGCGCGGGCCTTGATGGTGATGCCGCGTTCACGTTCGAGATCCATATCGTCGAGGATTTGGTCGCGAAACTCACGCGTGGTAATAGCGTGCGACTGAAGCAGAAGCTGGTCGGCCAGCGTGCTCTTGCCGTGATCGATGTGTGCGATGATTGAGAAGTTGCGGATGAACTGGGGGTCGATCGCCATGAAGGTACGGGTTCGACTCCAACGGGAGGATTATTGAGCGAAGAGGGGCGGAGGCGGGAATCGCAACTGAGCGCTGGTTCCATTAATCTACCAAATGCAGGCGGGGGACGGGAGTCTGGTACAGGCTCCCGTCCCCCGCACAGCGATTTTTTCAGGGCAGGCCCACGGGAGAGGAACCCGAGGGCCGTGTTCTCAGATGACGGTGACCCGGCCGGCCTGGATCAGCAGGCGACCGGAGACGGGCCGGCCCACGGAGTCGAGCAAGCCGGTGAGGGTGAGCATGTAGGTGGTGCGGGTGTTGAAGGCCCGCGCCGGGGTCAGAGTGATCGTGTTGTTGCTGGCGTTGTAGACGGCGGTCCGCAGGGCCTGGGCCACGTCATCGGCGGTATTGATCCGTCGATCACGACCGGGAGTGACCAGCCGGAACCTGGAGAGCGACTGCGCCGAACTGGGGCTAAGCGGGCCGTCGAATCGCAACTGAATCGAACGGAGGCTATTGCCGAATCGAAGCAGGACACCACCCGTCAATCGGCTGGCCTGGCCGCTCATGACCATCTGGAAGGTCATGTCGCCGCTGAGGTTGGGGTTGCCGTTGTCGGTCGCCCGGATGGTGATGGTGGCCTGCTGGGGGGCCGAAGGCGTCCAGCGGAACAGGCCCGTAGCGGCGTCGATTGTGGGTTGGTCACCCACAACGGGCGGGCTGACGATGCTGTAGGTGATCGTCTGGCCCGGATCGGGGTCGGTGGTGATATTGCCGAAGGCCAGTTGGGCGGTCTCGCCGACTTGCCAGTTGAAGCTACCGATCTGGCTGATGACCGGCGGCCGGTTGTCGCCCACGATGAGCATCTGGAACGTCATCTCGCCGCTCAAGCTGGGCTGACCGTTGTCGGTGGCGCGGATGGTGATGGTGGCGAGCTGGGTAACGTTCGGGACCCAGCTGAACCGGCCAGTGGCTGGGTTGATCGTGGGCTGAGCGCCCAGCACGGGCGGGCTGACGATGCTGTAGGTCAGGGTTTGCCCGGGGTCGGGGTCGGAGGTGATTCCGGCGAAGGCCATCACGGCGTCCTGACCGGCTCTCCACTGGAAGCTGCCGACCTGGGTGATCACGGGGGGATTGTTGACGCCGGTCACAGTCACCCGGAACGAGCGGTCGAATGAGAGCGGCGGATTGGCGGAATCGGTCGCCCGCACGGTGAAGTCGAAGATGCCGGTTCCGAGCGCGGCGGGCGGAGTCCAGACGAAGTTTGATCCGACAATCGAGGCACCCAGGTCCTGGCCGGCGACGACCGCGAGGGAGACGGTCTGGCCCGGGTCGGGATCGGAGGCGTTGAGTGGCACGGTGAGCGTGGCACCGCTGACAACGGATTTATCGGAGATGACGGCGAGGGCGGGAGGATTGTTGCCGGCGGCGTTGGGGATGAGGTAAAGCTCGCGGCCGAGACTGGCGGAGTCGGCGGCGAGGACCAGTCCGGCAGGGGTCGTTCCGAGAACCTGGGGATTGGAACTGGCCGCGCCTGCCGCGATGTTTTCAAAGAGGCGCGTGCCGCCGGAGTCCGCGGTCCAAAGTTCGTTGCCGCTCACGCCGTCATCGGCGTTGAAGTAGAGGTTGTTGCCCAGGATGACGAACTGTGTCTTGGTGCTGTTGAGACCGCTGCCCGCGCCTGGATTGATATCCACTGTGGAGAGGGTGTTGGTGAGCGAATCGGCGATCCACAGTTCGGAGCCGTTGGTCCCATTGTTGGCGATGAAGTAGAGCTTGGTACCCATCGCGATGGCGTTGAGTGTGCCGGGCACGCCGTCGCCGCCGGGTCGGATATCGCCGACGTGGTTAAAAACGCCGCGGGTTCCCCCGGTACGCCAGAGTTCCTGGCCGACCGTGCTATTCGTCGCGGTGAAGTAGAGCGTGGAGCCGACCACGCGGAAATTCGCCGGGCTGGAACTCGCCCCGCCTGGCGCGACGTTGGCGTGCAGGCCGACGGTGCCATCGCTGGTATTTAGTGAATAAAGCTCGAAACCCGTCGACCCGTCTCCGGCCCGGAAGTAGAGGAGATTGCCGATCGCGGCGACCTCGGTGCCGGTCGCCTGGCGGGGGAAGCCGGCGTTGGCAACGGCCGTGGTGCCGAGCGTGGTGCCGTCGCTGGTCCAGACTTGGCGATTGTTGGCCGAGTCGTCGACCACGAAATAGAGTTTTCCGCCCGATACGGCGATCTGGTCGATTGAGTAGACCGTACCGTCGCGCTGGAATTCCTTGATGACCTGAAGCCCGCCTCCGGCCTCGCCGTTGGTACGAACGAGCTGGACCTTGGAGCCGTTGTCGATGGCGAAATACATGGCTCCATTGAGGGCGACCGGCTGGCTACGGACCCGCAAGAAGTCGATCGAGCCGACGAGATTCGCGGCGGGTGTGGTGCCGTTGGTGAATTGCCAGAGGTCGGCCTGGAGACCCCGGAGTGCGAAGATGTAAGCGTTGCCGTCGAAACTGGTGGCCCAGAGCGCGTCGGTACTGCCGCTGGGATTGAGGTCGGCGAGCATGCGCGTGCCGGCGGCGGTGCCGTCGGTGATCCAAGGCTCGCGGCCGTGGACTCCGTCGTCGGCGAAGAAAACGGTCGAGGTGCCGAGCGGAATCGCGATGTTCGATCCGGTCAGTAATGAGGAGGCTGTGAACGAGCCGAGATTGGTGCGGAGCTGAGTTCCCTGCGCGGTTCCATTGGAGGTCCAGATCTGGCTCGCGCCGGTGTCGGAACCGGCGATGAAGGCGATTGAGCCGCCTTCGGCACCGATGCTGCGCGGATAAGAGCCGACAGTGCCCGGATTGATATCGCGGACCTGAGTGGTGGAGGCGGCGGTGCCGTCGCTCGACCAAA
>JBGSYY010000416.1:0-7195 GCA_041750675.1 Isosphaeraceae bacterium | reverse complement strand
TCCAGGCCGATCGAATGCATCGCCTCCTTGAACAGCGCGCGGTCCTCGGCCTTGCGAATCGCCTCCGCCTGTGCGCCGATCAATCGGCAGCCGTGGCGCTCCAGCGCGCCCGAGTCATAAAGGGCAAGCGCGACGTTCAGCCCCGTCTGCCCGCCCAGAGTGGGCAGCAGCGCGTCGGGCTTTTCGCGTTCGAGGATGCGTTCGACGACCTCGGGCACGACCGGCTCGATATACGTGCGGTCGGCCATGTCGGGGTCGGTCATGATGGTCGCGGGGTTCGAGTTGACCAGGACGACCTCGTACCCTTCCTCGCGGAGCGCCTTGCACGCCTGGCTGCCCGAATAGTCGAACTCGCACGCCTGGCCGATCACAATCGGCCCGGCCCCGATGATCAGGATCTTGTGGATATCGTCACGCTTGGGCACGGCGGGGGCTTCTCATTCTCGAGGGGAGCGGGGAGAGGGATCATCGCGCGTGGGGCGCGAGACGCAAGCGCGGAACGAGCCGCGCCCGCCCTTCTCTGGTAAGAGTCTCTCGATCCGAAGGAGAGGACGCCGCGGCCCCGGAAAAATCGACTGATCGTAGCACGCCGGGCGACGACCGGACAAGAACGGCGGGCGGGAGGACTCGTCTGATATCAGGCGACGACCGAGATTGATACTCCTGGCTAGCAGCCCAATTATCTGTGAATTCTTTCGGTTTTTTTGTTGACAGGAGAGAGAGAGAGAGAAAAATTGCCAGTGGTGATCAAATTCAGCGGCGATCCTGGTAGGACGAGAGCATCGTTGCTGGGCCGAGTCGATTGCGGAACACCAGGAGAGTGGCATCATGGCACTAATCAGTGTTAATCGGATCGCACCGCCCAGGTTCGATCGTCGCGGTTTCACCTTGATTGAACTCCTGGTCGCCATCGGCGTCATCGGCTTGCTACTCGCACTGCTCCTCCCCGCCGTCCAGGCCGCCAGGGAGGCGGCGCGACGTACGCAGTGCCTCTCCAATTTACGTCAAATGGGGATCGCCCTTAGCATGTACGAATCCGTGCATGCGATGTTTCCGCCTGGGCAGCCCTATACGGGGAAAACTTGGTCGTCGAACAAGATCTCCGGCCACTCGCAACTCCTCCCGCACCTGGATCTAGTGCCACTTTATAATTCCATCAACATGTCGTTCGTCCAAGACGATCGGCCCACGTTCCCGTCGATGGAGAACCATACGGCGCGCAACACGACGGTGTCCGTTTTCCTGTGCCCGAGCGATGCCGAGGCCCGGCGACGCAACAACTACCGTTTCAACCAGGGGCGTCTGATTGGCCGAGTCGGCCGCCCTTGGGAAGGTCCGTTCGCGTTCGGAATTTTGCCTCGCGTGGCCACGATGCGCGACGGGTTGGCGTCCACCGCCTTCATGAGCGAGCGGGTCGCCGGCACCTTCGAAGTCGGTCGAGCAGACCGCGCACGTGACGCCAAAGTTCCGATCAAGAGGGGGACGCCGTACCTCACCGACGAGGAATTTATTGGACACTGCCTCGATTCGCCGCCACGATTTTGGGAGCACACGTCCGGGAGATACTGGTTCTACCACGATCTTCACCATACCACCTACAACCACAACGGCACACCCAACGACCCACGGCCGACATGCAGCGGCGGGATCGAAAGCTCCCTAGGCCTGCACCCGCCCCGCTCGTTCCACCCCGGATTGGTCCATGTGCTTCGCGGTGACGGTAGTGTCACACCGATCAACGACTCCATCGCCGGGACCGTTTGGATTTCTCTCGGTACTCCGGACGGCGGCGAAATAATCTCGAATTGAACCAAACCAACCGCGTAGTCAGTGCGGCAGCGTGCCTTGATTCGTTCTTTACAGCTTCTTCAATCGGAGCAATCCAACATCAAGGGCCTGATTCGGAGTAATCCGTTTTCGCCAAGGATCACTAGGTTTCTGGCAACGCTGACCGCCACCGTGATCGTCGTCGCCGTCCCGAGCCTCCTCTGGGGCCAGGATCCATGCCCGGA
Organism: Isosphaeraceae bacterium; assembly: GCA_041750675.1. Taxonomy (GTDB): domain Bacteria; phylum Planctomycetota; class Planctomycetia; order Isosphaerales; family Isosphaeraceae; genus BPJS01. The sequence goes on along the minus strand of JBGSYY010000416.1, from coordinate 5,183 downwards.
TAATCCGTCATGGCGATGTCTCAGGCCGGCTGGTCTCCCATGCCAGAAGAGTCCTCCTAACGGATGCTACGCGTACACGCAAGTACACATGTGCCCCGACGACGAGAATGACATCGCCGAAACTTACAAAGTCCAAGTGACCGCGACATTCTGGAGCTATTGTAGCGAGGACGGTTCCCCGGGGGGAACGTGCACCCAAGATTCAGCGGTGTGCGGGCGTGTTTTCAATTATGTGGGCAATTCTTGCCAGGGATACTGTGGGGAGAGCACCTGGGACGCATGCCGAGCCACGTCCAATCAGGCGTGTCCTTAAGCATCCCATCAAATGACGCGAACCGAACAGCCTGTGGACTGCCGAGGTAGCATGATTTTACGGACCTATAGGAGCGAGTATGTGCATAACAATGATAACGGCCCTGCTCATCCTCGGTATGCAGAATCCGCCTGGTCCGCTCGACGCATTCCTGGCGAACCGCGCGTCGCTCGCCGCGACTGCGGAATTCATTTATGAGGCGTCCCTGGTCGATTCGAATCGTCTCCCGAAGGAAATGGATTGGTCACAATTCGACGTCGGAAGCGGTCCAGGCGAGGTCATCGAGGGCCGCTGGGACTGCGCGGGCGGCGTCGAGGGCTATCGAATCACAAAGCGAGAACGACGATCGCGGGGCGATACCGGGGGGAACGCGGGGGAGCGGGCCGGAGCCAAGAGCAAGCTCTTCGAACTGCTATTCGATGGGGAATATCAGGTCTATCACGAGGAAGGCTCTCCCATGGTGGATGTGATCGCCACCACCCAGACGACGGCACTGGTGCCCGGCATGGGGCCGTTTCAATGGTGGGATCCCGTCGGCTTCCCGCTGATTCTGGATCAAGGTCACCAGCTCGATCCCGAGGAACGCACGGAAACGGTCATCGATGGGCGGCCGGTGGTGATAGATCATTATCGCCCCGAACGGAAATCGGAAGGCGAGCGGAGTTGGATCGACGTGGCGTATGACCCGTCGGTCGGGTATCTGCCACGGTTCGCGCGGGTCGTCTTCACCGTGAATGCCGGGAAAACCGGCTGGGTCAAGGAATATCGTTTAGTCGAGGTTCAGGAGTGCGGTTCCGGCGGGTTTGTTCCGACCGAGTGGTTTGAGGCGTTTTTCCGGGTCGAGGATTTCGACCGGCAGCCCGCTCGTGTCGACCTCTCCACTCCGCTCGTCGCGTCAAACGCTCAGACGCGAGTCGGGCACTTTCGAACCACTCGCCTCTCGGGGCGCGATCAACCGCCTACGCTCGACGGGATGGGGACCGCCCTGGGGGTCTTGACCACCCCGGGAGGATTTCTCACGCTTCCACAAGCGAACTCCGGTCAACTCTCGGCGGCGGACATACGCCGGATCGCGGGTGACAAGCTGACTCGTCCTCTGAATCTGGTCTTCCCGACGCTCGACCATGCGGAGTTGCATGAGTACGACCGGCGTCAGGATCGGCCCTGGTGGCCGTACGCGGCGATCCTCGGATTGGTCATCTTCGGCGCGATCCTGTTGGTACGCATGAGACATCGTCGTCGGTTGCTTCTGGTTGCCCTCTGGTGCGCCGCATGTATTGGCTGCCGTGCTGATCCGCCGGCCTTGAAACTCACCGCTCGCTTCCGCGAGCCGCGCCTGTTGGTCGAGTCCGACGTCCTCTCGCTCACGCTCATGATCAAGAACGAGGGGAATCGCAGCCTCGCGATTTCCAAGGTTGACGGCGGGTGTTCCTGTCGCGAGGTGCAGCAGGCTGACCTGCCGTTGAGGCTGGAGCCGGGACGCGAGGCTTCGCTAGGGGTCAAGGTCAGCAATCGTCGGCAATATGAGCCTCAAAAGCTGAGCTTCAAGTTCAGCACCGATCTGGGCGAGCTGGTCGCCGCGGCGCCGCTCGAAGCGCTTCCTCGGAATTCACTGAACCCGGAAGCGCCTGTGAGTGGGCCTCTCTCGGAAGGCGACTATTGGCAATTCGACATGGTCCACCGTGAACTTTGGAAATCGGGGGAGCGAGATCCGACAACTCGATTGGTCATTCCTACGGAATTCACGGCAACACAGATTGCGACACAGTCCGGACGGGTCGCCTGGGCGCCTGACGTGAACTACCGGGACGTGACCTATCGCGTGAACTTGGTGGACCGGAGCCTCGGATTGAAAAAGCGTAGCTTCGTCTTGAGTGATGACGCGGGCCGCTCGCTGGCGGAAGGCTATGTGACGTGGAGACGTGTCGCCTTTCTTTCCTCGATGCCCGAGCGGGTGATCCTCGGGCCTCGTCCGGTTCGCGTTTTCCTTCGATGCCCGGATGCCATATGTCGCCCTCGAACCCGTTACCTTTTTCGGAGTGGCAGCGATGTCGCGAGTGATCAAGTTCGGTACGTTTCTTGTCATCGTTTGTTGGCTCGGCATGACGAACAACGCTGGGGTCGTCTCGACCTGCAATGCGCAGGAACCTGGAATTGACCCTAAGGCCGCGAATGAACGCGACCTCAACCAGTTGCAAGGCGAGTGGCAAGTCGTCTATTCGTCGCTTCGCGCACTGGCCGGCGGCGAGGAGATCGACGAGAAGAAAGCCAGGGAAATGGGACTCAAGTTGGTGTTCGACAAAGAAGGCGCCCGATTCTACAAAGAGGGAAAACCCGCGACGATCTCTCACCCGATCACCCTTGATGCCACGAGCACACCGAAGCGGATCGACATGCACATACCCCCCGTTGGACGGGCTGACCTCGGAATCTACGAGCTTAAAGGTGATACGCTCCACTTGCGCTATTCGCTCAACGCGCGGCCCACAAGCCTGGATGGCCCTCTGCGGGTACGCGGAGAAACCGAGTGGATCATGGTTCGTGAAAAGGGACCGAAGTGATAGGTTAAGGCGGGTGGCCCGGGCAAAGTGAGGCTTCGAACGGTGCCCGGGTGAGTGGCCTTCGCGTACGAAGGACAAGCAGGGTGGCGGGGCCTGCCGCGTCTTCGCGGTTGGCTCCGAGATCGGCATCCCCAGCGTCGAGTGCGTCGTCGGGCGTCTTCAGACCCAACGGAGCGATAGATAATAGCCTGGGGCAACATCCCGGGAGGACTTGCCCTGCGCAACCGCGGAGTGCAAAATACTTAATATATCATTAAGGATTTTGCATGCCCCGCCCGGCCCTCGAAACAGCCCGGAAGCTCGCCGCCCTCGCGCACATGCAGGGCGGTTACTTCACCGCAAAGCAAGCCCAGAGCGTGGGTTACACGTATCCCCAGCTCGTGTACCAGGTCTCGAGCGGTAACTTCGAGCGAGTTGAACACGGCCTCTACCGACTCGTGACGAGTCGCCCGGCCGAGCACGACGAGCTGATCAGGCTCTCGTTCTGGAGCCGGAACCAGAAGGACGAGCCTCAGGCCGTCGTCTCGCACGAGTCGGCCCTGGTCCTCCACGAACTGAGTGAGCTTCTGCCGAGGGAGATCCACCTGACGGTGCCGCCGAAGTTCCGCAAGGCCCCGCCGAAGGGCGTCGTCCTTCACAAGGCCGTGTTCGAGCCGGGCGACGTCGAGGAGCGCCTGGGCTTTCGCGTGACGACGCCGTCGAGAACCCTCATCGACGCGGCCAAGGGCGGCGTGAGCCTCGAGCAGCTCGGCAAGTCCGTAAAGGACGCCCTGGCCCGGGGGCTTGTCCGCAAGAAGCCGCTCGAAGAGGCGGCCCGAAAGATCGAACGTCTCGCGGTGGTCCTGGGCGGCAAGAAGTCCAGGCGATAGGGGCGAGGGATCGTCATGGCGAACAAGTTCACCTCGGCGGCCGCGTGGAAGACCTCGCTCGAGGACCGACTCCGGACGAGGGCCAGCGAGCTTTCCCTCCCCTTCCAGACCTTGCAGTTGAAATTCGTCATCGAACGGCTACTGGCCAGGCTCTTCCACGGCGACGACGTCCCGTGGCTCCTCAAAGGCGGCTTCGCGATGGACCTGCGCTTCCGGCCCCGCGCCCGGACGACGAAGGACGTCGACCTCTCGGTGCCGCTCGAGACAACGAGGCATTCGGCGGACCTCCGCGACCGGCTCCAGGCGGCGGCCGACGTCGACCTCGGCGACTTCCTCACGTTCCGCATCGGCGAGAGGAAGGCCGAGCTGACGCAGGCCCCTGGGGGCGGCGGCAGGTTCACGTGCGAGGCCGTCTTCCTGGGCAAGATCTACGCGAAGTTTCAGATCGACGTTGGGATCGGCGATCCCCTCGCGGGCGAGCCTGAGCGACTGGTCGGGGACGACCTCCTCAAGTTCGCGGGATTGGAGGTCGCGACCGTGCTCGCCATCCCCAAGGCCCAGCAATTCGCTGAGAAGGTCCACGCCTACACGTATCCGTGGGAGGGGCGGCTCAACACGCGGACCAAGGACCTCGTCGACCTCGTGCTGTTGATCGAGCGGGGCTTGCTCGACGCGGACAGCATCCGTCAGGCCTTGAAACTCACGTTCTCGGCCCGAGGGAAGCACCCGATCCCGGACACGCTCCCGCCACCGCCGGCGCTTTGGGCGAAGGACTTCCCCGGCATGGCCGAGGAGGCCGGACTCTCCACATATGACTACCTCGAGGCGTTCTCCATCCTCAATCGATTCTGGACGGCGAACGCCCTCGGCCGCTCGTGAGCTTCGCCCGAAGCCGGGACTGACGTGTTGATGGGACCCGCGCCTTCGTTCTCGAACACCCGAATCGTCCAGCTCATCCTGCTCGAAATCTCTGATGAGCAGTTCCCCTCCCCACGATCATCCCCTCGGAGCCTCAAACCCTCCCCGCCGCTCTCTGACAATCCGCTCCCGACATTTCCGAAACGCTGATTTCACAATCGAACCCAGGGACCACGTCGGAGCGCACCGCTCCGACACCGCCGACACCCAATTTCACGAACGACCCCACCGGCCAGTTTCGTTCACATCCACGACCGACCATCGCGACACTCAGGGAAGCCGTCCACACCCCACGTGCTTTCACAAACGAACCCAGCACCGCCCCCAAACTCGACGTAACCCCTCCCGTTCAACCCCGCTGCCGACCGTCTTCCGCACCCAGGCCGCCAGTTTCGCGAACGAACCCACGCGACCCCCATCACGAAAGCCTCGTCACTCCCCGGCGCGAAACGAACCCGGCGCACACTTGCGCTCACTTCGCCAGTCGCCCGAGTACCTTAAAGCCCATCCGGCGGCCGGGGC
>JBGSYY010000415.1:0-1782 GCA_041750675.1 Isosphaeraceae bacterium | reverse complement strand
TGGGCATCAGGGATTGTTTGACCATGATGAGCTGGCTCGCGTTGGGCTTCCTGTTGCTGGGCCCGGGCTCCGTGACGGCCGATGAGCCGCGTGGAGTGCTGGAGACGCTCGAAGCGGAGGTGGTGAGCGCGATTGATCGCGCGCGGCCGTCGGTCGTTGCGATCACTCGGATTCGCAGCGAAGATGGCGCGACGATGGCGGTGCGCGGGCTGCCGCTGGCGGCGATGCCCGGGGAGATGGATATCGACCGAGGGGGGGGGATTACGTTCGGCGGAGCCGCGCCGATACGGCCCGGGTTTCCCAGTGAGCGATCGCCCGAGTTTTACGCGCTACCGGGAGAGACGGGTTCGGGGGTGGTGGTCGGCGATAAGGGTGAGATCCTGACGGCGTTTCATCTGGTGAAGGGTGCGCGGCGGATTCGGGTACGGTCGGAGAAGGCGGAGTTTGACGCGGAGATTATCGCGGCGGATCCGCGAACGGATCTGGCGGTGATTGTGCCGCGTTCGGGGTCGACTCTTGCGGAGGCGTTGAAGCCGCTGGCGATTGGCAGGGGCGAGGCGTTGCGCCAGGGTGCGTTTTTGCTGGCCCTGGGGAATCCGTTCAACGCGGCGCGAGATGGTCAGGCGACGGCGAGCCTGGGGATCTTGGCGAATGTGGCCCGGCGGATCGAGCCGCCGCAGGGCGACAATCCCAACGTGCGTCAGTTTTTCCAGTTTCAACCGACGCTGTTGCAGCTTGATAGCAAGCTGAACCTGGGAATGAGTGGCGGAGCGGTGGTGAATCTGAAGGGGGAGCTGGTGGGAATCACGACGGCGGAGGCCAGTCCGAGCGGGTTCGACGCGGCGGCGGGCTATGCGATTCCGATGGATGAGCGAGGGCGGAAGGCAGTCGGGCAATTGATTGAGGGGAAGGAGGTGGAGTATGGCTTCATCGGGATCGGCCTGGAGCGTGAGCCGAACATGATCCGGGACGTGCGGCGGGGCACACCGGCGTGGAAGGCGGAGCTGGCGGCGGAGGATGTGATTCTGGCGGTGGGCGATGTGACCCTCGCGAAGGATGAGAGCGCGCTACCGCTGGCGCTGGCCGGCGCGCCCGTGGGCGAGCCGGTGAAGTTGAAGGTGTTGCACGAAGGGCGAGTCGTCCAGCGGACGCTGATCATGTCGAAGTATCCGGTGAGTGGTGAAGTGATCGCGACCAATCGACCGGAGCCGTGGCGTGGACTTCGGATTGATTTCACGAGCGTGCTGGGGGATGCGCTGAGCACGCAGGAGACACTCGACTCGATGATGCGGGGAGGTGTCGGCGTGGTCGAGGTTCTCGGGGGGAGCAACGGCGAGTCGGCGGGCGTCTTGCGGGGCGACGTGGTGGCGAGCGTGGAGGGAACCCAGGTGAACACGCCGGCGGAGTTCCGCGCCGCGGTCAGCGCGTTGGAGAACAAGCCCGTGACCTTGAAGCTACGGAGCGGGCTGGACGAGGAGCGGACGGTGACGGTCGCTCCGAGGTGATGATCGAGACAGAGAGAGAGACCCCAAGGCCCGGGTCCACCCCCCCTGCCCCGTTCTGAGGCGACGAAGGAAGGTAGCACGGGCCTGGGTGCTGGACTTGAGGCCGTCGCACGCGGATCAGGTTCGCTTCGGTTTGCGGTGTCGAAGCAGTGCGGACGGGCCGCCCGGGGCCGTGATCGTCGTGTGGCTTTCGGCCATTGGCATCACCGGCATCGGCACATTGCGGGCTGGGCCGGCGAGCAGGCGTCGATTGACGGCGATGTGGGCGTCGCCGCCG
>JBGSYY010000414.1:0-8893 GCA_041750675.1 Isosphaeraceae bacterium | reverse complement strand
GGGCCGCGAACTGGCCGTCACCGCCAGCATCGGCGTCGCCTACGCCGACCCCGACCTCCCGCGCCCCAACCCCACCCACCGCGCCATGGCCGACAAGGCCCTCTACCAGGCCAAACACCGGGGCCGCGACCGCGTCTGCCTCTACGACGGCCTCAACCGCGATACCACCCCCGACCCCAAACACCCTCTCCCCCAGGCTAAAACGGCACCCAACCCCCAGACCCATCCCCGCCCCATCCCCCACGGCCTCACCACCGTCGACTTCGAAGCCTTCTCCGACCTCCCCGCCCCCAACGGCAGCTCCCCCGCCATCGGCTCATGACCCACTCGCCCCCATCGCCTTCACAGGAAAGGCCCGGGGCGAGGTGGATCGAACGAGAGTAACCCACCCGCCTCTCTGAACTCCCTCCCCCCTTGTGATAAGCATCCCAGGTAACGATCGCGGGCCGATCGCATGGTGGCCCCCGAACGAGTCATCCCCGCGCAGGCGGGGATCCAGGGCGCACGGCTTCCCTCCTCACCTCATCCCGCGGACGAATCTTGGAACCCGCATGAGCAGGGCCGGAGCGGGGGTCGCAAATCCAACCCCCGACGCCCCCTGGACACACCCCCCGCCGCTCCGGTCCAATCACGAGGAATCGACCCGATCCCTCTCTCCCGACCTAGAGCGAGCCACCCTCCATGCCCACCCTCTCCACCACGAACCTCGGCGTCTGCAGTTGGAGCCTCCAGGTCACCAGCGTGCCCGAGCTGGCCCGCCTCATGGCCGAGCTGGACGTCGACCAAACCCAGATCGCCTGCGGCGACCCCCACCACGCCAGTTGGGCCGAAGGCGATTCCATGCCCGACGCCGCCCGCGCCGCCGGCTTCACCATGACCGGCGCCATGCTCGGCTTCCCCGGCGAGGACTACACCACCCCCGCCATCATCCAGCAAACCGGCGGCTTCGGCCCCGCACACCTCCGCCCCGAACGCCTCGAACGCCTCGCCTGGGCCTTGGACCGCACCCGCGCCCTCGGCCTGAAAGACCTCACCCTCCACGCCGGCTTCCTCCCCGACCCCGCCGACCCCGACCGCAAACCCTTCCTCGACACCCTCGCCATCGCCGCACGCATGGCCTCCGACTCCGGCGTCACACTCGCCTTCGAAACCGGCCAGGAAACCGCCGACCTCCTCCTCCGCACCCTCCAGGAACTCAAAAGCCCCCACCTCGGCGTCAACTTCGACCCCGCCAACATGCTCCTCTACGACATGGGCGACCCCATCCGCGCCGTCGAAATCCTCGCCCCCCATATCCGCTCCGTCCACCTCAAAGACGCCAATCGCCCCACCACCAAGGGCGAATGGGGCACCGAAGTCCCCCTCGGCCAGGGCCAGGCCGATATCCCTCGCTTCCTCGCCACTCTCCAGAAGGTCGGCTTCGCCGGCCCCCTCTCCATCGAACGCGAAGTCGGCGACCAGGCCGCCCGCATCCGCGACATCGCCCACGGCCTCGCCTTCGTTCGTCAAGCCCTCGCGTCGTCTTGACGCAACATCCCACGCCCCCCTGTCGCGTCCTCGCCACGCCCCAGGTCACGCCCCTCTCCGGCTCCGCGTAAGCCATGCGATCCCGCAATCACCCACAAACGCGCTCATCAAACTTCGCCAGATCGATCTGGCAACGCGATCTGTTCGTTTGTATAGTCTGCCCGGAGTCCGACTCACCTCGGACTCGGCCCGGTGGAGCACGGGAACTTCGCACCTCAACTTTTCTGGTGAGCCGAGAGGATGTCCGGCATGCTGGTACTGACGCGCAAGGTGGGTCAACGAATCCGCATCGGCGACGAGATCACAATCACCCTCGTCCGCATCCAAGGCGACAAGGTCCGCGTCGGCATCGAAGCCCCCCGCGACATCGCCATTCATCGCGAGGAGGTCCGCCTCCGCCTCGATGCCGAGCATCATCATCAACAACCAACCCACACCGAACCCGACACCGGTACCAACTCCGGCTCCTCACTCCTACGCGCCCCCGACCCCTGGGCCTGAACACCCCCAACGCATTCTCGCCGCTGGGTGGTTGAAACCCGCCCCAACCGAGATATAGTAATTTTGTCGTTCCGGGGCTTACGAAAACCGGAGCGGCTGCTCGCTCGGGTCGCACACCTCACGTATGTGCGACGGACAATGGCTCGCAGGGCGCTCGAGGCTGGTCTCCGGCGGCTGCGGGGTGTCTCAATCCGAAGGAGGTGATCGCGTGTGTCGTGACAACCAGAGGCGGCCTGCCTGAAGGCAGCCGACGGGTTGCCCCCTCGGCAGCCGCGCTTGGTAGATGTCGGATCTCCGACTGAGAGTCCGACCGGTCCCTTCGACACAGGTGGCCGGTCGGGCTTTCTCTCTCTCTCCCATAGATGCAGTATTCGTTTCCACCCGGTACCCCATGACCTCCACCCGCCTCCACACCCCCGAACCCCTCGCCACCGCGTATCGACGCTCCTGGTGGTTCGGCGTGTTTACCAGCGGGCGCGTTTGGGCGTCTCTCCGGGCGCCGGGGTAAAGTCAAAGAACCCCGGCAGACTTGTTCGCAACCCACGATACAAGCCAAAAGGCCCCGAGACCCGCCCTCAAAAAGGCGGCCTCCTCGGGGCCTTTACTCGTTTACTACCCTTCCCCAGCTTCGCCTTCCCCCCTTGTGGGGGCGGGTACGGTGGGGGTCCCTCAACCCATCACCCTCCAACCACCCACGACCGCCCCGCGCGTCCTCTTGGAGCCAACCTCGTGATCATCGTCATGAAATCCGACGCCACCCCCACCCAGATCGACCACATCGTCGACCACGTCCGCGAACTCGGGATGACCCCCCAGGTCATCACCGGCAAGTTCCAGACCGTCGTCGCCGCCCTCGGCCAGGAACGCGTCGGCCTCGTCGAACTGCTCGAACCCGCCCCTGGCGTCGAAAAAGTCCTCCCCATCATGGCCCCCTACAAACGGGCCTCCTCCGAGCTGACCACCGAGCGCACCGTCGTCCGCACCCGCGGCCTCGAAGTCGGCGGCAAGAAAATCGGCGTCATCGCCGGCCCCTGCTCCGTCGAAAACGAGGAACAAATCATCGCCATCGCCCGCACCCTGAAAGACCTCGGCGCAACCGCCCTCCGCGGCGGTGCCTACAAGCCCCGCACCAGCCCCTACAGCTTCCAGGGCCACAAGGAACAGGGCCTCAAAATGCTCGCCGCCGCCCGCGCCGAGACCGGCCTCGCCATCGTCACCGAGGTCATGGCCCCCGAACACGTCGATATCGTCGCCGAATACGCCGACGTCCTCCAGATCGGCGCACGCAACATGCAAAACTACAACCTCCTCCAGGCCGTCGGCGACAGCAAAAAACCCGTCCTCCTCAAACGCGGCATGTCCGCCACCATGGACGAGTTCCTCCTCGCCGCCGAATACATCCTCGACCGCGACAACCCCCACGTCATGCTCTGCGAGCGCGGCATCCGCACCTTCGAGGACCACACCCGCTTCACCCTGCCCCTGGCGAGCGTCCCCTTCCTCCACGAAAAAACCCACCTCCCCGTCGTCGTCGACCCCAGCCACGGCACCGGCAAGGCCAAGCTCGTCCCCCCCATGTGCGCCGCCTCCATCGCCTGCGGCGCCGACGCCCTCATCGTCGAGGTCCACCACGACCCCGAACACGCCATGTCCGACGGCGCCCAAACCCTCACCCCCGCCGCCTTCGCCGACATGATGACCCACTGCCGCCGCATCGCCGAGGCCATCGACCGCACGCTCTAACTCCCCCGCATCCGAGGTAGGGTGCGTCATCGGGCGTCAGCCCGGGCAACGCACCTCTTCTCGCAGACATCCCGTACGTCGTCGCTAGCACACTTTATTCCCAGCCCCACCGGGCGAAGGATAACAGCCCAGCAACATGCTCAGGGGCGAGCGTTTCGTCGTTGATCCCGCCGCCTCATTCTTCCCGAAACAGCCGAGGCACAAAATCCCTCAGCGCCCGCCGCCACGTCTGCCACTCGTGCGACGTCCCCTCCGACTCCACGAACACACTCTCAATCCCCGCCCCCTTCAACGCCTCATGCGCCGCCTTCAGCGGCCCATGAATCCTCGGCTCCTCCGTCCCGGCCCCGAGCCACAGCAGAGCCACCCGGTCGTTAAATCGCTCCGCGTCCCGAAACACCCCGCCATACGCCCCCTCGGTGTCGAACCCGCGCAACGGCGCGCTAAACACACCAATATGCGAAAACACGTCCCGATTCATCAGCGCGATCTGGAGCGTCTGCGCCCCGCCCATCGACAACCCCGCCATCGCCCGATGCTCCCGATCCGCCCTGGTCCGAAACGCTCCATCGATCGACGGAATTAACTCCCCAAGCAACACCTCGCCAAACCGATTCTCCTCTCGCCCCTGCTGCGCATACCCCCGATCCATCACCACAATCATCGGCCGACACGCCCCCTCCGCGATCAAATTGTCCATGATGAAATTCGCACGCCCCTGACTACTCCACCCCCTTTCGTCCTCGCCCGCGCCATGCTGCAAGTAAAGCACGGGATAGCGTGACTCTATACTCACATCATAATCCGGCGGCGTATAGACGAACGCTCGCCGCCACTCGTTCATGACCGGCGACCAGTACCAGTGCGCCCTCACCGCCCCATGCGGCACGTCGCGAATCTCATAAAACGTTCCCTCCGGGTCCGGCACTTCGATCCCGCTCGTCTGCCGACCCCACCCGAAAAACGTCTCACTCCCCGGGTCATTCACCGCCACGCCATCAACCAGAAACCAGTAATAATGAAACCCCGGCACCGCCGCCGGTGTCGTCACGCTCCACGTCCCATCCTCTCCGCGATTCATCGCGATCGGACCCCGCCCCAGCCCGTTGTCATCCCCCCCAGGCTGCAATTCCACCCGCTGCGCTTCCAGCGCTTTCAGCCAAAAAGTGATACGCCCATCCTTACCAATCTGCGGATACCCCGCCCCACGCACGTTCGTCGTCGCGGGCGAGCCCTCCTCCTGCGTCTCCATCCCCACACACACCAAGGCCAAAATCAGGCTCACACTGCGCATCACGCTCTCCTCCTCATTCCCGAGGCTACGCCAGCGCTGGTGGTACCGATTGTCTTCAACCCGAGCGGCCGAGCCGCAAGCGGTCAAGCACCACGACTGCTATGGTCCCGGCCATGGCTTCGGCACTCGCGTTGGTCGAACCGGCAGCCCTGTCCGTTGAACTTTTCCCGATAACTCCCGCCAATCCTCCGAGCATATAGGATAGACCCCCTATCCCTCTCTCGCGAGGACCCATCCCGCCATGTCCAACGCCAATCGCGCCAAATCCAACCGCCAGAAACAACTCGACCGCCTCCACCGCCGACTCAACTCCGCCCGCCCCGACCTCCCCATCCTCCGCACCGCCGAACGCCTTCGCGCCACCCCACCCTCCCCAACTCTCCCCCCGGGAGAGGTCGGCCAGAGGCCGGGTGAGGGCGAGCCAACTCACCCCTCCTCGCCATCCCCACTCCTCACTCACGACTCCCCCCTCCCCGAATGGACAACTCTCCTCCCCCTCCCTGCCAACCTCCCACCCACCTTCCGCTCCTTCCTCTATCGCTATATCGAAGAAAACCACAAACCCAGGAACACCCACGAATCCTACCTCGCCGCCCAGATCGCCCAGGCCATGGCCCGCAAACATCTCTCCGCCTCAAGAGAGCCGGCCGACCAACCCAACTCCCTCTGGCTCCGCTACGAGACCCTCGCCGACCGCCAGCTCAAGGCCGCCCAACGCGCCTGGCAAACCCACCAAAAAGCCAGGCCCCCCGAAACCCAACGCCCACCCGCCGCACTCCCAACACCCACTCAGCACTCATCCCTCAGCACTCCGCCCTCACCGAACACTCCACCCTCCCCAACGCCCCCGCAAACTCCACCCATCCTTCCCAACGCGACGTTCGCGCACAAAAACCCCGACGACATGACCACCGCCGAGGCCCTCGACGAACTCAACGACATCCTCAACCAGCTCGACGCCCACCGACGATCCACCGCTCGTTAACCCGCACCGCAACCCACATTCCGACCGCCTCCCACACCCCCCAACGCGGCCCCAACCGGCCGGCGGCCGATCGACGCGCGCCGCCACTCCCCCCAGGCAACCAACCCGCCGCCCTGTTAAATTGATGCCATCGCCGGGCTCTCACTTCATTAACCCCAGGCAAAAAAGGCTCGCGCAACCATGCTCCGCGTCGGCATCCTCGGTCTCGGCTACATGGGCCGCATGCACTACCGCTGCTGGTCGGCACTCCCCAACGTCCAGGTCTCCGCCGTCTGCGAGGCCAATCCCAAGGTCCTCGCCGCCGCCGGCCAGCCCCAGGCCGGAAACCTCTCCGGCGCAGCCGACCACATCGACCTCGATTCCCTCAAGGTCTTCCACTCCCTCGACGACCTCCTCGCCTCCAACTCGATCGACGCCCTCTCCGTCACCCTGCCCACCTTCCTCCACGCCGACACCACCATCAAGGCCCTCGACGCCGGCCTCCACGTCCTCTGCGAAAAGCCGATGGCCCTCAATGTCGACGATTGCGACCGCATGATCGCCGCCGCACATCGCGCCCACCGCCACCTCCAGATCGGCCACTGCATCCGCTTCTGGCCCGAATACAGCGTCACCCGCGACCTCATCCAGTCCGGCCACTACGGCAACGTCGTCGCCGCCACCTTCCGCCGCTTCTCCGCCATGCCCTCCTGGGGCCCCGATAGCTGGTTCGCCGACGAATCCCGCAGCGGCGGCCAGCCCCTCGATCTCCACATCCACGACACCGATTATGTTCACTACCTGTTTGGTTTGCCCACGTCCGTCTCCAGCGTCGGCGACCCCGCCCTCTCCTACATCGCCACCCAGTACCACTACCCCTCCGGCCCCGCCATCGTCGCCGAGAGCACCTGGCGCATGGCCCCCACCTTCGCCTTCGAAATGAGCTTCATCGTCGTCCTCGAACGCGCCACCATCACTTATGACCTCACGCGCAGCCCCGCCTTCCGCGTCCTCCCCCACGACGCCGACCCCTTCACCCCCGACCTCCCCCCCGGCGACGGCTACTCCCGCGAGATCGAGCACTTCGCCCAGCTCCTGAACGGTGAATCCATCGACCCCGTCATCACCCCCGAGCAAGCCCGCGACACCATTCGCCTCGTCCTCGCCGAAAAACAATCCGCCCGCGAAGGCAAGCCAATTAACATCCAAAAATTCTAGCCCACCCCCCCGTAGGGTGGGCATCGCCCACCCCGACCAACCAACCATCCCTCGGCCAGCCCCTTCGCACGTATCATTCACAACGCCAACTCACCAAGAGCACTTCCCACATGGCAACCGCCAACCCCGCGACCGCTCCTACCCCTCAGCCCGCCAGCCAGGTGGTTCTGATCAGCCACTCCCCCATCTTCTACTGGTGGCCCGTCTGGCTCATCGGCTTCCTGCTCGCCGCCGTCAGCTACTTCAGCGGCCACGTCATGGCCATCGTCCCCGCCGGCACCGTCGCCGAACAGCAACGCACCGTCGAAGGCGTCGACGGCCCCCGCGACGTCCTCATCATCCCAGCCGGCAGCAAGGCCCTCGCCGACCAGGCCAGCGAGGAAATCCTCCAACCCCGCCACCTCGCCGCCCCCGGCAACGCCCCCGGCATGATCTTCCTGGTCACGCTCTTCCTTGTCATAATAATTACAAATGTTCACATGAGAGGACTCTGGGCCGTTGTCGTCGTCCTCTCCGTCGTCCTGTTCACCGGCCTGTTCGCCGCCCTCGGCTGGTGGGATCCCATTCTGAGAACCCTCGGCGTCCTCGACATCCACATCAACGCCCTCGGCTACTTCACCCTCTCGCTCGTCCTCTTCCTCATCTGGATCCTCACCTTCCTGGTCTACGACCGCCGCAACCGCCTGGTGTTCAGTCGCGGACAGCTCCGCGTCCGCGAGGCGATCGGCACCGGCGAGCGCGTCTACGACACCTTCGGCATGGCAGTCCAGAAACACCGCGACGACCCGTTCCGCCACTGGCTCCTCGGCCTCGGCTCCGGCGACCTCACGATCCGCGTCGCAGGAACCAACGCCAACCAGATCGAAGCCCCCAACATCCTTCAGGTCAACCGCAAGCTCGAACAGATCAACCGCATGCTCCAGGAACGCCAGGTCGTCCCCGGGGCAGGCTGATCTACGTATTTATCTTCATATCAGCGATAGTCGTCGCGAACCGGCGTAAAGACATCGAGCGCCACCACCGGCCCGCCCACCGCCACGCACCGGTGCCGCACGCCTCCAGGTATCCGCCACTGGTCCCCCGGCCCGACGCGCCGCGTCTCGCCGCCGATCGTGAACTCAAGACATCCCGAGATCAACATCCCCACCTGCTCATGCGGATGGGCATGATCGGGCACCTCGGCCCCATCCTCGAACGTCACCACCGAGAGCGTCATCCGCTCACCCGCCGACGTCCTGATCTCGACCCCTTCAAAGATCTGATGCCGCGACCCCGACCCCCGCGCCGTGAAGTACGCATCCCCAGCCCTCGGCTCCATCGCCGCCTCGTCCTTGTCACTCACGTCGCTCATCGCCTCCGTCCCACATAGTTCTGAGCCACGAACCCGCCCCATTGCTCCAGGAACTGATCACGCGTCACTTGCGCACCAAAGCTCCCTCGGATCACATTATCCAGCTTCGGTCCACCCTGCCTGGTCATCTCCCGCACGAACGGCCCGAACGCCTGCCCAGACGTTGCCGCCAGCCAATCGCAGAGGCTGAACCCCAACGCCCGCACCGCCTCCGGAGTCCCCTGGTCCCCCAGCGCCTCGGTCGCCTTCGTCACCCAGCCCAGCCGAAACTGCGCCGCCGCCTCCTCCCGCAACC
>JBGSYY010000413.1:0-1862 GCA_041750675.1 Isosphaeraceae bacterium | reverse complement strand
GGCGTGGTCGGTCGTTGCGGAAGGCCCGCGCGAGGGATGAGCGGCGTCGACGCGGAGCCTGGTTGTCTCGGGCCGGGTCGCCGGGTCGACGCCGGCGGGCGGCCCGACGAGTGAGATCATCCGCCGGAACTTGCCCGAGGGCTGGTCGGACGTAAGGCGGGGGACGATTTGAAGCGTGATCTCCATTTTTCCCAGGAAATCGTACATGGTGAGCTGTCGCTCCAGCGACCACCAGGCGTGCGACTCGTCGAGAGTCGCGCCGGGGAGCAACTCGATCTTGACGACGACCTTGTTGCGCTCAACCTGAACCGCCTGCCACTCTCGGACCTCGCGGGTGTAGTCGAAGGCGTTCTTGAAGACGCTGTTGATGACCTGGCGGTGGGTGTTTCCGTCTTGAATCCAGAAGGTATCGGCGGCCCGCCCCTCGATTTTGGCGACACGCGGGAGGCGGCTGCCGCAGCCGCAGGAGGTCTCGGCCATGGTGACGATATCGCCGATCTCATAGCGGATGATCGGCTGAACGCGATTGGCCAGATTGGTGATCAACACCTTCTTACCGGGCTGGCCGGCAGGGACGGGCCGGTAGTTGTCGTCGACGACTTCGAGGATGGCCCAATCGGCGTTGACGTGGGCTCCGTCGTCGGTGGCGCATCCGTAGGTCAGGAACGGGCATTCGCCGGTCGCGTAATTGTTGAGGACGTGGAGGCCAAAGGCGTGGTGCATTCGCTCGCGAGCAGCGTCGGAGAGCACCTCGCTGTTGTTGACGACCTGCATAAGCTCCGGCTTGAGGTTGAGCCGACCGGCCTCAATCTCAAGGGCCAGCATGTCGAGCACGGCGGCGTAGGCGGTGATGGCGGTGGGGCGGAAGCGGTTGAGTTGCTCGACGACGTCGGTGTCGGTCTGAGAGAGGCGGAGGACCTGCATGAATCGCCTGGCGACCGGCGGCATGTATTCGAATGCCGATGCCGAGGGATAGAAACCCCGCTTGAGCGTGACGACCGCCAAACGAGCGGGCTTGAAGAACTTCTGAGCGACCGCTCGAACGCTGAATTTCCCGGTATAGCCGCGGCTCATCTGAAGCGAGAAGAGAAGTTCGAGGTGGCGGCGGTCGGAGACCATCAGGAGCGGCTGACCCTGGCTGCCCGAGGTGTGGCTGACGGCGTAGCGGTCAAGATACCAGCGGCCCTCGTTGTCCGGATTGTCGACAAAGCGTTCGAGGTCAGCGCGGCGGATGGCGGGATCGGTGACGGTTCGGTCGAAATCGGCCATCAGCTCGGCCTTGCTGGTCGGCGGAAGGTCCGAGAGTTGAAAATACACGGGGTCGATGTTGCGGAAGCGTTCCTGATGATGCGGGGAGTGGGCCATCGCATGTTGGACGAGCGACCGCAGACGCTTTTGCTGCACGGCGTGGATGCGTTCGGCGGACCAGCGTTGGATCGGCTTGAGCGTGAGAGTTCGGCAGGCGAAACCGAGCATGGTCGAGTCTCCGGGCCTGGGCAAATCGGCCGAGCGTGTTTTGGAGGGCCGGCCCTCGTTTTGAGCGAGCAGGCGATCGCGGCGGAGAGGGCCACGGATCGGGCAGGCGGAGGACATTGGGCGGACTCGTCTCGAAACTTCGAGACGAACCCATCCCAGGAATGGAATGAGTCCGGTTCCAGGGAGAGTATCGGTTGCGCGGGGCGGTCGGATCGAGCCGTTTTCGTCAATTGCCCGGCGTGCGTTCGGAACTGTTTGGGTAAAGCCCGGAGTGTTCCGGTTGGCGCGAGGCGTTATCATGCCAATCCGGGAGGCTGAAAACCTTGAGCGATGTGATTGACCCCCAAACCCGTGATGAGCTGAGATTGGCCGCGCGCGAGGCCGCG
>JBGSYY010000412.1:0-9931 GCA_041750675.1 Isosphaeraceae bacterium | reverse complement strand
CGACGTGGTGCGTTTGGTCGGGATCAAAACGGGCGCGGCCGGCGGTGCGGCTGATTCACCTTCAGGTCGAGGCGGCTCGAATCGAGCGGCCGCTTTGGCCCGCTCGATCTCCTGCCGCGCGGCCGCCTTGCTACCGCGAAGTTTCTCGATGTACTCGACGCGCTCGGGCGGCTCTTCACCTCGTAATCGTCGCCAGGCGTCGGAAATGCCGCGCCGCCATCGGTCCACGTCTGGTGCCAGACGCCGGACCGCGACATCGCCCAGAAACAGCATGCTCGCCCAGAACAGCAAGGTGGGCCACAACGGCTTGGCCGCCCGTGGAGGCGCCATACCGGGGTCGCGTCGGAAGACATCCACCTGGTCCAGGGTGCGTGAGATATCCACACCTCGGCCCTCGGGTCGCATGGCCCATTGATGCACGCGACCACCGGTTGCCCGCGCCAGATCCTCGAGCGAGGCCGCGTTTGACTTCAGCTCTCGGTACTCCTCCGAATACGGCACAGAGACACCGCCGCTGATCATGCCCGTCTTGCCGTCCGTGCCCACATAGCCCAGCGAGATGAAGTAGTTGCCACGAGCGGTCGTCCCATTGATCGACCCCTCGTATCGACCTGGCGCGGTCTGCACCATCGGGATGCCCAGCTTCTTGGGTTGGCCGTCGGCGTCCAGCTCGGGGCCGACCGCGACCCCCTGGAACTGCAGGAAGTTGACGAACTCCTCATTCTTGTCGAGTGCGTCGACCACGACCTTGATTACATCTCCCTCGCGTCGAAGCGAAAGGTTCAGGTTCCGATCGTCGACCGGCCGCAGCGCCCATCGCACCACCTGCCACCAGAACTGGGTATAACCCTCCCAGGTCGGCCATGCCGTGGTCCACTTGCGTCCGGCGTCCGAAGTGAACGCCACCGCTCGGCCCAGGCCATAGGTCCAGTGCGCCAGAGCCGGGTTGACCTGCGACGCGGGCAGCGGCGAGAGCAGCGGCGTCTTGACGAGCGGGTTCTCCTTTCTCGTCGTCAGAACCAGGCCCGTGATGCCCGGCAGCGATTCCTCGGTCAACCCAGCGATGACCTCGCTGTCCGAGTCGGAAGGGTTCACCTGCAGTTTCCACGGAGTATCGCGCTCGAAGATCAACGGCCGGGAGATCAACCGAGCTTCCTTCTGATAGATCCTGGGTAGGGCTTTGGGGTTCTGGACGTTGTAAAACCGTCCACCGGTTTGCTGGGCAAGGTTCTGCATCCAGGAGGGGCCCATCATGTCGCCGCCGTGTGCGGCGACCAGCACGGTCGTCGCGGTCACCTTGTATTGCCGAAGCGCGGCGATCGTCTGCGGAGTCGGCGGGGTCGGGTCGCCGTCGCTGATTACGATGAAGTGCTTGGTCATCGCGTCCGACCGGCGCAGCGCCGCCAGCCCAAGTTGCAAGCTCGGGTCCGAGTCGGGCATGTCGCCTGGTGTCATCCGGTCAATCGCGCGGAGCATCACTCCTTGCCGATCGCCGATGTTTTGCAGCGTGAACAGCCACGATTCCTGGCCCAGCCAGTGCAGAACCCCCGCCTGGTCGTAGGGAGAGAGCGTCTTGAGCGCCTCCTGACAGACGACTTTTTGCCAGTAGTTTCCCTCGGGAATCTCGCTGGCGTGCATCACCATCACCAGCGCGCTCTTGCCGACAATCTTCTGATCCTTAATCTCCATCTCGACGGGCATCGCCTTTTCCATGGCGGTCCGGGTCCACTTGCCCGCGCCGAAGCTATTCGGCCCACCCAGCATGATCAGGCCCGCGCCCAGGTCGTGGCAGTTGGTTTCGAGCATTTGGATCTGGGCGTCAGTGAACGAGTCGCGAGGGACGTTGGCCAGGATTACGGCATCGTAGACTTGCAGCTCGGCCAGGTCGGTCGGCAGTTTGTCGCCCGCTTCAATGCCGGCCGAGGTGATGGTCGGTGCGACCAACGTCGTGACCTGCATTTGCTTCGAACGCAGGGCCTGAGCCAGCTCGTCGTGTTCGCCGCGGGTTCCCTCGATGAGCAGAACGTGCGCGGTGCCTCGCGCGTAGACGAACCCGTCCGCCGCGTTGTTCACCCGCCGGCGGTCACCCGATCCGGGTCCCGGCACGAATTCCGCCGTGAACGTATAAAAATTCGGTTCATCGATGCGCTGTTTGAGGGTCCGCACATTGATACCCCGATCGAGTTCCACGGGGGTCGGATCGGACGAGACCGGCGCGGAGTAGTTGCCGGCGCGCTGATAGATCTGCAACGTTCCGCTCGCCGGCGATGCCGCGCGAAGCACCACGCTGACCTCCACCGTGTCGCCCTGCTTGGCGTCCGGCGGCACGGCGATCTTTTCGACCAGCACCTCGTCGTCGTAGCGATAGTCAATCGGCACCACGTCGATCTGGACCTTGAGGCCGGCCGCTGCCAGGGCCTGTTCGAGCGAACGGCCGCGGTTCTCGTTGCCATCGGAGAGGACAACGATACGCCGCGCCGTTTCCTCGGGAAATGTTGCCAGCGCCAATTTGAGCGCTGCGGCGAGGTCGGTCGCGTCGCCCTCGATCCGGTTTTCGATCCGTACCAATCGCGGAGGTTCAGGAACGGGCGGAATCTCGACCCGCGGCTCGCGGCCGAAGGCAATCACACCCGCGAGGTCGCCGGGGACTCGGCGTCGATGCCGCTCGACCGACTGGTTCACGAAGTCGAACATCGAATCCCGCCAGTCGTTCGGCATGCTCTCCGACACGTCGATCAGGAACATCGTCGTCAACGACTCATTGCGACGGACCCCGCGCGCATCAGCCAGGGCCAGAATCAAAAGAGTCACAACGGCGACTCGTACGAGGATGGACAGCAATCGACGGAATCCACCCAGACCCGACAGGCTCCGCAACCCGATCCACGCCAACGGCACGATCACAGCCAGCGCGAGCAGCCACGCAGGGCGAGCAAAAGTGATCGGCAGATTGGTCAGGAATTCGGGCATGAGACTCGTTTCAGTTCGTCGCGAAATTAGCGGACGATTCGCGCGATCAAAGGTCAGGCTGCCGCATCAAATCGAAATCGTTGCACACGGTGATTGTTGGAATCCACCACATGCACCGCGCCGGTGCGATCCACGGCCGCCGCACAGGGATTGTCCAGACGTCCCGGCTCGCGTCCTGGGCCGCCCCACACACCCAGCGATTTTCCTTGCCCGTCAAACCGCTGGACACGGCTGTTGCCATATTCGCAGACAACCAGCGTCCCATCCGGCGCGAACGAGAGATCAAAGGGGTAGGCCATCTGGCCCGCGCTCGCGCCTCGACGCCCGAACCGATTAATCAGCCGGCCGTCTCGGTCAAATACCTGGATTCGGTGATTCCCAGTATCCGCGACGTGAATTAGCCCTTGTCCATCGAAGGCCATCGCGCGGGGCCGCAGAAACTGCCCCGGCGCGTAGCCGTGCCCACCCCATTGCCGCAGGAATTCACCCGCGGGGTCAAACACCTGAATGCGGTCGTTCTCGCCGTATTCCGAGACGTAGACGCAGCCCGCCTCGTCCACCAGGGTGTCGGTCGCATAGCCGAACCGCCCGGGTGTCGTGCCCTGCACGCCGTCGCCAATCTGCCCTAGCCGCGTGCCCTCGCGATCGTAGATCAGAACCCGATAAAAATGCGTGTCGGCCACGAGTACTCGGCCCGTGGCATCCACAGTCAGCCCGGAAGGTCCATCCACGTTTAGCCCCGGGGTACGCCAGCCGTGCTTGTAGTGGCCGTCGCGATCGAAGACCTGGATGCGGTCGGTCAGGTCGGCGATGTAGAGCTGATCGTTGGCGTCGAGCGCGATGACACGCGGGCGGTGCAGTCGCCCGTCACGCACGCCGTGGAGGCCCCACAACAGTTCCAGCCCCGGCGTCGCCGCCGTCGATGCGTCGACATCGGCCTCGATCGAACACCCCGCCAGGCACGCCGCCGCAATTGGCGCGAGGCCCAGCCCGGGGATGCTTCGGGACAACATCTGGCGGCGCGTGAGCGAGAGTGGCATCATCATCGTGGGCGGCATCGGCGGGCCGGCTCCCGAAACTCCTCTGGATGGCGGCCAGGAGCGTCGTACCGGCCCCTGCTCCGACAAATGTAACCGGCTGCCCGTACCCCCCGCAAGCAGCCTGAAAGGGCTGGCCCGATCCACATGGAACGACGCTGGAGTCGGGCTTGTCCCGAGATCGACCTGCCCGAAGGCGCGTGTCGTGTCGTCGACGTCGAAGGTGCCGGCGCGATCGCCCTGTTCCACCACAAGGGCACGATCCATGCCCTCTCCGCCCGCTGCCCACACGCCGCCGGCCCGCTGGGTCACGGCTGGATCGAGGAGGACGAGGTCGTCTGCCCCCTGCACCGCTGGCGGTTCCGCCTCAGCGACGGCCGCTGCACCACCATCCGCGGCGAATGGGTCCGCGCCTTCCCCTGCGAGCGACGCGACGGATCCATCTGGGTGGCGCTATGAACCAGCCGGGCCGTCTCAGCGCTCCCAGATGATGCGGAAGCCAATCTCAGGGGAACGCCCCTCGACGTCGTCGCGCAGGCCCACGCCGAATTGCGCAGTGAAGTGCTCGCTCAATTCCACATGGGCCTGGGGCATGAGAAGAAATTCGCTCGGCCCGCGAAGCTGTCTTGAGAAATTGGTCTCGACTCCCAGGACAAGCCACTCGGTCACGTTGGCGAACAGGCTCAGGTTCAAAATCAGATCCGTCCCCTGCCGGGGCGCTTCGTCGGCGAACGGGAACGTTTGCGGGCCGACGCTGACCCCCCACATCGAGAACAGGCTCCAGGTTTCATCAAGCCGCAGCCCGGCGAGATACAGCGCGGTCGGGATCCAGTCGCCGTTCCGCACGTCGTAGTACAGAATTCCCTGGATACCGTGGATGAATGAGTCGTCCAACGCCGTTCCAAAAGTGTACTGAGCCGCGGTCTTGAGCGCGACGATCCGGGTATCGAAGATCGGCACCTCGAACTCGACGCCGAGGCCGTCGTAGGGCACCCACTCGACCTCCGGGGCCCACTCGTACTTCGGCTTGCCCTTCTGAAACGGCACGATGTTCAGGACGTTGATCTCAAACTCGCCCCGACGCGCGCCCAACCCGCGGACCAGGTCGAAGACCATCGGCTCCGGAATCCGCGGGCCATCGCGTGCGTCTCTGTCATCGACCTCCGAGGGACTAGGTCCCCCGTAGTCGATGGGTGGATCCTGGACGAGGCCTCGCAGATCGTCCCGGAACACCGGAACGGGGGTCAGCCGCGTGGGCGGTACGGCCGGTGACGCGGGGAACGGGCCGAGCTGCGCGCGGATCACATCGGCGTCGAATAGGCTCGCGGCACCCAGTGGTCGCCCCGTCCGGAGCGTAAGCAAGCCGCCTTGCGCCACATCGATGTCGGGGTGGTCGTCCCCTGAGGCGAGTGTGGCGGCCAGCAGAACGAGCAAGGTCGATTTCAGCGAGCACCGCGCGCCAACCTGACGGACGTTTCTACCATCCATCAGTTGACTCTCAAAGCGCACTCGCCGCCTCCGCCATTGTGCCGCGTTGTAGCAAACGGCCGTTTGACTGTCCAGTTCAGTGATCGCCGGATTATCGCTCTCAAAGCCAGATTTTCACCCGCCCCCGCAAGCGTTCGGGCAGCCGCTTCTCGATCGTCCGCTGGATCACCTCCGAAGGCAATCGCGTGCTGAAGTGCGAGACGATGATCCACTCATTCTCGAACCGCTCGGCCCGCGCGGCGATATCGTCGAGATGCATGTGACCAAACTTATGGATCAGGTCCGGCCTTTCGTTCCTCGCCACGAACGTCATTTCCAGGATCAAGATTTCCGCGCGGTAGGCGTTTGGGCAGGCGTCGAGTCCTTCGGGTGAGGTATCTCCCAGATAGCAGACCTTGGGCAGCCGGATCTCAGCCGCCACCTCGACGCCCGTTAGCCGCAGATCACGGATTTGCTCGCCGGTCAGCTCCTGGTACTCAGGCTTCAGCTTGCGGCGACGCTCCCAGACCACAAAGCCCAGTGAGGGAATCGTATGCTTCGTCGCGGTCGTGGTGACCACCAGCTCACGCGACAGTTCGACTTCCTGACCGGCTGTCAGTCCCAGCAAACGCGCGGGCAAACGGCCCCGGTCGAGCCGTTCCACCGCGCGAAGCAAGCGCTCGACCGGTTCCACTGCATCGGCCGGTAAGTAAATCGTGGGCGGCTCCATCTTCATCAACCGACGCCGTGCGACCAACACCGGCAGCGCCGCGATATGATCAAGGTGCGTGTGCGACACGAACCAGGTCGGCGTGCTCATGAACGACCAGGGTTGGAGACCCAGATCGAACCCCAGCTTCATCTCCGGCACCCGCCAATAGGTCTGCACCGCCGCTCGCGAGTATCCCTCGATTGTCAGGCCCTTATGGCTCATCGACCGAACCGGCGCATTATCCACTGCCACTTCGAGCGACTCGACCGACGTTTCCGGATTCATCCCCGCCACCACCCTCTCTCTCCTGAGCCCCAAGGCCGACCGCCCTGGGAACACCGACCCGATGATGATAGCCCACCACCCCACGATCGCGGTACACCACAAACCCGGGCCGAGAGTCCGCGTCTACGGCCCTGCCTATCTGGATCGCGTCCTAAGGGTCGATGCGCCACTCGCCGCCGACACTGTGATCGACGGCAGCGTCGAGGGCCATCTCGACTCCGCATCCGATGATTGCTCGGAAAAATGCCTCGTCTTGATCCAGCCCGACGGTTCCACTCTTTCCCTCGAAGCTCCGTCCGGCTGGCCGGGTCCGTGGGGACGGATTCGGATCGGCACGCCGCCCGGTCCTGTTCGAGCGGCCAGCGATCATTCGGTCCGCGCCGTCGGCTGGATCGACGATCTTGGCGGCATGGGCGCGGGTTACGCACAGGCCCTGGGAGGCCGCCTGACATCGGCCATCGGACCCCCCGACGACCCCACTACCCGAGCGATCGCCGCGTTACTCGCTCAACACGACATCCCCCATCGCCCGTGGGTTCGCTCCGATCACCGCGCCGACTGGACGCTACTCGTCACCAGCGGACCACACGGGGACAAGCTCGCCATCGGCTTTCGAGGCTGCCACGCGGCCCTCGAGGCAACGTCATCGCTTGCATTCGGAGATGAACCGGCTCCGGATATACTCCTCGTCGCGGGCCTGTCCACCGCCCACTCGGCCGCAATACTTGGTCAGGCGCGACCGGAGACCCTTCGCGTGCTCGCTCCGGCCATCCGCACGATGCGCGACTCCACACCCGCTCTCGACGTATTGGCCCAGCAAATCGACTTTCTCTCGTGCAATCAGGCAGAGTGGAACACTCTTTGCGCGAGCGCGGCTCGCGAGCTTCGCGCCAGGGTCCCTCTG
This sequence comes from Isosphaeraceae bacterium, assembly GCA_041750675.1. GTDB lineage: Bacteria > Planctomycetota > Planctomycetia > Isosphaerales > Isosphaeraceae > BPJS01. Next base: position 2,556 of record JBGSYY010000412.1, on the reverse strand, counting down.
ATCGCCGTCACGGAAGGTCCCTCGGGAGCGCGTCTGCTCCTGGGTCCGAGCGAGTTTCCCGTTCCGGTCTTTCCAAGAGTTTTGCCGCCCCGGGATACGAATCGCGCTGGCGAGGCGTTCGCTTCGACCTTGCTGCTTCGGCTCTGGCAAAGCGGCTGGCGGCGCGGCGGTCCACTCCAACCGAGAGAATCCGTTCAGGCCGCCGCAATGGCTGCCGCTGCTGCCGCCGCGCTTGTGCTCGACATCGAGCATTTCGGCTTTCCCACACCCGATGCCATCGATGATGCACTTCGACTCGGTCAGATTCATGCGGCTTCCTCCCGATCCTGAGACGTGCCAGGTCGAGCGATTCGCTACAATCGCAGCGTCCTCCCCCCTTCTTCGCTTCTCGCAACCGGATTACCGCCGATGCTCGCCACGATTGTCGTGACCCAACGAGACGCAACCCACGCGCAGGTACAGAATCCGATCCCAGCTTCGCCTTCACCTTCCGTTCTGGATGCCTTACTTCGACCGACCGATTTCCGCTTCGCCGAGCCAACAACCCTCGAAGAAGTCGCGCTCTCCCTCCATAAGCAGCACGACTTCAAGGTCGTTCTCGACCGAGCCGCGCTTATTCGTCTGGAACTCGAGCCCAATGACAGGGTGCAGCTCCAGCTCGACGGCGTTCGGTTACAGACCAGCCTTCAGCTCCTGCTCGACCAGGTTGGCATGACCTTTCGCGTCGTCCCCGAGGACAATCTCCTGATCCTCACCGACAACGAAGGGGCCGACGAGCCATACCGCCACATCCTGTCCGAAATCGACATCCTGCATCGCGAGATTCATGAACTCCGCGATGCCGTCGATGCCCTTTATGACAACCTGATTCCGCCCGGCGGCGACCCGCCCGTCCGTAATCCGACACTCATTGAGCCGCTGCCCGGTGCAGAGCTTCATCCCGAGCCATCTGCACCGCCGGGGCACGACACAACCTCCGGAAAACCGCGCCGCAACCGCCCGGCGTCACGCCGCAAGGCCAACCCATGACCGACCCAACCAAGCTCAATCGCCAGCGTACCCAGCCTGCCGTCGTCGAACCGCGCGAGCCGACCTGGCTCGACCAGCTGATTCAGCCGCGCAGCCTGGTTTTCGCCACGCTCGTGCTCGCGGCCGGTGTCGGTGGTGGCAGCCGGCTCTATCGCGGCTGGAAGGCCCGACGTGCTGCCAACCGACTGGCCGAGGCGGATGTCACACCCGGCGAGGTCGAAGCCTCGGCTCAGTTCGCCCGCTCCATTCTGCCTGATCTTTATCCGCTGCTGGAACCCTCCACTCGTCCCGAGATTCGCACCGCCGCCGCCCACGCGCTGGGGCTGCTCTGGCAACGGGACGAGCTTGTCGCCGAGGAGGAAAAAGGCGTCGCACTCCGCGTTCACCAGATCAACTGGCGAAGCCGCCGCCGTTATCCGCGCGCCCTTCGCGGCCCCATTCCGATCGAGGTCTCGCTTCAGTTAACGGGTCTGGATGTGCCCAACCTCTCCTGGTCATACCGAATCCGAGGCGCTCGCCGGGCATCGCTCGAAACGCCTTCGCCGTGGTCGCCGATTGGCGAGCAAGCCGCGCCAGTTCGCTTCGACCTCCTTCCCGACGACTTCAGCGGCCCCGGCCCACACGAGATTGTGATCGAGCCGCGCCTCCGCCATTCCACGGCCAGCGGTGACGGCTGGGAGCTGGACCTCCCCCACGCCCGGCACACGATTGAGTTCGACCCACTGCTCCAGATCGATGCCCTCAAGGCTCTACCGGACACTACACGCGCCGCTGCGATCGCCGCCCGACTTGAACCGCTGCCTGCCGAGCCAGGCCGCTTCGTTCCCCTCAACGAGGCATACGCCCTCCCCGGCCCACTTGGTCTTTCGCTTGCGGAAGCCGATATCCCCTGCCAACTCGCTCATCGAGTCCAGGTCGAGCTGGAGCAAATCGAGGGCCGCTACGAGCTAGGAGCTTTGGTCGCCGCCGCCTCGCCCGCGCGTTACGAGTTCGATGCTCTCGCGCCGATCCCCTCCGATGCCCTGACTGGACCGAAGGCCACGCGGCTCCGGTATCATCTCATCCCCGATCCCGAGTTAGGCTGGGCCGACCCCGACATCCGCTCGCTCTGGCCCGAGCCGATCGTTACCGATTGGCGTCCTATCCAGATCGTCCGCCGTTGACTGTTCCTCGCGCACGCGCCAGCCTCGCCGCTACCTGCACGGCTTCGATCAAGCTTGTCGGATCGGCTTCCCCCCGCCCGGCGATGTCGTGCGCCGTGCCGTGCGCAACGCTTGTCCGAACGATCGGTAGCCCGATCGTGACGTTCACCGCCTCGCGGAACGCGAACGTCTTCACCGCCACGTGGCCCTGGTCGTGATACATCGCGACGACGGCATCGAAGTCGCCGCCCAACGCGCGGGCGAACAACGTGTCGGCAGCGATCGGACCGACGACGTCGAAGCCTTCGCGCCGGGCCTCGGCCACCGCTGGCCCGATCACCCGCGCTTCCTCGTCGCCAAATAGCCCGTGCTCGCCCGCATGTGG
>JBGSYY010000411.1:0-3326 GCA_041750675.1 Isosphaeraceae bacterium | reverse complement strand
GTCTTGCTGCCGGGCTGGCCCAGTCCGGTTCGGCTGTCGATCGAGGTCGAGCTGCGGGGCGGGCCGTCGGCCGTGGTCGATTCGGTGCGATCGAGCTTGCACAGCGTCATCCAGGATGAGGCGGTCGGGGTGCGTCGGATTCGGGTTGAGCCGGGGTCGCGGCTCGATCGTGATTTCGTGTTGCGGTATCGGCTGGGCGGGCCGATGGTCGGCTCGTCGCTGTCGATCCATCCTGACGAGGCCGACAAGGAACGGTCCGACGACGGCACGGTCGGCACGTTTGCCCTGACGATCGTGCCGCCCGAGGGTTCGACGACTCCGCGACGGCGGGCGATCGTCTTTCTGGTCGATCGCTCGGGTTCGATGGAGGGCTGGAAGATGGTCGCGGCCCGTCGGGCGGTCGGGGCGATGATTGACACGCTGACCGCTGATGACGCCTTCGCCTTGCTGGCCTTCGCCACGGCGGTTGAGACGGCTGGTGGCGAGCGAGGCCAGCTTCAGTTCGCGAATTCCCGGGCGCGAAACCGGGCGGTTGGGTTCGCGGGGGGCCTGGAAGCCAGAGGCGGCACCGAGCTGGCTCCCGCTTTGGAGTTGGCGCTTGATTGCCTGACGGACACGGAACGGGTCGGAAGCCGTGAGAAGTTTCTGGTGCTGATCACGGATGGCCAGGTTGCCAATGAAGATGAGATTGTGACGCGGCTCGCGCCTCGGTTGAAGGACGTGCGCGTGCAGGCGGTGGGTATCGACGAGGCGGTGAATGGCGGCTTGCTGAACCGGTTGGCCGGGCTGGCGAAGGGCAGCCATGTCGAGCTGGTGGAATCGGCGGAGCGGCTGGAGGAGCGGCTGGACACGATTCACCGACGGCTCTCGCCTCCCGTGCTGTCGGAAGTGGTGCTGGACACGACCCGAAGCGCCATGATTCTCGCCCCCGAGACGCTCGTGCCTCGCGTTCGGCCCGACTTGCATGCGGGTGCGCCTCTGGTGTTGCTGGGGCGATATCGAGGCCAGCCGAGCGGTGCGATGAGTGTGCGCGGCCTGGGTGCCGATGGGCAAGAACCCTGGACGGCGGGGTTGGATTACGAGGTACGTCCGCATCCGGCGATCGCGACCGTCTGGGCGCGGCGACGGATTCGAGTACTGGAAGACGTACTGGTGGCCGGTTGCGACCAGGTGCGCACGCCGGATCAGATCGAGGAAAACATCCTGTCGCTGTCGCTGAGGCACCACGTACTTTGCCGGTTCACGGCATTCGTGGCCGTGGATCGCTCGGAGGTGGTGAATCCTGGCGGCGAGGTTCTCTCGATCACGCAGCCAGTGGAACGGATCACAGATGAGGCGGCTGTTTGCACTTACGGGCGGCATGACGCGAGCATGGGCTTCTTCCCTCTCAGTAGATCGTCGGGAGCCCCACCGCTGGGCTTGGATGAAGGTACCGTCGAAATGTGCATCGATGTAAACTACCTCCAGTGCAAGCGTCGGGCCTCGCCAGCTCCGGCGCTGCCGGCGAGATTCCGTCACGTGCGCCCCATCGACGAGGGATTCGAGGGTCGGACTTTCGAGGCCTACGATCGCAACACGCGTCGCAAGGTCCGAATCCATGTGATCCCCGCGGACCCGCAGATCGCGGCACGATACGCCGTGCTGCGCGATGCGGTCGCACGGGCAAACCATCCTGGATTGGTGCCGATCCTCGAAGTGATGGAGAACGATGCCCATCTGTTGATCATTTTCCCGAGGCCGAACGGTCGGCTGATCGCGAATCAATCCTTCAAGATTAGCGACGCGGCGGCGTTGGTAACCAAATTTGTCGAGCTGATCGCCGCGGCGCGGCTGGCGGGTTTGACGCCTCGATCGAATCTGTTGGAGTATGCACATGTGGACAGACGCGGGCGAGTTGAGGTTCTCCCCTCGCTGGACTGGCTTCCCGACTCGCAGTCGCACTTTGAAGATCTCGCCTTCCTGGCTCCAGAATTGTCGCCAGGGCAGGCGCCGACGCCATGCTCGGATGTCGTCTCCCTGGGGTGGTTTTTGCATCGCTTGTTCGCCGCGGGTTTGAACCTCCCGCGTCCCAAGGGATGGCCGGAGTTTTACAAGATCATCCGCAAGGCGGTAGCGACGGACCCGTCGGAGCGCTTCCCGGACCCAGAGGCACTTCTCGATGCCTTGAGGCCATTGGCGAAGGCATCCAAACGCACAGTCTTTTGGAAGCCCTGAGCGCATCGAGGCGGACATCCAGGTTTGATCGTTTTTCCACCTTTTTTTCATTGGACATCACCCCGAGAGCCGGGCATACTATCGAGCGGGCGATCTGTTCTTTTGTACATTGACTTTTGAAGGAGAGAACCGCGATGCGTTTCCGCCCCACACGCCTTGCCGCCGGACTGTTGGTGACGTTGCTGGGATTGGCCCCGGGTGCCCAGGCTCAGGAAATGACCCCGCCGCAGCCCACCAAGGAGCACGCGCTGTTGTCGAAGGACGTTGGCATCTGGGACGCGGCGATGAAGGCCTGGATGGGACCGGGCGATCCGATTGAGTCGAAGGGGATCGAGACGAACCGGATGCTGGGCGGGCTGTGGCTGATCTCGGAGTACGACGGCGACTTCGCCGGCATGAAGTTCCAGGGGCATGGCCAGAGTGGCTACGACCCGCTCACCAAGAAGTACGTCGGCACATGGGTTGATACGTTCTCCACAACACCGATCGCGATGGTCGGCACTTACGACGAGAAGACGGGAGAATTGTCGATGATCGGCGAGACGGTCGACCCGGCGAGCGGCACCAAGATGCCGATGAAGAACATCAGCAAGCACAACGCGGACGGCACGCGGATGATGACGATGTACATGAAAGACGCGTCGAGCGGCGAGTGGGTGAAGTCGATGGAATTGACCTACACGCTCCGCAAGTCGGCGGCGAAGTGATCGAGAGTGGGGTGAGCCGGGCGCGAAGGAATCGCGTTCGGCTGGCCTTGCTGTCAATCTTCGTCGCGGAGTTGCTTGAGGTTTTCGTCGCGATCCTTGCGGTACCAGCGCCAGAGGAGCCAGAGGGCGGCATCGTCGAGGAGTGTCTGGGATGAGCGGAACCGCGAGCGGTCGGGCGGATCGCCGGATCGCAAGGCGCGGGTGGAGGGCGTGAGGGTGGCGTTGGTCGCGCCCCGGCAGAGGTCGTCGAGCAGGATAGGGAAGTTTTCGCCGGCGGAGGGGCGAAGGCGGTCCTTGAGGTAGGCGTAGTTGAGTGCGTCCTCGGCGAGTCGAAAGGCGCGGATGGGGTCGCTGCGAATGAGGATGATTTCGCCGACCGGATCGCGGGGGAAGTGGAGCGCGCGG
>JBGSYY010000410.1:0-6725 GCA_041750675.1 Isosphaeraceae bacterium | reverse complement strand
GGTGGGGCGCTGGATCGAGCCGGCGGTGAAGCCCTTGGGTTGGGACTGGCGGATTGGGACGGCGGCGATCGCGTCGTTCCCGGCGCGTGAGGTGGTTGTGGCGAGTTTGGGTGTCGTGTTCGACGCGGGGGCGGATGAGGATGAGGAGAGCGGGCGGCTGCGGGATTCGCTCAAGCGGGCGACGTGGCCGGAGACGGGGCGGCCGTTGTTCACTCTGCCGGTGGCGCTTTCGCTGATGGTGTTTTTCGCGCTGTGCGCGCAGTGTGTGGCGACGTTGGCGGTGATTCGACGGGAGACGAACAGCTGGTTCTGGCCGACGTTTAGTTTTGTGTACATGACGGTTCTGGCGTATGTGGGGGCGTTGATTACGTATCAGGTGGGGATCCGGCTGATGGGGGGATGAGACATCATGGGCTGGCAGGATGTGGCGGCATTGGGTTTGGTGGGTGTGGCATTGGCATATTTGGGGCGGCGGATGTGGCGAACGATCGCGGGCGCGCGGGGTGCGGCTGGTTGCGCCAAGGGGTGTGGGGCGTGTCCGTCGGCGAAGGGGGCCGGAGGCGGGGTGGATGTGACGGTGATTGGGCGTGTGGGTGCGGAAGGCGGCTCGAAGGCGCGTTTATGAGCCTCCGACGGAGAGGCTCACCTGTGGCATCCCCGCGCAGGCGGGGATTTCGTGTGTTCACGGCTGTTTGACTGGAGTCCGGCCTGCGCGAGGATGGCTTGTGGCGAGGCCGAGAGAAACCGAATAGCCTGAGGTCTCATGGGATGAGATCGATAGGCGGCCGGGTTGTCGATTCCGCGGGAGGAGATGCGTCATGAAAGCTGTACGTTGGTTATGGGTTGCGGTCGTTGTGATCACAGGTTCGGCGCGGGGGGACGACCCAGCGTTTTCGCGTGGGATTCCCAGGGATGATTCGTTCTTTCCGGTGGCGGTGTGGTTGCAGTCGACGTCGAATGCCGAGAAGTATCGGGATATCGGCATCAATACGTATGTCGCGCTTTGGCGGGGTCCGACCGAGGAGCAGCTCGACGCGCTGGACAGGGCGGGGATGCGGGTGGTGTGCGGTCAGAGCGAGCGGGCATTGCGATTTGTGGAACGACCGACGATTGTCGCCTGGATGCACGGGGATGAACCAGACAATGCGCAATCGCTGCCGAATGGGCGGGGCTATGGGCCGCCGATTTTGCCGTCGAAGATTGTCGAGGGATATCGGAAGATTCGCGAGGCCGATCCGACTCGTCCGGTATTGTTGAATTTGGGGCAGGGGGTGGCCTGGGATGGTTGGCAAGGGCGTGGGGTGCGCACGAATCATCCGGAGGATTATCGGGAGTATCTGGAAGGGTGCGACATCGCTTCGTTTGACATTTATCCGGCGAGCCACGACCGCGCGGAGATCGCGGGCAAGCTCTGGTATGTGCCGCTGGGTGTCGATCGTTTGCGCGAGTGGACGGAGGACCGCAAGCCGGTGTGGGCGTGCATCGAAACGACGCGGATCAGCAACGAACAGACCGCGTCGACGCCGGCGCAGGTGCGGTCGGAGGTTTGGATGGCGCTCATTCATGGGGCGAAGGGGATCATCTATTTTTGCCATGAGTTCAAGCCGCGGTTTATCGAGGCGGGATTGCTGGCGGATGCGGCCATGGCGCGTGAGGTGGCGGCCATCAACGGCCGGATCAAGGAACTGGCACCGGTGTTGAACAGCCCGGATGTGGTGGATGTGGCGACGGTGGGTTCGTCGAACGCGGAGGCTCCGATCGACTTGATGGTGAAGCGCAAGGACGGTGTGTCCTATGTCTTTGCGGTGTCGATGCGCGAGGGAGCGACGACGGGGAGGTTTTCGCTGAAGGGCGCTGAGGGTGGAAAGGAGGTCGAGGTTCTGGGTGAAAATCGGACGGTCGCCCTGGAGAATGGGTCCTGGACGGATGCGTTTGAGGGGTACCAGGTGCATCTTTATCGGGTTCGAGCGGGGGAATGATTAAGCGGCGTATGGTTGGGCGCGGCTTGGGGGTCGCGCTGCTCCTGCCTTGACCGTTTTTTGGCGTTTGATACAAACCGGTATCGGAGTGGGGGTGACGCTCCGCGCTTTCAAAGGCGCGCGTCGATTGAGACGGCTATCCGCGGTGCCTCGGCCATTCGGCTTTGAGAAGGCTCCAAGCTAGCCGAGCCGAAGAACCGGAATTTTGAAGGAGCGCGTGTTATGGCCGAGAAGTCTGCGTCTAGGGGCGGTTCTCTGTTCAAGCGATTGATTGTTTTGGTGATGATGCTTGTGGCCGGGGCGGGGATTGGGAGCTGGAAGCTGAAGGAATATCCGGCGGTGGGAGAGTTTTTGTCGGGGCTGGCGGGCGGAAAGGACTCGGGCGAGAGCAGCCTTTCGGAGCTGGCACGGACGAACATGACGCAGATCCTCGACCCCACGCACGATTTTGGCCGAGCAGGGATGTTCGAGGTTCGGATCGACAAGCTGACGCTCGATCCGCAGGCGTTCGAGCAGGGTCAGACGATCGAGCTGCGCGTGCGAATCCGATCGATCCGCGAGGGTGGTACGGAGTTGATCGTGTGGGATAGCACGGATCGCGGGGTTCGGCGGGCGGTGGTGGGCCGTGACGTACTCGCGACGTCGTGGGCGAACGAGCCGATCGAGATTGGCTGGACGCCCGGCGATGTGCTGGAGGTCGAGGTTTACGGCCGCAAGCGGTTTCGCGAGGTTGTGTATTTCCGGACTCATGTGGCGGACGCGACTTCGTTTCCGCTCAAGTCGGGGCCTCAGGTGCTGGTCAACCTGATGCCGGACAAGCGGTCGGCGAAACCGGAGGGGAGCCAGGTGGTGATCGAGAGCCAGCGGATCGGCGAGCGGCCGTATCGCTCGACCCAGACCGAGGCGCAGGTCGCGCGGGAGAACTCACGCCAGCGGGAGCGTAAGTGAGGGTCACGCGGAGTTTTGACGGAAGTCGCGAGCTTTTGAGGAAGCGAGGCCTGGGAATCTAATGAACCGCTTGCTTGCGTTCACTCAAGCAGTTTTGATGCGGATGCTGTCGTGCAGTTGCCGGGTTGCGTCTCGAACCTGATCGAGTAGCCGTGGCTTGCTGCCGGCGGGGGTGGGTTGTCCGTTGTCCTGCGGCGTATTGGTCTGCGAAAGGTCGGGACTGCAGGTTGTGTGCCTTGTGATGCTGCGATATTTTTAAATTCACGGTGGAAATAAACGGAAACTGGGTTGGCGCGTTCCGGCTTATTGAGCTTCAGACAGTCCGGTTCCTCTCCTACTTAACACGACTCATCCCCGCGCTGGCGGGGATCCAGACGTGAGTGGCGAACACTCGGGATCCCCGCCTGCGCGGGGATGAAACCAAGGGAACCGGACAACCTCTGAACCCCAATAGGTGTCGGTCGAATGGTTGTTAGGCCGCGGGGAGCCGAGTTGTGGACCGTTCCGGAATCCAATTCGCACGCCTTGTGGTCGATCAGCGGGGCCAGGTAGCTGTCGCGCGGCTGCTCGACCGAAGGCCGTGCGCTGACGAGGTCGCAGAGATCGGCGGCGACTTCCGGCGTCTCGTCGCATCCGGGGTGACTTCCATCGTGATCGATTTCGGTGCGGTCGAGTTCTTCAATGCCGACCTGCGCGCCCAGCTCGTGAAGCTCTGTCGCGTCCTCCCTCCGCGCAGCGGTCTCGCGGTTTGTTCTCTGAACGAGGATATGCGGGAGCAGCTCCTAAGAGTCGGTTTTCAGCAGATAATGACCATCGCTCCGACTGTCGAAGAGGCCGTCGAGGCTTTGAACGGGGAGAGGCGTTCGGGGGACGCCTAAGCCGGCGCTATAGCGCACCTGGCCCATCACGGCGCCTTCTCGTAACATCGAGACCACACTCGGCGGGCCGGTCCGCTGCGCTTGGGCGTTACTTGCTGAAGACGAGGACCCCGAATGACCATTGGTGAGCGACTCCTGTTACCGTTCGTTCTGATTGCGGCGGCGCTGATTTTCATTGGAGTGCCGATTTTCGTCTTCAGTGGCGGCATTCAGAAGTTTGCTCTGAAGCCGCTCCAGAGGCGATTCGCGGGACTAGATCTCCATGACTCGCCGCAATCCGGAGACGTGTGTTTCGTATATCATACCTACCGTGGATTTCTCCTATGGTTCGTGCAAGAATAACATCGCGTCTGCGCATCAAACGCGGACGCGCGTTTGCTGCTGGCCAGACTGCTGCGTTTTAACCTCACGTGGGGTATGCTCGGCGGCGGTCCGGTCGCCTCATTGCTTGCAGTCGGCAACTACTTTGCCCAGAAGCGATCGATCGAAAGCCAGGCGCAAAAACTCGTTACAAGCAGCGACCAAAAGCGCAGCGATTAACCAAGCCAATGCACCCGAGCAGCGAAGTCTGTCGTTTTGACATGGAGAATCTCTAGTCGCCGCCGGCTCGTTGGTGTCGTTAGGCGACTCCGCGTTCACTACCACTAGGACACATATGATTGCACAACTGTTCCGATCCCTCTTTCATAGGGACAAGGTACTTCTTCCCAAGCCCGATCCGATTGCTCGCGCGCAATCCGAAATAGCCGAGCTCCGTTCGATGGTATATGACCTTCTTGTGGAAGTCGAAGCCATCCGGGAAACACTATTGAAGTCCCCCTTCGGCTCGGATGGTCCACACTCGCCTTATGCCATCGCATACCGTGACACAGCCTTCCGCACCCACGACGCGAGCGGTTGCACCGGTGACAAACTTTTGGCGCAGTTCTATCCTAGCAGTCCAAAACGAGACGACTGGAGGGAGTGTCTATTTATGCATCGCCTGGGGTTTTCGACGGACGCAATCGCCAGGTATATGCGAGAAGCTGAAGCGGCCGAGACGTATACATGAAACCGTCGCCTACACATGCGCTGCAGCGAACGGATCCCTGCGTCCGGGCACTTGCTTTCACTGGGCTTTGGCGTTATTGAGCTTCAGACAGTCGGGTTCCGCGAATGTCATCCCCGCCTGCGCGGGGATGACTTCGGGCGAACCCATATCGGAATCGAACAACCTTACGGTCAATAGACGGAAGAGGGCGAGTCTATGGCACGTGCTGGTCGGCTCGTTGGCGGCGTGGTCGCGGGGGTTTACCTTGCGATCGTCGCTGGGGCGTGGTTGTGGGCCTACGCGAACGAGCGAGATGCGTCGCTTGGTTTCCTCGTGCCCTAATTTGCCACGTTCCCCCTCAGCGCTGTCCTGACCCAGATTGTGCCTGGATACGCTGCGCTCGCGGTGGCCGGGTTGGCACAGGCGTTGATGATCTCCGCCGTCGTGGAATGGGTCGCTGACAGCATGGCGGCTAGGCGGGGATGTGTTTGCCGGGGTGAGCACAGGTGTCAAGAACCGATTGCGGTCGGAGCGTGCGGCGGGGCGTCGTGACGCCAGGCGACCATTTGAAGGATGGGTCTGGAATCCAAGGCCGGCGGGTGGAGAGGATACGACAAGTCGAACAACGGTTCCTGGCACCTTTCCCACGCCCGGGCCAGAATAGGTTTGCATAGGGGGCGCCGATCAACAATAATTGAACAAGAGCCGTTGCGGTGGGTTTTCTCACTTGCCCCTGGTCGTGTGATGCCGGAACAACCGAACCTGGAAAGTCGTCGTGAATTTCTCCGTCTGGGGCTGGGCGGGCTTTCGCTGCCAGGATTGCTGCGCTTGCGGGATGTCGCGGGGCCAGGGGCGGGTGAGGACTCGGGGCGCACTGCGGTGATCCTGGTGTGGTTGCGCGGTGGGTGCAGTCATCTGGATACCTATGATCCCAAGCCGGAGGCTCCGTCGGAGTTTCGCGGGCCGTTTGCGACGATCGAGACGGCCGTGCCGGGGCTTCGATTGAGCGAGCTGCTGCCCTTGCAGGCGCGGATCGCGGACAAATTCAGCGTCCTGCGCTCGATGGCCCACAATGGGCCGGGGCATCCGTCCGGCTCGCTGCAGTTGCTTTCCGGCGATCCCGACCCGGCCGACAAGCCGGAGCCGGCTCTTCCGGACGTGATGGCGGTCGCCCATTACCTGCGGTCGGGCGAGTCGAGCGCGCGGCCGTTGCCGAACTACATCGGCGTGAACCCGATCGTCCGCTACGATGGGTTTGTGATCGCGGGGTCGGCGTTCCTGGGGTCGGCGTATGAACCGTTTTCGATCCTGGGCGATCCAAGCGCGCCGGAGTTCCGGGTGCCCAATGTCGGCCTGAGCGATTCGGAGACCGCGCGGCTGCGGTCGCGAGTGGGCTTACAACGGGGATTGGACACGCTGCGTGGAAGGCTGGATCGATCGGACTCACTGGATGCGATGGACCGTCACGAGGCCAAAGCTGTGGACTTGCTGACCAGCCCGGCGGCAGCCCGCGCGTTTGATCTGAATCGGGAGGACCCGCGCGTCCGCGACCGGTATGGCCGGCACGCGTGGGGCCAGCAGTGTTTGATGGCGCGTCGGTTGGTGGAGTCGGGCGTGGACCTGGTCACGACGACGTTCGACGGGCCGCTCTGCGGCCGTGTGGCGAACTGGGACGATCATGCAGTAAATCATCATGTGTTCGACGCGCTCAAGTTCCGAGCGCCGTATTTCGATCAGGCGGTCTCGGCGTTGATCGAAGATATTTACGCACGTGGGTTGGATCGTCGGGTGCTGGTGATCGTGACGGGCGAGTTCGGGCGGACGCCTCGGATTTCGTATGTCGCGAGCAGCGGCGGGGGGGTCGCCAGCGCGGCGGCGGGCACGGTGCAG
>JBGSYY010000409.1:0-8556 GCA_041750675.1 Isosphaeraceae bacterium | reverse complement strand
GTGAGGACGCCGATCACGGAGTGAGACCTTCGTCCGTTGAACATCCAGATCAAGACATAGCCCAAAATGATCAAGCCGCCAGCCCATGTGAACAGCGGGCGAGATTCGCCCGGTTGCCGGCCGGTCACCATGAGCATGACGCCGGCGGCGAGCATCATGATCGGGAACTGGTGCAGGAGGTTCGCTTCCTGGGAAACCTCGGTTGCGCGCAAGGCCACACCGGCGCAAATCAGGCCCCAGAGGACCATCGGCGGCGAGATGATTCCCACGGCTGCCGGCGACCATGCGGTAGGCGCTTTGGGCAGGAGGGCGGCGAGTCGCCTGGCGATCCCGCAGTGGTAGACCGCGAGGAAGACCAGCAAGGCCCAGAGTGCCCTGACGTTTGCTTCCATCACGAGCGGCTCGCCCCGCGCGCGAATGGCATAATCGCGATAGGAGAGCGCCTGGATCACATAGACCTGGAAGTAGCCGGCGAGGAACAGCCAGATGGGCGCGAACGGATCGAAGTCCTTTCGGATGCAACGAAACAACGCGAGTGACGCAATCACGGCTCCCGTCACGCAGGTCACTTGCATGTCGACCGGCATGTCGGTTCACTCCAATTCCAGGCAATTCACACTATGTTCAAGCACGAACAAGGTCCCGAGCAGCACGAACGACCTCGGAGTGATAACGCGTCCACGAGAACGCCTCGGCCCGAACTCGAGCCGAGAGTGAAAAGCGACGCCGCAGGTCGATGTCTGATCCCAGGCAATTCATGGCGGCGGCCAGCGACTCGGCATCCGCGGACGGGACGATTAGCCCTTCCTGGCCATCGCGGACGACCGAGCCAGCCTCGGCCGTGACGATCGAAGGAAGGCCGCACGCCAGCGCCTCGTAGGTGACCACGGCCGACCCCTCGAAGAGCGAGGGGAACACAAAGACGTCGGATTCGGCCAGAAGTCCCGGCATTTCGGCATGACCGACGCGCCCGATCCATTCCACGCCGGGCATTCGCAGCCGATCGGCGAGCGGACCGAGCCGGCCCGGCAATGGACCTACCAGTCGCAATCGCCAACCCTCGCGATGGACCATTGCCCAGGCATCGAGCAGGTAGGAAATCCCCTTGCGCTGAGTGATTCCACCCGCGAATACGAATGTGCATTCGGAATGATCCGTCGCCCTGGCTGGGAGCGGACGAAAGCGTTGCAGGTCCGCGGCATACGGGACCACACGAATCCGATCGGCCGAGATGCCTCTTGCCGTGAGCCGGTCGGCGATGTGGTTCGAAGGCACAAGGAGCATGTCCGCAAGTTCCGCTTCGCGTCGTCGTCGCTGGTGCAGCCACGCCAGTTCGGTTTCATCGAGCTGACCATCGCCGAGGTAGAGCGGAAAATACTGGGGCGCCTCGACGCGCTGGCGGTCGAGCAAAACCCGCTCCTCGTCGATATCTCCGTGCACGATACTGAGGATGGACGGAATTCCCAGTTCGCGGCACCGGTCGAGCGTATGCACCGAGCCGACATCGGAGAAAAGCAGGACGACATCGGGGCGACTTTGAGACACGTGGCGCGCCACTGAACGATCAAAACGCTCCGCGCGAGACCGCACCACAAGCCGCCTGATGGCCGAGTTCGGTGATCGGTTCTCAAGAGCGATCGCCAGATCCACAGAAGCATCGCTCTGCACCAACTCAGGCGGCAGGCCGGGATGCGTGCGACGACGGAGCCGCCGCGTCAACGAGGCTGCGCCGGGAAGGTGTTCGAGTAGACGTTCGAGTCTGCCCGAGGGATTGTGATGATAGGCGGTGAGGAACGACTGAAGATCGCCCACGTGGGCGAGACCCACGGCGGCCTCGTAGCCTGGCGTGCGTGAATCTGGGCAGGCGGCGACCACGCGCAGCCTGCATGGCTGATTCAGAGTGGCGGCCGACGTGTCAGCCGCCCGTGGTTGGGCCGAGGCAAGCACGCGATCATCCTTGATGCGAATTCAGAGTGGGTGCGAGCGATCCGTCTCTCGTATCGAGGGGGCATCCTAGGCGGATTCGCCCCCGCCGTCAACCTCGTCCGCGTGCGGGAATCGGCTTGCCGTAACCGAGCGAGAATTGCTCGCGCCGGGCCAACTCCAGGTCGTGCTCGACCATCATGCGGACGAGGCCCGTAAAATCGACTTCCGGCGTCCAACCCAGCCGTTCGCGGGCCTTTGATGGATCGCCCAGCAGGACGTCGACCTCCGACGGCCGCGTGTAGCGCGTGTCGAACTCAACGAAATCACGATAGTCGAGATCAAGCTGTCCGAAGGCAAGCTCGAGGAAGTCGCGCACCGAGTGGGTCTCGCCCATGGCGACGATGAAGTCGTCCGGCTTCTCCTGCTGGAGCATCATCCACATGGCGCGCACGTAATCGCCGGCGTAGCCCCAGTCGCGGCAGGCGTCCAGGTTGCCCAGTACGAGTTTCTTCTGGAGACCTTCCTTGATTCGGGCCGCCCCGAGGGTGATCTTGCGGGTCACAAACGACTCGCCTCGACGCGGGCTTTCGTGATTGAAGAGGACGCCCGAACAGGCGTAGAGTCCGTAAGCTTCGCGATAGTTGATGGTCTGCCAGTGCCCGTAGAGCTTGGCACAGGCATAGGGACTGCGGGGATGAAACGGCGTTTCCAGGGTTTGCGGCGGAGGAGCCGAGCCGAACATCTCGGAGCTGGAGGCCTGATAAAAGCGCACCGGCTTCGAGCGGGCGAGCAGCCGCACGGCTTCCAGGAGCCGAAGCGTTCCCAGGCCCACCACGTCGGAGGTGTAGAGAGGCTGATCGAACGAAACCCGAACGTGGCTTTGCGCGCCCAGGTTGTAAACTTCGTCGGGCCGAATTTGTTCGAGCAAAGTGGAGAGGCTGGAGGCGTCCGAGAGATCGGAATAATGCAGATGAAATCGGTCGCGATACTCGGGATTGGCCGTGATATGGTCGATCCGTGATCGATTCAGGGTACTTGAGCGGCGGACCATGCCGTGGACCGAATACTCCGGCCGTCCCAAGAGGAACTCGGCCAGATATGATCCATCCTGACCCGTTACGCCCGTGATCAACGCGTGTTTCATAATCGCTCTCGACTCCCTTCGTCCTTCCGAAATCGGCCGGCTTCCCTGCTCAGGGAACGTGGTAGGCCTGTCGTTCCAGGGGAAGCAACGGCTCCAGCGCGGCGAGCAGTTCGGTGGCGAACTTGCTTAGTGTATCACCTTCGGGGTCAAAATCGCCTGGGTAAAACAGCTCCACCGTGAGGCCCGATCCGCGCGTGGTGCGGCCGTGGCTGCTGCGGCTGGAGATGGGTAAGGTCCGCGCGAATTGTTCCAGAGGGCCTTCACCGAAGATGTAGTACCAGAAGCCGATTCCCTGCAGGAGATCGGCCTGGGTATAGGTCAGACGCGTGATTGGCTGGGTTCCGCTCGGGGCCTCGACGGGGAGCACTCGCGTCTGCGCCTCTACCTTGGTCCAACCCCCTGAGGGCAGGCAGACCTCGGGCGAATGTCTCAGGTTCAGTCCGTGGCGTGAATAGTTGATCCAGACCTTGATGAACCGCCCCGGCCGTTTTCGATCTTCGTAGACGCGGTTGAGATAATCGTCCGCCTGCGTGCGCTCCAGGATCTCCGGGTCCATCGGCTCGTCACGACCGATCCAGTCGCCGAGCTGGCTGGGCAGCGAGGAAAGCCTGGCACTCAGCTCGGGCCGTGGCGTGCGATATCCGGCCTCGAGCGCAGTCTGCGCCGCGAGGCCCAATGCCAGGATACCCACGGCGATCGCCACGCGGCGTTTCGATTCCAGGCTCATCGTCCCACCTCCGGTTGAGGCGACTGGGTCTGGTTTGGGCCTTCGATGAGGCTGTTCAAGACGGCGCACTCAAGGGCCAACGCGGCAAGGCCCACACCCATCATCACAAGGCCCTCGACGGTGTGGAGATGTCCACTTATGATCTCTGGATTGACCGTATGTGCCAGCCATGCCGTGGCCGTCACGCGTAGCACGTTCGCCGAGATCGCGATCGGAACGCTGGAAACGACGAGGATGACGCGGTACCACCAGGGTTTCTTTCCCAGGTGGGCGACGGCGGTGGTCAACGCCAGGAATCCGGTGAGTTGGCGCATCCCGCTGCAGGCTTCGGCGACGAATAGATGAACGTCACCGGGAAGCGTCATCATGTTTCCCTGGGTTAATACGGGGATTCCGATCAGATTGAGCAAGTTTGCGCCCATCCGCGACACCAGCAACTGAAGCGGCGAGGCGAGTGCCGAGTAAAGGGCGATTGGCAGCGGCACCATGAAGATCAAGAAGCCCAGGGCGAACCCGTAGCGTCGCAGCGCTTCGCTTCCCGCAAGCAGCGCCACGATGCCGGCCACGCCGATCAGGAGCGAAAAATCCGCGATAATCCCGATCGGGACCACCTGGGTCAAAGCGCGGCCCAGCAAACAGGCAAGCAGGAGCGTGGTCCCGATTGCGATTCCGCCTCGCCGCGTTACGGGACCGCGCCGCGCCGACTCGTTGGCGAAGTAGAGGCTAATGAGCGGGACCAGAAAGCCGTGGCTGTAGTTTTCGTCGCTCGACCAGGTCCAGACGAGGTGCTCGAGCGTCGGCCAGAACAGGGTGGCGAGGAGTGCGGCGGCGACACCCGCCCCGAGAATCGGCAGTCGATCCCCGGATTCCCAGGTTTCGCGAAGCTGGTCCAGGAGGGGGAATGAACGCTGTGCGGGCGGCGTCGACGGTTTGTCGGGTTGCGTCGAACGGGGGATCGCCGCGATCCGCGTCCCGCGTTTGGTGGTCGTCCCTGAGCTCATGGTGGTCATCCTTGCCGTTCTCGCCTGTTGCCGTTTCCTGGCGTTTGCTTAGCGGGCCGCGCCTTCGCTTTCGAGTCCCTCGTGCAACTGCCGAGCTTGCTCACTAGGTCGGTTGCCCAGATCGGCGGCCAGCCGTCGGGCGGTTCGTCGCGACTGACGCGAGGCATCCGAGGCACTCCGTCTGGCCTGAACGTCCGAGAGATTGAACCAGATTACGCTCGCGAGCAGATGGCCGGGAGTCGCTTCGAGGGCGGCTTGATACGCAACCTCGGCGGGTTCCCAGCGCTCGGCCAACGCCAGCGCTTCCGCCTTGGCCGCACGGTGCCAGGCGAGGTTGCCGCCGGCGGGCGGATTGTCGGGCATGGCGTTGATCCGATCGAGAATCTCACGTGACTTCGAGCGCGGGCCGGTCCGTTCCAGTCGATAGACAGCCAGCCACAAACCGGCATGCTCGGGAACCAGAGAATCCCAGGCGACTCCCGGGGCTCCGCTTGCGGTTTTGTAGGTTCGCAAGATCGAGCTGATCAACGCCTCGTGAGGCAACAACAGCCGCATGCCCGACCCATCTCGATCGACGGCTGGATAGTCATCGACTTCGGGATCGAGACTCAAGGCCATCCGCAGTGCCGACTTCATCTCCTCGGCGGCGATTGCGGTCGCGCCGGAGAGGGAGTCGCGCGTGGCCGCCAGACCCAGCGAGGCGATATCACGACTTGGCGGAACGACCGGTTCCGATGGCTTTGCGGTCGATTTCCCGGCCTCCGCGACACGAGCGTAGCGAACCCCGGGATACCCGGGCGTGGAGACGTCCGCGAGGTCGAGCAAGGTGCGGGCGTCTTCGCGATCGAGCGCGTCACGAGGCGCTGAACCGAGCGAAGCCGCGTGGAGGTAGAGGTTTTGTGTGGTGGACGCCCACCACGAAGGCACGGGCACCGGCT
This sequence comes from Isosphaeraceae bacterium, assembly GCA_041750675.1. Taxonomy (GTDB): domain Bacteria; phylum Planctomycetota; class Planctomycetia; order Isosphaerales; family Isosphaeraceae; genus BPJS01. The sequence goes on along the minus strand of JBGSYY010000409.1, from coordinate 2,820 downwards.
CGGCTCGACCGCCATTTTCACTCACGTCGCCGGCGAGCCAGCGAGAGACGATCGGGCCTGCCACGCGTGAATCATTCGCCCAGGTCACGCTCAGCCCGAGCGCCACGATTCCCACGATCAGCGATCCCCCCAGGACGGTCGGTAAGGCGAGCCAGAGAGGTATCGCTACGACTCGGGGCGGCATGCTCAAGGTTGGTGAGGGTCCGTGCAGCGGTGCTCGTCGCAGGGTCGCGGAGTCGTCTGGCGCGTCCGACCGAAGGATCGCCGGCAGGATCGTCGCCACCGACGGCCAGTGCTCCTCGGTGGCCTGATCTTCGCAATTGAGATCGTCGATCGGTCGCGACAAACGATCCCGGCGGATCTCTGGTTCCCGTTCCTCGACGATGTTGTCGCGGTCGTTCGCCGATACGAAACGCCATTCGGTATTGGGATTCGCCTTTTGTGATGGCTCGACGAGAACTGTCGGCCCGTCTTCAAAAGGAAGCTCGGCAGGCGGCTCGGTCGATTCGACATACAATTCGGCATCGACGGCGCGGGTCGAGATTTGCTCGAAATCCTCGGGCAGATCAAAATCGGCTTGCGCGGTTTCGACATCGGCGGCGGGATCGGATTCCCAGGCGATCCGCGCGGCCTGCTCCTCGGCGTCGAGCCAATCGCCGTTCGTCTCCTCGGGATCTTGATCATTCGAAACGGGCGTTGGATTCGTCCTTTGCGAGCTCGTTTTCGGAGCAGGCGCGACTCTGTCGGGGGTCGCTGACTGGAAGGCAGCCGGACGGCTTTGCGTTGGTTCGTATTTGACCTTCTGTTCGCCGGTAGGCGTTACACGCGGGGCCGACCAGCGCGGGTAGGCCCGAGCCTCCAGTGACGAACGACGCGGCCTCGGTTCGCGAGGCTCAGGTGCCAGAGGCTCGGGAGCTGCCGGTCGTGAAGTCGCCCATGAGCCGGTGCCTGGCACTTCGCGCCTTCGTGCGTCGAGCCACTCGCCGGTCCGGTCAACGACTTCTCGCCAACGGGTCACGGGATCACTTGAGGATGAGGACTGCTGGGCCCGGATCGTCTCGCTCGGAATGAGTATCGGCTCGACTTCGATCGGATCGGCACGCAACTCCGGCGCGTCGTTGGCGATCTCCTCAACCTGACTCGCCGTGATGGGCCGAGCGCTGCCCAGCACGATCGGCCGCGCGAAGGAGCCGGGTTCGTCCTCAATCGCCACCGGATCGACCTCGACGAGCGTCAGTCGATAGTCGCCGATCTGGGCAAAGACGCCTGGTACAAAGCGCGTCGTCTCCTCGAGTGTTTCGCCATCGAGACGGACGCGTCCAGCGCCTCCGATCGGCTGGATGCTCCACTGACCGCCGCGTCGTCGAAGCACCATTTGGACCGCGGCCACGTTGTCGCCGCTCAGGCGGATCTCGCACAGCGGGCCGCGACCGATCCGCACGATGTCGGTCGTCAAGGCGACGGCCCGCACGGTGGTCTCACCGGCTCGATAGAGGTGCAAGAACGTGGCGACCGACATGAAGGGTTTCCTGATTCGAGTCCAGGAGCGGTGAGAGAATCGCTTCAAGGAAGATTGGGTCTGGGATCGACCATACAAGTGGCGTGCCGTGCGTTAGCCGGCCTCGATGAACAGGTCTGTTGCCCCGGCTAGCCAGCGATTCGCCGTCCCCAGAATCGCCGCCGCGCCCAGAGCCACCGCGATTCCCTGGATTGACCAATGGATCAACGAGAAGGTGGCGAAAGAGACCAAGGCCCCGACCAGCGCCGCGGCAAGGCCCCGATCGGCCTGGCCGACCCGACGCCATGCACCCGGCAGATTCCAGGCCATCCAGGCCAGGGCAGCCAGCACGATCAAAAGTCCCGGCACGCCGGTCTCCGCCCACCATTGCAGGGCCGAATTTTGCGCCGAGGTGCTGGCCGCGTCAAACGCCTTGATTTGAGGAACCACGACGCCGAACGCGCCCAGGCCCACGCCCATCCAGGGATGCGCTCGGCCGGTGCGCCACGCGCCTTTCCAGAGGTCGGCGAGTTCCGGCCAACGGGTCGCATCGGCAAGCCAGGGGGTTCCGTTGGGCCGTCCCAGGGAGGCTCCCAGGAATGATCCCAGGGCAAGAGCCACCAGTCCGAAGACCGCAAAGCAAAGAGTCGCCCGGGCATTCCCGGTACGCCAGCACGCCCCGATCCCCGCAAGCACAAGCCCGAGGGCGACGGGGAGAGCCAGCAACGGTCCGCCCAGGTATCCGTGGAGACCCGCTCCCAGCAAGAAGGTTGGCCCCAGCAGACTGAGCCAGGCAGCCCCATTATCCTGCCGCAAGCGCACGATCAGAGGCTCGCGACTTCCTCGTGGCGCGACGGTTTGCACGATCAGACCGAACGCCAGCGGAAGCACCAGGCAGGCCAGCGCCAGTTGCCCGCCCGGACCGGATACGTGGGGCCCAACGGCGATCGTTGATTCGATGCGTGGCGCCAACCAACCCGCGTCGGGTTTTCCCGAAGGGGCCAGCAACCGCCAGTGCTCGACATGAGGCGTGGCGGCCCGATCATTCATCGAGGGACCCCACCACGGCGGAAACTCCGGGGAGATTGATCCATAAACCTCAGGAGCCTGACCCGCGAGTTGCAGCACACCGAAGAAGGTTCCCACTCCAAAACCTGCGAGGGCCGATCCCCAAACCAGGCGAAGCCGTGCCGCGCTGTCGACATGGTGCGCCGCGACGACGAGCACGACGAGGCACGCCAAAGCCCCCGTCGCCCAGCGGAGTGTGGCCGGCCGATCGAGAGAGACCACCTGGGGGCCGCTCGCGTCAGGCTTCACGCCAG
>JBGSYY010000408.1:0-20468 GCA_041750675.1 Isosphaeraceae bacterium | reverse complement strand
GGACGGGTTCCGTCGGCGGGCCTGGATTGGCGGGGCCAGCCGGAGCGGCCGCGGGCCATTTGTCGTCGCGTCATGGCCTCTGGACCCTCGGGTGGGGCGTCAGAAAGGAATTCGGCCGGGTGATGATGAACGTCGCCAGGAATCATCGTAGCGTCTCGCAGGGCACCGGCAATCCCCTGGTTTCCGGCTCGCGTGGTGTCTCGAACGGGAGCGTTCGCTAAACTAGACTTGTAGCTCTGGGAATCGACGAAATCTCTGGCCGACGATGACATGACATGCCCTCCATGCCTCAGCGAATTTTGGTCACCGGCGGTGCCGGGTTTATTGGATCGAATCTGGTCGATCGGCTGCTGGCCGAGGGACGCGAGGTGGTTGCCGTCGATAGTCTGGATGATTTTTACTCGGCGGATTTGAAGCGAGCGAATTTGCGCGCGGCGGCGGGGCATGAGGCGTTCCGGCTGGTTGAAATGGATATTCGCGACGCGGAGGGGATCGGTCGTCTCTGTGAGGACATTCGACCGGACGCGGTGGTTCACCTGGCGGCGCGCGCGGGGGTTCGGCCGAGCATCGAGCAGCCGGCGTTGTATGCCGATGTGAACGTGACCGGGACGACCAATTTGTTGCAAGCGGCGAGTCGGATCGAGGGGCGGCCGCGGTTTGTGTATGCGTCCAGTTCGAGCGTGTATGGCGACCGGAATACAGTTCCGTTTCGCGAGACGGATGCGGTGGATCATCCGGTCAGCCCGTATGCGGCGACGAAGAAGGGGTGCGAGCTATTGGCACATGCGTTTCATCATTTGCATGGGCTGCCGGTGACGGGATTGCGATTTTTCACGGCGTATGGGCCGAGGAATCGTCCCGATCTGGCGATTGCGAAGTTTGCGGCGTTGATTGAAGACGATCGTCCGGTGCCGATGTTTGGTGATGGGTCGACGCGTCGTGATTACACGTTTATCGACGACATTGTCGACGGCGTGGTGCGGGCGATCGACCGATGCACGGGGCACCATTTGTATAATCTGGGGAATTCGCAGCCGGTTGCCCTGAACGAGATGATCGCCACGCTGGGCGATGCGCTGGGCAAGACGCCGAAGATCGAGCGGTTTCCGGAGCAGCCGGGGGACGTGAAGCAGACGTACGCGGACATCAGCCGAGCGCGTGAGGAGTTGGGTTACGACCCACGGACGCGGCTGGATGAGGGGTTGCGGCGTTATGTGGCGTGGCGTCGGGGTGTTTGAGCGAAGGGATCGTGGTGATCAGGGTTCGGTGACCGGTGACTGACCGAGCAGGGAGCCGGTTTGAATGCGGGCGCGGCGGACGAGGGCGTCGTAGGTGGCGTCCTTGTAGAGGTCGCCGAGAGTGGGGTAGTTGAAACAGGCTTTGTTGAAGAGATCGGCGCCGGCGTCGCAGAGCATGGCGACCAGGCCGATGTGGACGAGTTCGGTGGCCTGCTCGCCGATGGCATGGACGCCGATGAGCTTCATGGTGTCGTGGTCGAAGATGAGCTTGAGGAAGCCGAAGCGGTCGCCGACGATCTCGCCACGTGCGTTGCGGGAATAATCGGCACGGCCGATGACGGAGCGGATGCCTTTTTCCGCCAGGTCTTCCTCGGCGACGCCGACCATGCTGACTTCGGGGATGGTGTAGATACCGGTCGGCAGGAGCGGAGCGATGTTGTTTTTGAATGCGGTTTCGTCGAAGGCGTGGCAGACGGCGACTCGGGCCTGTTCCATGCTGGTGGCCGAAAGCGCGGGGAAGCCGATGACGTCGCCGGCGGCGAGGATGTGGGGAACGCTGGTGCGGTAATGGGCGTCGACCTCGAGCTTTCCCTTCGGACCTGGGGTGATGCCGGCGGCGGGGAGGTTGAGGGCCTCGATGTTGCTTTTTCGACCGGCGGCGACCAGGACGTCGTCGCACTCGCGGGTTGAGCCGTCTTCGAGATGGAGGACGACGGGGTCGCTGGGATTGGCTCCGGGAACGCAGTGGACGACCGAGCGGCCCCAGAGAAATTCGATGTCGAGATGGGTGCGCATGGCCGATTCGAGGGCGGTCGAGATGTCGCAGTCGAGGAAGGGGAGCAGTTCGCGGCGGCCGTCGACGATCGTGACCTGGACGCCGAGAGCGGCGAAAGTGCAGGCGTATTCGCAGCCGATGACGCCGGCACCGATGACGATCATGCGCTTGGGAAGGCGAGTAAGCTGGAGGATCTGGTCGGAGTCGTGGACGCGGTCGTCGTCGAACGGGAAGATTTCGGGTCGCAGGGGCGAGGAGCCGGTTGCGATAAGGATGTAATCGGCGCGGAGGAGCCGCTCGGATGATGGGGTTTCGCCTTCGGAAGTGGTCGGCTTGACGGCGATGGAGTGGGGGTCGACGAATCGCGCTTCGCCGCGGATGAGGTCGATGGGACCGGAGGCGAGGTTACGGCGGATGCGCTCGCGGGCGTTGGAGGTGACGTGACGCTCGTGGTACATGAGATCGGTGATGGTGGCCTCGCGGCGGATCGAGAGATCGACGCCGTAGAGGTCGCGGGCGCGAAGGCCGGAGATCGCGAGTGCGGTTTCGCGGAGAGTCTTGCTGGGCAGAGTGCCGGTGTTGGCGGATGCGCCGCCGAGATGGGGAGCTTTCTCAATGATGGCGACGCGCTTGCCGAACAGGCCGGCGGTGACGGCGCCGAGTTCGCCGGCGGGTCCGGAGCCGATGACGATGATGTCGTAGGCGTCGTTGTTGGTTGAGTCGTGATTGAGGGTCATGCTGGGTTGCTTTTGGTGCTGGGCGGGTGGGGGGCGGCACCCAGGGCGGCGAGGGCGGCTTCGATTGGAGTGAAGCCGGGGAGATACGTGGAGTCACCGACCCAGTCGTCGGAGGCTCGGCGGTGGCCGACAGCGACGACGCGGAGACCGGCGGCGCGAGCGGAGGCGAGTCCGTTGGGTGAGTCTTCGAGGGCGATTGCCTGAGCAGGTTTGAGACTCAGGCGATCGAGGGCCAGGAGATAGGGAGCGGGGTCGGGTTTACGGTTGGGCAGGTCGTCCTTGGCGATGATGAGATCGAAGGCGTGGGACAGACCTGAGGCGGTGAGAGCGGCTTCGATGTTGGCGCGCCAGGAGCCCGAGACGATGGCGAGGCGGAGGCCGCGGTTTTTGAGAGCCGCGATGAGGGCCGAAGCGCCGGGATAGAGGGGGGCGGCTCCGTCGGCAAAGAGAGGGGCGGCGATTTGCTGCTTGATGGCGACCCAGCCGTCGAGGTTGGCGTCATTGATGCCAAGCTCGGCGAGGAGGTCGGCCAGGAACTGGCGATCGTCGCGTTCGGCGGCCTCGGCGCAGCGAGCGGGTGGGATGTCGCAGGCCATGCGGTGGAGAGTGCGTTCCCAGGCGGCGACGTGGAGGTTCTCGGAATCGACGAGCACGCCGTCGAAGTCGAAGAGCACGGCCTGAATCCTGGACCGGGCGGACATGTGGGGCAACTCCCTAGGTACGGGGCGATCATGGGGGATGGCGGCGACGGGCGTCAAGGCGTTGACTTCGCCGGCGCGGCCCCTTATGTTCGCGCCAAACCGGCTTTGTGGCCGCTGAATCGCGAATTCCTTGAAGGAGAGACGACCGTGGCGCGCCCCGTGACGCTCTTTACCGGCCAGTGGGCCGACATGACGTTAGAGACGCTTTGCAAGAAGGCCAGCGAATGGGGCTACGACGGGATCGAGCTGCCGTGCTGGGGCGATCACTTCAATGTGCAGCAGGCACTGAAGGAGCCGGGGTATTGCGAAGGTCGCAAGGCGATGCTGGGGAAGTATGGCCTGAAGTGCTGGGCGATCTCGAACCATCTGGCGGGGCAGGCGGTGTGCGATCTGATCGACGAGCGGCACAAGGTGATCTTGCCCGATCACGTGTGGGGCGACGGCGAACCGAAGGGCGTTCAGAAGCGGGCCGCGCAGGAGATGATGGACACGGCGCGGGCGGCGGCGAAATTGGGAGTGCAGATTGTCAATGGATTCACGGGCAGTTCGATCTGGCACCTGCTGTATTCGTTTCCGCCGGTTTCCGACGCGATGATTGATCGGGGGTATCAGGATTTGGCGGACCGCTGGAATCCGATTCTGGACGTGTTCAAGACGGAAGGCGTGCGGTTTGGGCTGGAGGTGCATCCGACCGAGATCGCGTTTGACGTTTATTCGGCGGAGCGGGCGCTCAAGGCGCTCGACGGCCGCAAGGAATTCGGCTTCAACTACGACCCCAGCCACCTGCTCTGGCAGATGGTGGACCCGGTGGAGTTTATCCGGTATTTCCCGGATCGGATGTATCACGTCCACGTGAAGGACGCAGCACGGACGCTGAACGGGCGGACGGGCATTTTGGGCAGTCATTTGAACTTCGGCGACCCACGTCGGGGGTGGGACTTCCGCTCGCCGGGGCGTGGGCAGGTGGATTTTGACGGGATTGCCCGGGCGTTGAACAGCATCGGCTATGCCGGGCCGCTTTCGATTGAGTGGGAAGACCCTGGCATGGAGCGCGAGTACGGCGCGGCGGAGGCGTGTGCGTTCACCAAGAAAACGATGGGTTTCGACGCGCCGGCGAGCTTGTTCGACTCGGCGTTTTCTGAGGCGAGCAAGGCGTGAAGCTGAAAGGCGAGGGACAATGAACAAGCAAATCGACATTCTGGACCAGGCGACCGGGGCGCTTCCGCTCGCCTCGAAAAATGTGCTGCTGGTCACGTGCATGGATTTGAGGCTGCTGGATAATGTAGTTGCGTTCATGGAAGGGGAGAATCTGACCAACCGGTATGACCAGTTCGTCTCGGCGGGTCCGTCCGTGAGCCTGAAGCGGCCGCGTTTGAGCGATTCAGACGCGTTTGCGGCATGTCGGAACGCGTTTTACGACCACCTCGAGCTGGCCGTGGCGCTTCATGAGATCAAGTATATCTACATCATTGATCACTTTGATTGCGGCGCGCACCGATACGCATCCGGATTTGCTCAATACGGTCAGGACCGGTCTGAGGATTCGGCCCATCATGAGGTGATCATCAACGAGTTGCGAGCGGACATCCTGGACTATGCGCAGCTCAGACGTGATGATCCGCGAGGGATTCCCATGGCCGGTGAAACTTCGGTGGCTGGTCTTCGTGGGACGGCTTGCCATCCGTTTCGGACGATGGTTGGCACGAACGGGACGAAGCCGCTCGCGGAATTGGTCGGTCGAATTTATGCTGATCGTTATCTGAGACCTCCTCATTCCCGCGATTGGGAGATCCAGGTTTTTGGTTTTCTGATGGACTTGCGTGGGGTCGTGGCGAGAGTTCCGCATGTGGAAGCGTCGCCGACAAGATTGGCGGCCAAGCCCAAGGGCAAACGTAGAAAGAAGGGCTGATTTGGGCCCGGGCTGGGGAAAACTGAGCGCGTGTCGAGAGTGCGATCCGGAACAGGGAAACGGCGCGCGTTCGTGCTTCGGTTCCTGGGAGTGGATTGCTGCCTTCCGGGCGGCGGCAGGCAGGGAGACTTGTCTGCGATCGATAACCGGGCAATGTATAATACGGGTCCCAAGATTTGTTCGCGGGACGAGGTGAGCGGCCAAGCTGTTTGCGCTGGATCCCCGGGTTCGCGGGAATGACTCTTTCGGGGGGCATCGTGCGATCGGTCCGCGACAGTTACCTGGGATCCGTATAATAGAGGTGGATGGACGATCGAGAGTCGAGAAGAACACCCGGAGCACGACGACCGATGAGCGGACCGATTATTCGAAAATACGGCTTCCCGAATCATGAGGAGATTTTCGGGAAGAAGGAGATCGAGCACGGCGTTGAGGAGGGCAGCAGCGGGGACGATGTCGCAAACGCCCCGGTGAAGGCCGAGGAGGGGACGAAGAAGAAGGCGGCGGGGAAGAAGTCGAAGAAATCGACGGAGTGAGTCAACTTGCGCGATCGCCGCGCGGGGCCTGGCGAGCGAGTCGGCCAAGATTACGTACTCGCTGAGGCCCGGCCACGCATCGGCCTCTGGGCTTGTGAAGATTCGTCAGCCGACGCTCCGGCCGCCTCCCGCGGCCACGGCCATCGCGATCCAGCCGATCAGGAAAGCGACTCCGCCGAACGGGGTGATCGCGCCCAGGAGGCCGATTCCGGAGAAGCCCAGGGCGTAGAGGCTACCGGAAAACAAGAGGATTCCGACCAGGAAGGACCAGCCGGCGACCTGGACGGCGAGGCCTGGTGCGGCGTGGACTAGCGCGAGCAGGCCCAAGGCTACGAGAGCCAGGGCGTGAATGGCGTGGTAACGAGCGCCGGTTTCGAAGACTTCGAGACGGCGTTCGGGGGTGACGGGACGGCGAGCGCCTGGGTCGGCGGCGGTGGCGGCGGCCGGCTCGGCCTTGATCCGCGCGTCCAGTCCATGTGCGCCGAACGCACCCAGTGCGACCGAGAGAAAGCCCATGACGGCACCGATTTGAAGCCAGGTTGAACCAGACATGATGTGAGAAACTCCCAGGATTGGAGCGAATGGGAGCCGGGGCGCGAGCGAGGCTCAGACGCCAACGGCGGTGGGCCGAGGGACCGGCGGCAGGCCCAGGGCGAGGGCACGGGTTTCGGCGGCCAGGAATAGGGAACCTGTGACGCAGATTGAGTCGGGTGGTTGGGCGAGCTGCCTGGCCAATTGGAGCGCTTCGGCGGGGCTATCGGTGGCGTGGATGGAAGGGAATCCCAGCTCTGAGGCGGCGGCGGTGATCTCCTCGGGCATGACGGCGCGTGGATTTTCGCGATAGCGGGTGGCGATGAAGACATGGAAGAGCGGGCGGAGCCAGCGGAGCTGGCCGAGGAGGTCCTTGTCGCGGGTGGTGCCGAAGATGAGGAGTCGGCGCGAGGGGGGGAAGTGAGTGAGCAGGGTGTCGGCCAGGGCGCGTGCGGAGGCGTTGTTGTGTGCGCCGTCGATCAGGAGGAGATTGGGCGAACCCGGCAGGAGTTCGACGCGGGCGGGGATGCTCAGGCTGCGCCAGGCGTGGGCGACGGTCGGCTCGTCGAGGTTGAGGGAGGGTTCCTGGTCGGCGAGGGCATCGAGGGTGGCGAGGGCGACGGCGGCGTTTCGCGCCTGGTGAGAGCCGAGCAAGGGGACGGAGAGCGGGCCCCAGTGACGTCGCCAGGTTTGGACTTCGAGGGTTCCTGGGGTGGGCGTGGCGACGGGGAAGCTCGGCGCTTGATAGCGGGTCTGGAAATCGACACCGAGGGCGTGGAGCCGGACCTGGCGTTGCTTGGCGACGGATTGAATCGCCGCGCGCGCATCGAGGCCGGCGACTCCGCTGACAGCGACGCCTTGGCGTTTGAGGATTCCCGCCTTTTCGGAGGCGATCGCGCTGAGTGTGTTGCCGAGTTGGCGGGTGTGGTCGTAGGAGATCGAGGTGATGACGGAGACGAGGGGGCGAACGACGTTGGTCGAATCGAGGCGTCCGCCCAGGCCGACTTCGAGCACGACAGCGCCGGTCTTTTGGCGGGCGAAGTGGACCAGGCCCATCGCGGTGGTGATCTCGAAGAAGGTGAGCGGCCGGCGGGGCGAGGGATCGGCGTCGAGGTCGTCCATCGCCTGAACGGCGGGCCAGATGACGTCGATGAGGTCGCTGAGTGCGTCTGGCTCGATGGGGCGGCCGTCGATCTGGAACCGTTCTTCGAGGCGATGGAGGTGGGGAGAGGTGAACAATCCGGTGCGTACGCCGGAGCCGGAGAGTGCGGCGGCGATGAGGGTGGCTGTCGAGCCTTTGCCCTTTGTGCCGGCGACGTGAATGATGCGAAGGTTGCGGTGGGGATCGCCCAGGTGCCGTAGGAACCGCCGCATCCGGCCCAGGCGCAGGTCGCTGGAACGAGGCATGCCGGAGCGTTCGTAGTTCAAGCGCCCGTAGAGGGCGTCGAGGCGGCTGAGGTAACGGTCGGCCATGCGGGGGTTCATCCATCCTCTGGCCGTCGTACACGGGCAGCGCCGATTTACCCGATTGTGCGCGGAGCCGGCAACGTCTTGCCGTGGATCGGTCCGGGCCGCCGCGACTGAACTCGACTCCTGATTCTAACGAGCTTGTCGGGTCGCGTGTAAGCGCCCTGGGAAGAACGCAGGTTGATCGACCGCGGTCTTATCGCGAGTGCGGCTTGGAGTCGGCTAGGATGATTTTAGTCGGTCGAGTGGGATGCGCCGTGAGGTATTGAGGACAGAGGAGCGTGATGCGATGAACGGCGAGGAATTGCGTGCGCGGCAAGCCCCCTGGAAAGCGCTCTATCGTGAACGCCCGGAGGAGGCGGTTCGGACCCTGAAGGCGGAAGGGAGCCTCGACACGACCTATCCCGGCTGCCGAGTGACCACCGAGATTGGCCCGGTCGAAGCCGGATTGCATCCAGCCGCCGGGGGTGACGGCACACGAGCCTGCCCCGGTGACATGCTTCTCCAGGCACTTGTCGGGTGTGCCGGGGTGACCCTGACGGCCGTCGCCACTGCACTGGGAATCACGCTGCGGGGCGGGAAGATCGAGGCCGAGGGCGACCTCGACTTCCGGGGCACGCTGGGAGTGGACAAGACGACGCCGGTCGGCTTCACGGCGATTCGACTGCGGTACCAACTCGACACCGACGCCGACGAAGCCCAGGTCGCGAAGCTGCTTGAGCTGACGGAACGGTACTGCGTGGTCGCGCAGACGATCCACAAGTCCACGCCGTTGGGATCGGCGGCGGTTGGATCCGACGAATCCCAACGGGTGGCTGGTGAGAACTGAGCGGTGGGTCTCAGCTTTCGATGCGTTCGATTGTCTCGGCCGAGACGCTGTGGACGCGATCCTCACGGAGCGCGCGGCGGACTCGCCTCATGACGGGATCGACGTTTGCGGTGGGGACGTGGATCTCGCACCGGACCCACTGGACTCCGTTGGAGGAAGGTAAGGAGCCGTTTTCGACGGTCCCGCCGACGGCGAGGCAGGGCGTGAGGGTGTAGCGGTCGGCACCCTGGGCGACGAGTTCCTCGCAGAGCGGCCCGCCCGCGGCTGCATCGATGATCACGGTGATCCTGCGTGACCGATCGTAGCCTTGGCGTCGTGCGGCGTGTTCGTGGCTGGAGAGTTTCTTGTGCGTCTCGAGGCCGACGAGTTCGAGCGAGAGGCCCTGGTTCTCGAAATCGACCTGAAGCTCGTGCAGCTTTTCCATGACATGATGGTCGACGAATTTTGCCTCGGAGAGGTCGATCACCAGGTTCGTATGCTGGACCAGTCCGATCTGCTCGATCTGACTCTTGAATGGGATCCAGTTGCTGAAGACCGCCGATCGGCGAGCGCGAATCAGCGAGGTGTTGTCATCGAGGGGCTCGATGTCGAGGTAGGGCCGGAAGAGGGAGAGGATCGGCACGCCGTTGAGGACGTGAATCGCCAGCTTGGCAGCGATGCCGATGCCGACTCCGACCAGGAGGTCGGTCGCGAGAACTCCGACCAGGGTGATGACAAAGATGAGCAATTGCTCTTTGCCAATGCGCGAGACGTTTTGGAACTCGCGTGGCGAGGCCAGCCGAGCGCCCGTGTAGACAAGCATGGCACTAAGGGCGGCGAGCGGGATACGGTGGAGCAGGCCTGGGACGAGTGCGACGAAGCCGAGCAAGAACAAGCCGTGGAAGAGGTTGGTGAACCGGGTGCGCGCTCCATTGTCGACGGCGGCCTTGCTGCGCACGATTTCGGAGATCATGGGAAAACCGCCGATGCCGGCCGCAACGGTGTTGCCGATACCGATCGCGATGAGATCACGATTGAGGTTCGTCTTTCGCTGCCACGGGTCCATCAGGTCAATCGCCTTGGCGCTGAGGATGGACTCGAGCGATCCGATCAGCGCGAACAGCGCCACCCATTTCCAGGCGACGAGGGTGCGAAGTCCTGAGAAATCCGGGAAGGTGATCGCCTTGAGGAGGTTTTGCGGCACGGGCACGAGGAAGCGTTCCCCGAGCGAGTAGTCGTGTCCACCGAAGGAGTAGGTATGCTCCTCGGTGAGGCCGAAGTAGAGTCCCATCGGCACGGCGACCAGGATGACGACGAGTGGGGATGGAATTTTTCTGATCAGCGGGTGTTTTATCATGGGCATGACAAACAGGATCAGCAGGCTGATCCCACCGATCAGGGCGATCTCGGGATTGAGCCGCGCGATCGAGTTGGGGATTTCCCGGATGAGTTCCAGCGGTTCGCCGTGGGTATCCATGACGCCGAGCGTCACATGAATCTGCTTGGCCATGATGATGACGCCGATTGCGGCGAGCATTCCATGAACGACGGTCGTGGGGAAGAATTCGCCGAGCTTTCCGGACTTACTCAGCCCGAACAGGATCTGGATCAATCCCGCAGCCACGCCGACGCCCAGAGCGAGTGGATAGGCGCGGTCAGGCCCATAGATCGCTGAGAATTCGTTGATGGCCCCGAGGGCGATGACGATCAGCCCTGCCGCGGGACCCTTGATTGTCAACGCCGAATCGCTGATCCAGGGTGTGAGGAGGCCGCCGACCACGGCGGCGAGGATGCCTGCCACCGCGGGGTAGCCGCTGGCCAGGGCGATCCCCAGGCAGAGGGGCAACGCGATCAAGAAGACGAGGAAGCCTGCGATGAGATCGGGGCGTCCGGGGATCGGCGGGGACGCCGGCGCAATGCGGGGGGCCGGTTCTGATACGGTGTGCATGGTTTGGTCGCCTTGTGCAGGAGATCATCGTGTGGAGGAGGAGATCGATCGACCCGGAGGCTTCATTGGATAGAGAGCCTCGCTCGCGAATGCCGACGAGTGAGATCGACCGACGGTGTCGCGGTGGCGATTTCCGTGGTCAGGGGTCGCTGCTGCCTGAAGGGGCAAGCCAGCGAGTCGCCACAGAGACCATTTGCGGAAGAAAGGCGGGATTTGGGGCAGGACCAACCCCGCACGGGAAACGAGGGCCGAGTGGCGACTCGGCTGCGTACCTATGCCAGGGAATGGCGGCTTGGTTCGTCGAAGTTGATGTAGACCGCGCAGGCGTGATGTACCGCAGCCAGGGTTTCAGACCGACCTGCCTCGGCGCAGGCTCAACAGCGTAAGCAGAGGATTCCCTGCCGGCGGGCAGGCGTGCAAGCGTCGCGGCGACCCGCCGTGCTCCGGTGCATGGCGAATCGGAGAACGCGCGAATGGTCGTGGCTCAGAGGGGCAAGGCACTGTGACTCCGGCTCGCCCGGCTCGTCCAGAGACAGCCTCTCGCAGAGATCGACGGGGCTTGTGGGCTCGGGGGCGTCCGTGTCTTTCGAGGTGGCTCGGCCAGAGACCTGCAACGGGATCGAAATGCTGTTGGCGGATGAATCGACCCGAGAGGTCCGGGTTGCCGGCGCGATCGACAAATCCGTAGGGGTATGAAGCGACGACACTGGTGCGAGCAAGGCAAAGAGGACCAGTGTGGCGAAGTTCATGGGAGATCCTGGGTGGATCGCCTTGGAGAATCGGGTATCACGAACAGGCGATCACTCGGAATGGCCACGGGAGGCGTGCCATCGAATTCAAAGCTCTACATACTGGAATCATACTCGAATCCGATCTGGTGTTGCTAGACCAGCTTGAAGATGGGTCGCGAGCGTGGTTTGGCCGCCTTATCATTTTTCCTGCGTGTGTGGCGTGGGTGGTTGACCGCGGTCGTGGCGGCGTGGTGTTGACTCTGCCGTTCGGAGCGAGCCAAGGCGATTGAGCCTCAGGTTGTTCGGTTCGTCTCCGCCTTACCACGAGTCATCCCCGCGCAGGCGGTGATCCGGCGAGAGAGCGGCGAACACTCTGGATCCCCGCCTGCGCGGGGATGACTTCAGTCGGGACGGCTTTGTCGGTCAGTTCGTTGACCTCTGGATCACCGCCTGCGCGGGGATGACACCAACGGAACCGGACAAACTGAGCCTCTATGATCGATCGAGGCCGGCTGGATCAACGCATTTCTGCGCGGGGATGACGGGTGAGAACGCCGATCATGGACGACCCATCGAAACGTCAATGCATGGCCTAGCCGGGAGTGACTTTCAACCGCCTGGTCCTGACGGACGACTCGCCGCCAGGGCGCGGAGTTGTGTGAGGGCAGCTTCCACAAGTGCCTCGCCGGCACCCCGCTCGACTCGCGAGTTGACAACCTCGTAGCCACCCTCCGCGTACGCATGGGCGGTGGGGACGTAGAAGTCGACACCGTTGCAGAGGGTGATGACGAGCGTGTTCGGGAAGGGGGACTCGCGGGCGATTGCCTGGCCCAAGTCGACGAAGATTTCGTGTGGTAAACAGACGAGGGCCGTGGAGTCGTCGAGCCGAACCGTCGTGACGTCCATCGGTAGGGTTTCGCCATGGATGCGACGGGCGTCGAGGACATCGAGAATTCGGTGCGCCTCGACAATCTCGAGGAACTCGGCGGGCGGGTTCTCCTGATCGAGGATGTGCCGGGCACGACGACCATCGTCGGGGCTTGCGGGGCGGAGAGGGGCTTGGATCGTAGCGGAGCGGACGGCCAGCGAAGGGCTGTCGGCGGTGTGGAGATTCGGTTCCAGGGCCAGCCAGGCCTCTGCCAAGGCGTTGCCGATCCGGGCTGGCTCGGTTTCGGGGGGCTGGAGGGAGGCGGATTGGACGTCGATATGATTGACGTCGCCGGCGGTTCCCTCGCCGAAGAGGGCGACGAAGTTGGGGCCGAACCGGGCTTGGAGGCGTTTTTCGATCACGGCAGGAAAATCCGCGGAAATTTCGGGACCTCCGTGGACGGCGACGTGGATGGCGAAGACGTTGAGGGCGGCGATGGGCCGATCGTCGGCGAGATGGTCGAAGCGAACGACGCGCAGGGTGGGATCGACGGGACCCACAGGCTCGACGATCTCGGGGTTGAGCTTGCCGGGGTTGAAGCGCACCGAGCCGTCGCGCATCTTGAAGCGCCGGTTGAAGGCGAGGCCGGGGACGTCGATCGATCCGGATCGGATTCGTGCGGGGGCTGCGGTACGTTGGGCGAGGACGACGGCCTCGGCGCAGCGGTCGACGAGCAAGGCGGCGTAGTCGAGTGTCGGCTCGGCAGGATCACGACCATGTTGCTTGAGGTTTTGTATGTGGAATCGCTCGCGGCGGTGATCGTAGAAGAGCGGTGCGCCGTGGGTGTGGGTCGCGGCGATGACGATTTGATCGGCGGGAATGCCCGTGCGTTGGGAGGCAAGACGTCGCGCGCGATGGGCGACTTCGCGGGGTAGGCCAGTCAGGTCGCAGATGACAAGGGCCATGCGTTGCTCGCCCTGCTGGAGAACCAGCGCACGAGCGTGGAGAGGATCGCGGACGCGGGAACTCGGCTCGTCCTGGAAACTGCCGGCGAGACGCCAGCCGACGGGTGGTGTGATCTCGACGGCCGAAGCTCCGGCGTGGAAGGAGGGAGTGCCTCCGTCGGCTGCAAGGCAGAAGGCGAGGATAAGTCCTGCGGTTATCGAGAACGGCATACGGATGGCCTCGAGAAGGCGTGCGGGACTTTCAGATGTTATCCGATCCGGCAGTTCACGCGTGAGGGGAGAATGAGTGTGCAGGCGATGAGAGAGCATGGGTTGAGGCGGGTTGCGTGCTGGACTTTTCGGCTGCCGTGGAATACGGATAGAAGGAGAGACAATTCTAGGTCTGATCGCTTCACCGCGCGCGGAACGCTCGGGCGGCGGGTGCTGGGATCGCTGATCGGAGAGACGACGCGATGTTTGAGCAACAAACGCTCCCGGTTTTGCCGCTGCGTGGTTCGGTGATTTTTCCGGGAGTGACCTCACCGATCGGTGTGGGACGGCCTGGGACGTTGAGGGCGATCGAGGCGGCGGTCAAGAAGGGGAATGGCCTGATCTTCGCCGTTGCGCAGCGTGACACGGCCGAGGAGCCGACCCCGGACCAGCTTTATGGGATGGGCGTCATCGCGAGGATCGGGCAGATTCAGCGTGGGCTGGGCGGCGTCCAGCTTCTGCTGCAGGGTGAGGCGCGGGCGACGGCCGCACAGTACAACAGTAGCGAGGGGTATTTGCGAGCAGACGTCAGCCCGGTGGCCGAGATTCCGCCCGCGGATGAAGCGGACGCCGCCTTCGCGGCGCTGTATCGCGAAACACGCGAGCGTGCGATGGATCTGGGTCAACTGCGGGATATGCCGGAGGAGGTGCTGCACAACGTGATGGATTCGGTCGTCGAGCCGGGTCCATTCGCGGATCTCGTGGCGGGGTATATCGAGCTGCCGGTGGATGAGAAGCAGGTACTGCTGGAGACGCTCGGAGTCGAGGAGCGGCTGCGTCGGGTGCTGGTCCAGGTTCAGCGAAAGATCGGTATGCTCGTCGCGCAGGAGGAGATTAAGTCGCAAGTGCAGGAAGAGCTGGGCCAGCGTCAGCGAGAGATGTTTTTGCGCGAGCAGTTGAAGGCGATCCAGAAGGAGCTGGGGGAGGACGACCAGAATCGTGAGATCGTGGCGTTGCGGGAGAAATTGACCAAGCTGGAGCTGCCGAGCGAGGCCCGGGTCGAGGTCGAGCGTGAGCTGGCGCGGCTGGAGCGAGCGGGGCGGGAGTCGATGGAGGCCCAGGTCATCCGCACGTATCTGGAGTGGATTGCCGAACTGCCCTGGAACGCGAGGTCGGACGACAATCTCGACCTGCGGCACGCAGCGAAGGTGCTGGATGAGGACCACTACGGCCTGCAGGACGTAAAAGACCGGATACTGGAATTCCTGGCGGTGCGGCAGCTTCGGGCCCGGCAACTGGCGGAAGAGGTGGACCGCAATGGCGAGTGCCCGCTTGACCGTCTGATGGCGACGCGCGACACCGCGAATCCCTCGCTGAAGGGTTCGAACAATGAACCTGGAAAGATGATTACCGACCAGGCGGAGGTGAAGGCGCGGGCCATGGCGCGGGGGCCGATTTTGCTGTTCGTGGGTCCTCCGGGTGTGGGCAAAACGTCGATCGCGAAGTCGATTGCTCGCTCGTTGGGGCGTAAGTATGTTCGTGCGGCTTTAGGTGGCGTGCGCGATGAAGCGGATATTCGAGGCCACCGCCGGACCTATGTGGGGGCGATGCCGGGACGGATCATCCAAGGAATGAAGCAAGTGGGGACGAAGAATCCGGTCTTCCTGCTTGACGAGGTCGATAAGCTTGGGGTCTCGTTTCAGGGCGATCCGGCGAGCGCGTTGCTTGAGGTTCTTGATCCCGCACAGAACGATACGTTTACGGATCACTATCTGAACATACCGTTTGATTTGAGCGAGGTCTTATTCATCGCCACGGCGAATTTCCTGCAGAACATTCCGGGGCCGTTGCTCGACCGCATGGAGGTGGTTGATTTCGCCGGTTACACGGAGCGGGAAAAGGCGGAGATCGCCAAGTCGTATTTGATACCGCGACAGGTCGAGGAAGCAGGGCTATCGGACCACAAGATCGTGTTCAGCGACGACGCCGTAATGACGATCGTGAGCCAGTACACGCGCGAGGCGGGGGTGCGTCAACTGGAGCGGCAGATCGGCGCGGTCACGCGGAAGCTGGCGCGGAAGCTTGCGTCGGACGAAAAGGTGGACGCGCGGATCGAGCCGGCCGACGTACGTGAGCTACTGGGTCGGCCACGGGTGCATCCTGAGCGGATCGGTGAAGTGAATGAGATTGGGGTGGCAACGGGGATGTATTACACGCCGGCGGGCGGCGACATCATGTTCGTCGAGGCGGCCATCCGCCGACTGGAATCCCCCCTGCCCCCTCCGCCAACGGCCGAGACGATTACGCAAGCGACCGGCTGGGGACAGGTGGCCCTTATTCTGACCGGGCAGCTCGGCGATGTGATGAAGGAATCGGCCCGCGCGGCGCTGACGTATGCCGCCACTCACGCCAGCGACTTGAAAATTGCACGTGATCGGCTGGGATCGATTGAGGTGCATATCCATGTTCCGGCCGGGGCGATTCCCAAGGACGGACCATCGGCGGGCGTGGCGATTGCGACCGCGCTGGCATCGGCGATGTCGGGTCGGCCGGTGCGTCGAGATGTGGCGATGACGGGGGAAATCACGCTCCGCGGCCGGGTTCTGCCGATTGGCGGCGTGAAGGAGAAGGTTCTGGGAGCGCACCGAGCGGGGATCACCGAGATCATCTTGCCCAAGGCGAACGAGGCCGACATTGAGGACATCCCGGAGGAAGTTCGCTCGCAGCTTCGTTTTCACTTTCCCGAGATGCTGGATGAGGCGTTTGAGGTCGCGCTGGAACCCGTACCGGCAGGCCAGCCCGCGTCGGCCGGTCAGCCCTGAGAGGACGCTTCAAAAAATTCACGGAAACGCGCGAACATCTTGAGAGGCGGCGGCGTCTGCATGGGCGTGCCGGCTGTGAGACCTCGGGCCGGGAAGCATTCGCGGGGATCGACAAAGGTTTGAAGGAAGAGACGGAGGTTGTGATGTGGGCGTCGCTGAGAGCGAGTTGGACCCAGCCACGGCAGATACGGCGGATCGCCAGTTTTACGGCGGATCGACGACCAGCGTGCGCGGCGGGTTTTGCGATGAACCCTGACGCCTAATCGCCTCCACGGGACATCTCGATGAGACCCGGGACGGCCGGGCGTCTTTACCAAGGGACGTCCGGCCGTGCTTGTTACCTGTCTGATCGAAATGACGCGCGGGTCGGTAGCTGAGATGGTCTAGCGGCGGCCTGAAAAGCCGCAGACGTGGATTCGAGCGCCACCCGACCCACTTCCGCGCTCCCGCTGCGCGCCGACGTTTGATCGTCCGGCCTGTGGTTTAACGGCAGAACCGGCGGCCGATAACCGCCAGGCGGAGGTTCGACTCCTCCCGGGCCGACTTTCATGAAGGACAGAGATCGGATGAAAGGGGACTCAGGTGCTAGCGGCAGCATACCTGGCTCTTAACCAGGGTGGTGAGGGTTCGAGTCCCTCGGGTCCCATTCGGAAGATTCACCGAGATGGTTGCACTGGTCGTCCAATGGGCAGGATTCCGCTTTCGTAACGCGGAGACGCGGGTTCGAGGCCCGCCCGGTGCTCTCGTCCGATTCTTTGACAATATGTCGCATCCACAAAAGTGCCCATGAGGTAGCGGTTGGCCTGCCGCCTTGCCATGGCGGAAGCGCGGGTTCGAATCCCGCTGGGCACTTTTCTTGGGGTTGCTGAATTGTGAGTCACGGGTGACGATTTTGTCTCAACATCCAGCAATCAGCACGATTGGATTCGGGGTGTGGGAGAGCCTGGAAATCCGCCTGCTTCGGGAGCAGGAGACCGCCGGTTCGAATCCGGCCGCCCCGACTGTTTCGTTGTGCTTTTCCGGCGGGGCTTGTGCTGGTACGGGCGACCGGCTGTTAACCGGGTTGCCGCAGGTTCGATTCCTGCCGCCGGAGCTTTCTGGGAAGGGCAAGCCGATGGGTGACGGCAGTCGTTTCGAAAACGACCGAGCGATGAGCCTTGAGGGTTCGACTCCCTCTCCTTCCGCTGTCTGGTGTCCGAAGCCGTGTGTCGCCCTCGTGGAGCAGTCCGGAGTGCTCGTCTCCCTGTCGAGGAGAAGGCCGTGGGTTCAAATCCCACCGGGGGCGCTCGACTTTTGCCTTGGTTCTCGAATGATCGCCGGGTGGCGGAACAGGCAGACGCGCGAGTCTCAGAAACTCGTGCCCACACCAGCGGGCGTGGGAGTTCGACCCTCCCCCCGGCGACTTTCTCACCACTTCGCTGCTCTCCAGGCGAGCAGGTGCTCCGCCGGGCCTCATGAGCCTGGCCGCCCGGATCGATACCGGGGCCTGGGATTCGCGCTTGTTGCTGCTGCCTCACTCGTCCCGTCGTCTAGAGGCGAAGGCCCCTGTCTTACAAACAGGAGATCGCAGGTTCGAGTCCTGCCGGGATGACTCCCCTTTTTCGCGCTGGAGGTTTTGGTTCGATGGGCTGCTGGTCCAAGGGAAAGACACCGGTCTTGCAACCCGGAAATCGGGGTTCGACTCCCCGGCGGTCCACTTCTGTTCGCTTACGGAGGGTAGCCGGATACGGCTGGCCGGGCCTCGTTGCTAGCGAGTGCGCCCGTTCGCGGGCGTGGGGGTTCGAATCCCCCGCCCTCCGCCTTTTGACAGCTCAATGACGATTCGGGATGTGCTCTTGGGAGAGCCGCGGGCCTCCAAAACCCGTCTACGAGGTTCGAATCCTCGCGTCCCGGCTGAGTCCTCTATATGGAAGGAAACGCCCTTGGAGTGTGCCGGAGTCGCACGCGGCGCTTCGAACGCCGTAGACCAGGTTCGATTCCTGGCGAGGGCATTGACGGTGGTTGGTTTTGCCGACGTCCTCGAGGTGTGTCGGATGCACACGACCCTGCGAAGGTCGAGGGCCAGGTTCGACTCCTGGCGGGGACATGGATTTTCGATCGAAACGACGCTGGAGCCAGACGGTCAGGCGGCCGGCTGCAAACCGGTCTGAAGTGGGTTCGACTCCCACCGGCGTCTCTTTGCAAGCAAGCGGCTGGCTTCGTCAGGCCCGCGGCGCGCTCGCCTCGTCTCTTTTGGCGATCGGTGGGGCGTGTTCCGTGAAGGGGATGAAAACCGGGGCGGAGTCGGTTCGTGGTAGCTCAATTGGATAGAGCACCAGGTTATTAACCTGGGTGTCGCGGGTTCGACTCCCGCCCACAACACGCCGTTGGTCGGCCTCGGCCGACCTTCAACGGGATGTGCACACATCTCGCTCATTGATGACTGGAAGGAGACGGACGAACGGCTGGCCTGTCCGCGTGAGAGGGACGTTACGAGGGGGGTTGCACCTCACCGTGGCGGTCCGGCGCACGCGTTCAGCGCGAATCGACGCCCTGTAGCCCACGGAATCCACTTCGTTCCATTGCATGAATCGCGTTGAGTCCGGCGGCCCTTGGGCGTTTGGTGCGGGACAAGCCCCGCGCGTCCGAGTGGTCTTCGGTCCGCCGCGATGACGGCTCTGGAGCCTATGGCTCATGTGGTGCTCCGCGTCGTTGACGCGTGGCCGACGGTCGTCCGTCTCCCAAGGTCTGATTTTGTCCGCTTCGTTCTCGTTGATGATAGCTCATCATTCCCGACTCGTCCGATCGATCCACCTGCGTCGAGTCGTCTTTTCAGAAAGGGTGGAGATTTCAACCAGGAGGCCGTTTCATGTTCTGTTTCAAGCGATTCAAGATCCGCGATTCCGAGATCGGCCTTCTGCACCGCGACGGCGTGTTTCAGGGCTTACTTGAGGCCGGCATTCACCGGTTCCTTGATCCGTTCGATGATCTGGCCGTGGTTGTTGTCGATCAGCGTGCGCCGTTCCTCGTTCACGAGAAGCTTGACATGATCGTCAAGTCGGGCGCGCTCAAGGGTCTGGCGCAGGTCGTCGACCTGCGCGACGATCAGCGCGCGCTGGTCTGGATCGACCGCCGGTTTGCGCGGATTCTGGGGCCGGGCCTGCACGTTTACTGGACGAACTTCCGCGACGTGCGTGTTGAGGTGGTGGCTGTCCAGTGCGAACGCTTTGAGCACGCCGATCTGAAGACGATCCTGCGTAGCCCGACGGCTCGCGAGCAGCTTGAGCTGGGCGCGGTCAATCGCGGCTGCGTGGGTGTGCTGTTCCTGGACGGCCGTTACATCGAGACGCTCGACCCAGGCCCGTGGGCGTTCTGGAAGGGTGCGGCGGACGTTCGGGTCGTTGAAGTGGATGTACGCGAGTTAACGCTCGACCTTGTGGGCCAGGACTTGATGAGCGCCGATAAGGTGACGCTGCGGCTGAACGCCGTTGCGACGTATCGGGTAGTCGACGCGCGTCGAGCCGTCTGCGCGACGGAAGACTTCAAGCAGGCGCTGTATCGCGAGGCGCAGCTCGCCCTTCGCGCGGTCGTCAACGGCCGCGAGCTGGACATGCTGCTCTCGGAGAAGGACGCCGTGGCCGCCGAAGCGGCCGCGATTCTGGCAAGCCGCGCCTCGGGCCTGGGGCTGGAGGTTGCCTTGCTGGGAATCCGCGACCTGATCCTGCCGGGCGATATGAAGGACCTGATGAACAAGGTGACGGAGGCCAAGAAGGCCGCCGAAGCTAACCTCGTTACGCGACGGGAAGAGACGGCTGCCCTGCGCAGCCAGGCCAACACGGCGCGACTGCTGGCCGAGAACCCCACACTGATGCGGATGCGTGAACTGGAGGTTCTGGAGAAGATCGCCATGAGCGGTGAGCTGAAGGTCGTGCTGGGCGAGAAGGGCTTTGCCGACCGTGTGCTGAACCTGCTCTGAGTCATGAAATGGCTCAATGAAGGCTCTCTTCGCCACAGATGCGGCGGAGAGAGCTTTTTTTGTAGCCGGAGAACAAGCCATCTGTGTCAAGCGCGCAAACAAAGCCGCCCCGGCCTCACCTTGGAATGGTGAAGCCGGGGCGGCTTGTGGGTATAGGACCCGGCGATAACCGACTTTCGCGCCAGAGGCACTATCATAGGCCCGGCGGGCTTAACGGCCGTGTTCGGGATGGGAACGGGTGTGGCCCCGCCGGTATGGTCGCCGGGAAGTCGGCCGGGGGGTGTTGAA
>JBGSYY010000407.1:0-2738 GCA_041750675.1 Isosphaeraceae bacterium | reverse complement strand
AACCCGTCCCCAGAACCAGAACCAAAAGCGCGGGCACTGCAAGCAGGCTGACTCGCTTCATCTCACATCTCTCCATCCGGTTGCCGATGCATCGGTCGCGTGAAAATCCAGGCCCGACTGCTTCCTGGAAAAACGGGAATTGTCGTTCGGTAACGGAAAAGGACGGGCTCGGAATCGTCCGGCCCGTCCTCAAACGTAATTCTCCGGAGTTTACACTCCGATCCGCGATTACTGCCAGTCGCTGCTGCTCACCGACTCGCCGTTCGCCTTCGTCCCCAGCGCCCGGTAGGTCGCCAGGTCGATCGTCTCCTTGATGAACCGCACGCCGCCGTCGCCCGTCAGGAAGTTCGCCCCGCCCGGGTGCTTGCTGCGGAATCCGAACTGGCCCATCTCCCGAGCACGCGTCACCGGGTTGATGATCCACGAGTCAATGTCGCCCGTCGGGTCCAACGTCCCACCCTGCTCCTCGAGCAGCATGTTCACGTTGATCTTCGGCACCGTGTACGCATAACCCTGAACCCGCGTCACGTTTCCGGAATATCCGTACCACAGGGTCCGCGTCCAGGTGTTGAAAATCTTGATCGCCTCGCCCTTGAAACGCGAGGTCTCGCCAATGTAGAAGGTGTTGCTCGAGCCGTCCAGATTCTCCTGCAAACCGTAGGAGAACTGCTTGCCGAACATCCCGTTGGGATCAATCTCGGTCGGGCAGCCATACCACCACTTCGTGATGTCATTCGTGCCCGCCACACCCGCATACGAACCCCAGCTATACGGATTGCTGCTCTCGGTCGGCACCTTGTAAGGCTGCTGCGGCGAGGCCTCCGAAGGGCAAATATACGAGCTGATCCGCGTCAGCAAGGCCGTCGAGTTGATCCGACCGCCGTGGCCGAATGCCGAGATCAACGGTCCCGCCGCACCGGCGGGAAAATCAAAATTGATCGCGTTGTACGTCGGCCCAGCTTCCATGTCCGGAAGCAGGGCCGAAAACAGGCTGTATCCGCGCGATCCGTATCCGTAGTTGCCGCCCGGGCATGGATCCCAGCTTCCACCGGTTTCCACGCCGATCGGAAACACATTGAATTTCTGCAGATAGTTGTGCAACGCAATGCCCATCTGCTTCATGTTGTTCGTGCACTGGGCACGACGCGCCGCCTCACGGGCCGATTGCACGGCCGGCAACAGCAGCGAGATCAGCACGCCGATGATCGCGATGACCACCAGCAGCTCAATCAAAGTGAAGCCGCGACGAAACCGACTTGGGTCTCGCATGTTCAGAATTCTCCCGAACGTGAAGGTAGGAACAAAAAAAGCGAGGAGGTGTGAGGTACGGCAGTCTGGGAGAGATTGGGTAGACTGCGGTGGGGGGAAGGAGGCGGGCACGGAGCGACCAGCAAACCCGAAAGCTCACCGTACCGGCCAGGATCGGAAACACGCAAACGACGCGAGGAAAGTTATGGGAAGAGCGCGTCAGTTGCTTTTCCAGGAGTTACTATTATCCACCGCAGGCCATGTTCGCAAGTATCTGTTGAAAAAAATGTGAAGGTTCCCACGCCTAACCTAACCTAACCCACACACGACGGCGGCTGATCCCTTCCACTCAATTCAACGCACTCCCAGCTTCAACGATCGTTCATGGACATGATCCACCAAGGCACGCACCCGCTCGACCGGCGTCCCGGGCAATATCCCGTGTCCCAGATTAAAGATATGGCCCGGACGCCCTCCGGCTTGCTCCAGAATCCGTGACGCCTTCGCCTGCACCACCTCAACCGGGGCCATCAACACCGACGGGTCCAGATTTCCTTGCACCGCCACACCCGACCCCAATCGACCCCACGCCTCATCCAGCTCCACTCGCCAGTCCAGCCCAATCACGTCCCCTCCCGCGTCGCGTTGCAGTTCCAGGATCGACCCGGTCCCCGTTCCAAAGTGGATCGTCGGTACATCCTTCGGCAACCGCTCAAACAGCCGCTTCATGTGTGGTTGCACGTATTCCCGATAGTCCGACGGCCCCAGCGTGCCCACCCAGCTATCAAAAATCTGAAGCACCTGCGCACCCGCTTCCGCCTGTGCCGTCAGGTAGTCCACCGTCGCTTCCGTCAACCGCTCCATCAGGACATGCCACGCCCCAGAGTCGCCATACATGAACGACTTCGCCCGGTCGTAATGACGCGACCCACCCCCCTCAATCGCATAACACGCCAGCGTGAACGGTGCCCCCGCAAACCCAATCAACGGCATGTCCGATCGCAACGTCGCTCGGATCATCCGAACCGCTTCATACACATAACCCAAAACTCCCACGTCCTCCAGAGGCCGCACTCGATCCACGTCCGACGCCTCACGCACCGGATTATGAATCACCGGCCCCTCACCCTTGGAAAATTCCAGAGCAAACCCCAGCGGCTCCAGAATGAGCAGGATATCGGCAAACAGAATCGCCGCGTCGACCCCCAGTTGCTCCGCCGCCGAGACTGTCACCTCCGCCGCCAGCTCCGGCGTCCGACAAAGCTCCAAAAACCCCACCCGAGCGCGCATCGCCCGATACTCCGGCATGTACCGGCCCGCCTGCCGCATCAACCAGATCGGCGTCACCCCCGCCGGCTCACGCCGGCACGCCTTCATGAAGGGACTCTCGCGCAGCCCGTCAAACACCTCCGCCGGCGCGGTCCGCGGCTCCGCCGGGCTTAACTCCCCAAACGCTCCCGCACCCAATCCCGCCGCCTTCGCCGTCGCCC
>JBGSYY010000406.1:0-5300 GCA_041750675.1 Isosphaeraceae bacterium | reverse complement strand
CTGCTCGCGCTCGGGACCGATCGGTGTACGCGTGCGTAGGGTTTGCAGCACCGTCGCCAGCGCGGGGGTGTTGGTCAGGCTACCGCAGAAGACGCCGGTGGTGCGAAGCATCCCCAGCCCCAGAACCCACGACCCGAGGATGGCCGCTAGGCCGGCGCACGCCACCAGCGTGGCCGCGACGAACAGGTTGTCGCGTAGTCCGCGCTGGCGGAGCGAGGCGAAGAACTGCTGACCGCTGGAAAGGCCGATGGTGTAGACGAACAGGAGCAGGCCCAGGAGAGTGAGGATCTCGGGGAGCTTCAACTGGGGGTCGAGCGCGCCGAAGCCAAGTCCGACGAAGAGCACGGCGGCCACGCCGAGACGCAGGCCAAAGATCGACAGGCGGCCCACCAGGTAGCCGATGGCGGCCACCAGGAAAAGGAGGAGCAGTGGTTCGCCGCGGAGCAGATTCACAAGGGGATCGAGATTCATCGAGGCAGCATAGCCGCTCGCCGAGATTCTGTCTTGGGACTGGCTCGCGGTCGGCCATTTCCCAGTTCAATACTCCCTCTGGCTAGGACTGAAAGTGACGGTCGCGATGCCCGTGTTGTTGAGCATGGCGAGCAACAGGTCGCGGAGCGGCCTGTCATCGTCCTTGCCGAGGGCCACGAACTGGCCGTGACGGAAACCGTGGGCGGTACGCAGGGTGGTTGCGGGTCCACTCGGCGAGTTCGACAGACGTTCCATAAAGGCGGGTTGAGGCAATGCCGCCTGGTGAGGAATTCGTCTGTGAAGACGTTCGGGTGTGTGACGTATTTCTGGAGAGTCTCAATTACTCACGGCAAGCGCCATCGGATTCCCCCTGAGCCAGCAAGAAATAGCGGGATGTGCCGGAGGTAGCCGAACTTGCTCGCTGCCCATCGCTCGCCGGCGATTGACACTCTACCTGCACCTGCCTAGACTGTGGTCCGAAATGCCACATCAACGGGCAGTCGGAGAGTCGTCTTCGGACACTGAGCACCGTGGCCAATGCAGCATGGGGCGGACGATTTCACGAGCCAACAGACCGCCGCGTCGCCCAGTTTACGGAATCTATCTCCTTTGATTACAGGCTCTTCGAGCAAGACATCGAAGGCTCGATTGCGCACGCCCGGATGCTGGCCAGCGTGGGTGTCCTGACCCGCGGCGAATGCGAGCAAATTGTGCAGGGGCTGACTGAGATACGGGCCGAGATCACCGCCGGGACGTTCCCGTTTGTGACCGAGCGCGAAGACATCCACATGAACATCGAGGCGGCTCTGATCGACCGCCTCGGCGACGTCGGTCGCAAGCTCCACACGGCACGGAGCCGCAACGACCAGGTGGCGACCGACCTCAAGCTCTGGACACGCGCCGCGCTCGACCGAATCGATACCTGTGCGCTTGATCTCCAGCGTGCGTGGCTCGATTTCGCCGACCGCCACTCCGGCGTGATCTTGCCCGGCTATACCCACATGCAGCGAGCCCAGCCGGTTCTGGCCGCGCACTACGCCCTGGCCTATATCGAAAAGCTCGCGCGCGATCGAGATCGGTTGGCTGATTGCCGACGCCGGCTCAATGAGCTGCCGCTTGGTGCGGCGGCACTGGCCGGGACGAGTCTGCCGATTGACCGCCAGCACGTCGCCGACGCACTCGGTTTCGATTCAGTTGCCGCCAACAGCCTCGACGTTAGCTCCGATCGCGATTTTGCCCTGGAGGCTGTGTTCACTTGCTCATTGATCGCGCTGCACCTCGCCGGCTGGGCCGAGGAGTGGGTGCTGTGGACGACCCAGGAATTCGGCTTCTTGACGCTTCCCGACGCCGTTTGCACGGGGTCGAGCATCATGCCGCAGAAGAAGAATCCTGACGTGTGCGAGCTGATCCGGGGCAAATCGGCGCGCGTGGTGGCCGATTTGACCCACCTGATCGTGCTGGTGAAGGGTCTGCCCTTGGCGTACAACCGCGACCTTCAGGAGGACAAGCGGCCGGTCTTCGATGCGTGCGAGACCGTCGAGTCGTGCCTGGAACTGGCCGCCTTGGTGATCTCCGGTGCGAACTTGCGGGTCGAGGCGATCGCGGCGACGCTCGACGCCGGCTACCTCGACGCCACGACGCTGATGGAACAACTCATCGGCCGCGGCATTCCTCAGCGCACCGCGCACGAACTGGTCGGCAAGCTTGTCGCAAAGGCCGATTCCCGAGGCGTCACCCTTGCCGGCCTGAGCGATGAGGAGCTGCAATCAATCCATGCGGACCTTGGTCCGTGGGTCCGCGCTGGGTTGGGGGTGCATAATTCGGTCAATGCATTTCGCTCGTACGGATCGACGGCACCGGTGGAGGTGGAGAATCAATTGACAGCGTGGCGTGAGCGTCTCGCCTGAGGCATGTCCCATGGGGTCGCCGTCGCGTGCCGTCGCCTCGCGGCGTAGAATAATTGCTTCATTTGGAAATCCCGTACGCTGGATGCGTCTTTGAATTCATGGGCTGATTCTCGGTTCACATCCGGATTGCGTTGCGAGGAGGAATCGTCTTCATGGCCTCCGTCTCTCTGCTCGAAAAGGATCATCGGCTGCTGCTCGATCGCCGTCATCGCGTGACACTGGCGGAGTACCACCGTATGGCCGAGGCCGGTGTCTTCGGGGTCGATCCGCACATCGAGCTTCTTGAGGGCATGATTGTCGCGAGGGCTACAGAGAATTCTCCGCACGTTCTTGCCACCGATTTGGTCCAGTCGTTACTCACGCGACTTGTTCCCCCCGGCTTCTATGTTTCGATGGGGAACCCCGTCGCGATCGCTGAGCGTGACAGCGAGCCGGAGCCGGACGCCGCGATTGTGCGAGGCACGCCACGCGACTACACGGCCCGGCGTCGAACCGCTCGCGATGCGGCGGTCGTGATTGAGATCACCGACACATCGTACGATCTCGACTCCCGCGTCAAAACCGCGCTGTATGGGGCCGCGGGAGTGCCCATTTACTGGCTTCTCGACCTCAACCGCCAACGGCTGGAAATCCACTCCGACCCCAGCCTCGATGGCTACCGTCGGCGCGTTGAACGCGAGGCCGACGCATTGGTGCCGATCTTACTCGATGGTGTCGAGGTTGCTCAATTTCCGCTTCGAGAGATATTACCCTGAAGCAATTCGGGGACGTTCGTGACCCAAACGCAAGACCAACGACTCACTTTTCCTATCTTTTTGGATTTTCGCTCACCGATGGAACCCTTCCACTACCGCGATCAAGAACTCTTCTGCGAGAACGTACCCATCGCCGATTTGGCGGAGCGGTTCGGCACGCCGCTTTACGTCTACAGCCAGGCTGCGGTCGTGGACCAGTTAAAGGCACTTCAGACGGCGTTCGCAGAGTTGGATCCGTTGATCTGCTACTCGGTAAAAGCGAACTCCAATCTTGGTCTGTTGAAGGTCATGGCCGATCATGGCAGCGGCTTCGATATTGTCTCGATCGGCGAGATGTACCGAGTCCGTGAGGCCGGAGGCCGCATGGACCAGACGGTTTTCGCCGGCGTGGGCAAGACCGATGAGGAGATCCGCGTGGCGCTCGACGCCGGCGTGCTGATGTTCAACGTCGAGAGCGAGGCCGAACTGGAGGCGATCGACGCCGTTGCCCGCGCTGCTGGGCGGGTCGCGCCGATTGCGCTTCGTGTGAACCCGGACGTTGATCCTAAAACGCATCGGTATATCAGCACAGGGAAGAAGCAGTCGAAGTTCGGCATGGACATCGAGCGCGGCGAGCGGGTCGCCCGATCGGTGCTGGCGATGCCGGGCCTGGAGCTGATCGGCCTGCACATGCATATCGGGTCGCAGATCACCACGGTCGAGCCGTATGCGGGCGCGGTGGCGAAGGGCGTGGATCTGATCGCCCGCCTTCGAGCGATGGGCCACCCGATCGCCTGGTACAACATGGGCGGTGGGTTTGGGATTGCCTACCGGGGTGGCGAGGCCAAGCCGATCGCCGATTTCGCCCGTGTGATCGTGCCCGCCGTGCGCGAGTCGGGCTGTAGGCTGGCGCTTGAGCCGGGCCGGGTGATCGCCGGCAACGCGGGTTTGCTCCTGAGCCGCGTCATTTTCACCAAGACATCCGGCGACAAGACGTTCCTGATCCAGGACGCCGCCATGAACGATCTGATTCGGCCCGCGCTTTATGAGAGTTTTCACCGGATCTGGCCGGTGCGCGTCCCCGACGGACTGCCCGCCCCGCCCGCCGACTATGAGGCCGAGACCATCGAGGGCACGGCACCCTGCGACGTGGTTGGCCCGGTCTGCGAAAGCGGCGACTTCCTGGCCAAGGACCGCTTGCTGCCGCCGATGACCCGGGGCGACCTGCTCGCTGTCTTCTCCGCCGGAGCTTATGGCATGGTGATGGCGTCGAACTACAACACTCGCCCCCGTGCCGCCGAGGTGCTCGTGGAAGGCGACACCGCTCGCCTCGTCCGCCGTCGCGAAACGTATGATGACCTGCTTGCGCCGGAGCGACTGTAACGTGATCCTCCTACTTGACTGGTGAAAGATATGGGAGGATTCTCACGCAAAGTCGCCCCGGAACGCCGCGAACGTCGCTCAGGCCGCTCACGGCAGACAACCTCCTTCTACAGGGATCGCCGCTTTCGACTTTTCAAGCGTTGATTCTTGACCCCTTTGACCCCTCTCCCCTCTAGTCCCAGGCGTCATCCTCCATGATCCAACACGCGACGCGGACACTCGTGGCCTCGGCCCTGTCGCTTACCTTGGGAATCGCGGCGCACGCCCAGGACCCCGCCGCGAATCAACCCGCGCCGTCACAGCCCAGAAACCGCATTCAGCCTCCCGGCCCCGACAAGTTTGCCACTCAGCCACGCACTCCCGAGGAATTCTGGGACGCCGCCGATTACCTGGTCCGCTCCGGCCAGCCCACGTTGGCGGTTCCTTATCTGAATGCGTTTCTCGCCGCCGAGCCGGATAATGGTGTGATGGTCCGGCTCCGCGACAAATACGGCCTCGGCTCCTTTCTCCGGCTGCAAGACAACGACGCCACCCGCGAACTGGGCAAGCAACTGCTCGACCGCCTCACGCAGGCTTCCCGCCAGACCGCCGCGCAGCCCGAGCGCTTGAACGCGGCCATCGCCCAGCTCAACGGTTCGCTTGAGGAGCAGGATCTCGGCATCGAGCGACTTCGACAAGCTGGTGGGCGGGCGGTGCCGCCGTTGCTCAAAGCGATCAGCGATCCTGGACGCTCGGCCGATGCTCGCGCGCAAATCCTTTCGAACATGGGTCGCCTCGACGCCTCGGCGTTGCCGCCCTTGATCGC
>JBGSYY010000405.1:0-3492 GCA_041750675.1 Isosphaeraceae bacterium | reverse complement strand
TTCTGGCCGGCTCGTTCCAGTGGCTCGTCGGGATTTCCCGTCGGCTCATCCAGACGCAACCCCTCGGCTCGCTTCCTGGCAACGGCCGCACGAACCTCTTCGGCCTCCGACTCGATGGTTCGCACCACGGCGACACGCTCGCGCGCCGATTCCACCCGTGACACCAACTCCTCGATGCGATCGGCGGCCTGGCCGAATTCCTGCCGCGCGGTCAGCGGATCGGGCGTCAATCGAGTCCGAGCCGCGGCATCCAGGGCCGCGATCTTTGCCCCTTCGGCCTCGTAGGCCGCCCCAGACACACCGAGGGCCACCAGTGCGTCGATCCGTTGATCGACGCGCTTCAACCCGTCCTCAAGCCGTTCTTTCTGCTGCCTCGCTTCCTCGTGCGCCGTGCCCAGCGTGTCGACTTCCGCCGACAGTCGGGTCGCCTCCGCCGCGATCTCGTCGATCGTCCCGGTGTCCTTCAGGACCCGTTCCGCCTCCTGAACTTTCTGGACGCCGAACATCGGAGCACGGCGGAGAATCCGCTGCGCCTTCTCAAGACGGTCCATCACCTCCAGCCAGCGATCCCATAGCCCCTTGATCTCGGTCTGGACCGTGGCGTACCGCTCCAGGGTCGCTCCTTCCATGGGAGCCTGGAAATCCGGATCGGAGACCGGCAGCAGCTTGTGCCGTTCTTTCAGGCTGTCGAGCTGCTCCATCAAGGCGGTTGCGTGCGATCGGACTTCCTTGTAGCGCTTGTCGACCCGTCCCCGGGTCTGCCGGGTCAGGAACCAGAACGCACCACCCAACAAGCCCAGCAGCGTCAACACCCCGGCGACCATGCCCAGGGGCAACGTCCGCGAAAGCAGGCGATGCTTCGACGACGCCGCCTCGACCTGAGCCAGCTCGGTCTTGAGCTGCGGCTCAAGCGCGACCAGGGTCGCCAGGGCCGCTTGTTCATCTTCCACCTCGGGCCGCAACGCCGCAGCCAGTTGGGGACGGAGTTGGTCGTATCGCGCACGAATCGACGCGACCGACGCCCCGGAACGCTCGGCCCTGGTCACTGCTGTCTCCAGGTTCTTGGCCAGCCGTCCCACCTCGCCGGCCTGCTGTTCGCGACGCCGGCGTGCCTCGGGCAGCGTGCGGATTCGATCCAGCAGGCTTTCCAGCGCGGAATCAACCGAGGTCGCCTGCGTAACCGCCTTTTCCGGATCGCGGCCGACCATCGCGCGGGCGTCTTCCCGCGCCGAAAGTTGCACCTGCAACGCCTGCTGAGCCCCACCAATCGCCAGATTTTGCTTCCGAGCGGCATCGAGCGCGTCCTCGACGGCTTGCACCTTGCGGTCGACCACCTGGAGACGGGCTGTTGCCTCGTTTTGTCGTGCGGGCAAGCCGCGCAAGCGACCCAACACCTGCTCCAGATCATGCTGGGTGCGCTGGGCTTCCGCCAGCACGTCGCGCGGTCGCTCGTCGACCTGTTTTTGTAGCGGAGGCAACACGCTCCCCGCTTTGACAATGACGCCTTCCACGCCCTCGATCCCTAGCCCGGCCAGACGTTTCTCCTCCTGCTCTTGCCGTGCCTCTTGAAGCAACCGGTTGGCGGTCGCCAGTGCTTCGTCGGCATCCTTACGAACCTGGGCGCTGCGCGTCTCGGTCACACCGCGACTGCTGGCGATCCGGTCATCCTGGCGTTCGATCCAGATCTTCGCGGCCCCGGCGAGCGATTCGATCGCTTCCGGCAGCCGACCCGCACGCGCCAGCGGCAGGAACGCCGGCTCCACCAGGTCACGCTGAATCGTCTCGCCGCGCAGGCCATAACGCACCTGAAGATCGGTGCCCGCGCGCACAGCCACTTGCCGGTTCTTGATCGCCACAACCATCAGCACCGAATTGACGGGATCAAACCCCGAGCCGCCCTGGCGGCTCCAGCGGTCAAACAACGAATCAACATAGTTTCGTGTGGCTTGTGCGCCGTCGCCGGCGTTGCTGATGACGACTGCGTAAAACCGCCGCGGAGTTCCGTTGCCCGCGTCGCGGAGCTTTTGTTCCAGCGATCGATAGCTGGCCGAATCCGGGACGTCGACCGTGTAAACGTTCGCGCCCGTAAACTTGGGAAAAACGCTGGTGCCCGACGACTGCATTGCCGTCGCCGCGTCGGGGCCTGTCAGGGTCGCGATCAGCCCCAGCATGATCCAGACCGATCGGCCGATTCCCGGCGTTTTCCCCGACCCATCCGTCGATTCGCTCATGATGATTCGTCAACCTCGAAACCCGAACCGATCACCGCCGGGCCGTCCGGCGGCACTTCTTTCAATGCTCTTCGTATGTTAGGGAGTCCGCTCCCGTTCGTCACCGTGCCAGCCACCCGATCAGGGAGCGTCGGCGTTGAGGTCGCGGCTGAATGAGTCGAGCCAGTTCCGCAGTCGCTCCGCATCCGACCCCCGCAGCGTCGTCGCGCGGTCCGAGCCTCGATAAAAAACCTCGATGTCGATCCCCGTGTCACGGATTTCCGCCACCTGGTCGAGATTGATATACAGGCCGCCGATCTTCACCAGATTCATCGAACCATCCTCCTTTCGATCTGTCATCGTACCACTCCCGCCCCAGCATCCGCGCGACAGATGTGAATCTCCGGTTCAAGTCCTCCGTTTGCGACCACGCCGCTCCGGACCGCCTGCGCGAACTCAACCGCGCGATCCGGCTCGACCAGATTGACCGTGCAACCCGCCCAGCCCGCTCCCGAGAGCTTGCCGCCGAGAAATCCCGGGGCCTGACTGGCCACGTCGATCAGGGCGTCGAGCGCTGGCGAACTGTTCTCGAAATCGTAACGGCTCGACTCGTGCGACTCGCTCATCAACCGCCCGAATCCGGCGACGTCGCCCGCGGTGAGACTCGCGATGCCCGCCTCAACTCGCCGGTTCTCATTCAACACATGCCGCGCCCGACGCCGGCCGGTCGGATCAAGGTGTTCCCATTCCTCGTCCAGATCTGTGAGCCTCACGTCGCGCAGCCAGCCTACCGAGGGTCCCCGCAGCGTCTGAAAGTACGCGACGACCCGTTCGCACTCGTCACGGCGTCGGTTGTACATTCCATCCGCCAGCCGGCGCGAGGTCTTCGAGTCACAAACGACGATCGACGGCCCGGCCCGGCCCGCCGCGGCCATCGGCAATCGACACCATGCGCCGCTCGCGCAGTCGAGCATCAACGCCTGATCCACCCCGCCGAAGATGCTCGAAAACTGATCGAGGAGGCCACACGCCACCCCCGCGTATTCATTTTCGGCACGCTGCAGGGCACGCGCCAGCTCCATGCGGGAGGTGTCGTCGTCGCCCACCGCCGCGAGGTCCAGGCCGAGCAAACACCAGGCGACGGCCGCCTCCAGACTCGCCGAACTGGAAAGCCCAGCGCCCCGGGGCACATTGCCGGCCAAGGCCAGCTCGAATCCCGAATCGAGTGACCCGAACCGCTCCTGAACGGCCCAGACGACGCCTCGGACATAACGAGCCCAAC
>JBGSYY010000404.1:0-18556 GCA_041750675.1 Isosphaeraceae bacterium | reverse complement strand
GAGCAACGACCCGCCCGAGCCGGGCGGCGGCGTGAGACCCGGAACCTGGGCTGGGGCGGGGTGTGTCAAAGCCAGGACCAGCAACAGTCCGGGTGCGTGACGCAGCACGAGCGCGGTGAGCGTCGATGGTTTGTCGGCGATGATCGGCATCCCTGGGCGTCTCCCGAGAGAGCAGGCAATGGCGCGGCGCACCGCGAGAGGCTCGCGGGGCCGGCATCGGTCGTCTCACAGGTAATGATCGGGGGGACTGCGATCCGACATGCGGAAAAAACCGCGAAGTTTGCCTCAAGTTCACCGATGGATCAGTCGGCGGCGGCGAGAGCCGGCTCGAGAGCTTCTTCGGCGGGCGGAACTGGGGTTTCGTCCTGGGGCGGTCCCTTGCCGAAGAGGAGGTACATCACGGGCAGTGCCAACATCGTGAGCAGCGTATCGCAGACCATGCCGAAGAAGACGACGGTGGCGAGGGGGCGCTGAACTTCGGCACCGATGCCAGTGGAAAGCATCATGGGCAGGAAGCCCAGAGCCGCGACGGTTCCCGTCATGAGAACGGGGCGGAGCCGGGCGAGCCGGGCGTCCTCGATCGCCTCGCGCTTGCCCATGCCTTGTGACATGCGGTCACGGATGTAACTGACGAGGACGAGACCTTCGAGCATCGACGCCCCGGCCAGGGCGACGAAGCCGACGCCGGCGGAGATCGTGAACGGCATGCCACGGAGCCAGAGGCCGAAAACACCGCCGACTCGGGCGAAGAGGACTCCGCTGAAGATCATGAAGGCATCGCGCCACGATCGGAAGGAGAGGTAGAGGAGACTGAGAATGAGGGCGAGGGCAAAGGGAATCACGAGCAGAAGGCGACTCTCGGCACGGATCATGTTTTCGAACTGACCGCCCCAGGCGAGGTGATAGCCGGTGGGCAGCTCGACCCGGGCGGCGATTTCGCGCTGGGCCTCCTCGACGAAGGAGCCGATATCCCGGCCACGGATGTTGGTCTGGACGACGATCCGGCGCTCGCCCCATTCGCGCGGGATGGTGGAGGGGCCGGTGGTGGTTTCGATCGTGGCGAGTCGGGTGATGGGTAGACGTTCGCCGCGTGCGGTGGGAATGAGCAGGCGGCCGAGGGCGTCGGGGTCGTCGCGATAATGATCCGGGAGTCGGATGACGAGCGGGAACCGACGATCGGGCTCGAGAATTTCGCCAACCTGGATACCTCCGGCGGCGGCGACGGAGTCGAGAACCTGGCGGGCGGAGACACCATATCGCGAGAGGGCTTGCTCGTTGACGACGACGCGAAGGACGGGCTGGCCGGTGATTTGTTCCGTGGTCACGTCGGCGGCGCCGCGGATTTTTTCGACGACGGTCTGGATTTCGTCGGCCTTGGCTTTGAGGACTTCGAGATCGGGGCCATAGAGCTTGATTCCGAGATCGGAGCGGATGCCGGCGATCATCTCATTGATGCGTTGTTCGATCGGCTGGGTGTAGACCGCCTCCATGCCGGGCAGTTCGTCGGTCAGCTTGGCCATTTTGGCGACCAGCTCCTCCTGGGATTTCGCCTGTTTCCAGCGCTCGCGCGGGGTGAGCATGATGAAGACGTCGGAGAGCTCGAAGCCCATGGGGTCGGTGGCAAGCTCGGGGGTGCCGGTGCGGGTCCAGATGGTGCGGATTTCGTCGGGGAATTTTTCGAGCAGCATGCGTTCGATCTGTGTGCCGTATTCGACGGATTCTTCGAGGCTGATGCTGGCAAGGCGGATGGTGTTGATGACGATGGCACCCTCGTTGAGCCGTGGGATGAACTCGGAGCCGAGCTGGGAGCCGAGCATGGTGGCGCCGAGGGTGATGCTGGCGACGAGTGCCAGTGTGCTGCGTGGGAACCGCAGGCCCAGACCGAGGACTGGCTGGAAGATGCGCTGGGCGAGGCGGTCGACCAGGGTTTCCTTATCGCGGACGTTGCGTGGGAGGCCCATCGAGGCCAGGACGGGCATCAGCGTGAGTGAAAGGATCATCGAGCCGAGCAGGGCGAAGACGACGGTGAGGGCCATGGGTCGGAAAAGCTTGCCCTCGACGCCCTGGAGGGTGAGGATCGGCAGGTAGACGATCATGATGATCAGCTCGCCGAACATGGTCGGTTTGCGGACTTCGAGGGCGGCGTCGCGGACAACCTGCATGCGGGTTCTGCCGGACTGATCGTGGGCGAGGCGGCGGACGCAGTTTTCGACCATGACGACGGAGCTATCGACGACCAAACCGAAATCGATCGCACCGAGGCTCATCAGACTGCCGGCGATGCCCACGCGTTCCATCATGGTGACGGCGAAGAGCATGGAAAGCGGGATTGCGCTGGCAACGATCAGACCGGCGCGAAGGTTGCCGAGGAAGGCGAACAGGACGGCGATGACGAGGATCGCACCTTCGAGGAGATTTCGTTCGACGGTTTCGAGGACCTGATTGACGAGGTCGGTGCGGCGGTAGCCGACTTCGATGGCGACACCTTCGGGGAGGGTCTTGCGGAGTTCGTCGGCGGCGGCGTCGAGGGCGTTGGTGACCTCACGGGAGTTTTCGCCCATACGGAGGAAGGCGAGGCCGAGGACGACTTCGCCCCGCCCGTTGGCGGTGACCGCGCCGCGGCGAATGGCATGGCCGATCTCGACCTTGGCGAGATCCTGGACCCTGATGGGGACACCATCCTTGGCGTCGATGACGATGCGGTTCAGCTCGTCGATCGTCTGCTTGCGGCCGACGCCCTGGACGAGCCGGGCCTCGCCGCCTCGGCTCAGCGTGCCGCCGCCGACGTTCTGGTTGTTTTCCTGAAGGGCGAGGCGGAGATCGTCGAGAGTGAGGCCGTATTTGGCCAGAAGGACGGGGTCGGCTTTGACCTGGAACTGGCGGGCCAGACCGCCCCAGGGGTTGACCTCGGCGACGCCTTCGACGCGGCGGAGGCGCGGTCGGATGACCCAATCCTGAAGGGTGCGCAATTCCTCCAGGCCGATCTCGGGATTGGAGCTGGTGACGAGGAAGTGGAAGATTTCGCCGACGCCGGTGGCGACAGGGCCCATGGTGGGGCGGGCGATGCCGGCGGGTAGCTCGACTTCGAGCATACGCTCGCTGACTTGCTGGCGGGCGAAATAGATGTTGGTTTCGTCGCTGAAGATGAGGACGACCTGGGAGAGGCCGAACTTGGAGATCGAGCGGACCTCGGTGAGGCCCTTGAGGCCGCCCATGGCGTATTCAACGGGAAACGTGATCAGCCGTTCGACTTCCTCCGGGCTGAGCTCGGAGGCGATCGTGTTGACCTGGATCTGGACGGGCGTGGTATCGGGAAAGGCGTCGAGCGGGAGGATCATCGCCGAGCGGACGCCGAAAGCCATGAGCAGGACGGCTAGCAGGAGGATGACGAAGCGGTTGCGCAGGCTGGCATCAATGAGGGCAGTTAGCATGAATCATCTCTTTAAGAAAGCCTCGATGTATCTTCAACCGGTAGGGGTTTGCTTACTCGCAGCAGCCGGCACCGAGGGAATCCTTCATCAGCTCGGTCTTGAGCAGGAACGCGCCTCGCGTGACGACCTGGTCGCCGGGCTGGAGGCCCCAGGCGATCTCGACCGTGCCAGGTTGGCTTTCTTCCTCGGAAACCACGACGCGCTGGGGGCGATAGACGCCGGGTTCCATGGGAAGGAAAACGAGATTGGTCTTGTCGTACGACTGGAGGGCGTCGCGGGGAATCTGGATGGCTCTGTGCTCGGCACCAACCTGGATCGTGGCCTGGCCGAACTGATTGGCGCGGAGCAGGCCGTCGTGGTTATCCAACTCGGCGCGGATCTTGGTGGTTCGTGTGATGGGATCGACCTCGGCACCGACCCAGGTGATCGTGCCCGCGAATTCGGTTCCATCCGCGCCCAGGATGCGAAAGCGGATGAGCTGGTCGCGGGCGACGACGGGGACGTTGGCCTCGTAGACGTCGACCCAGAGCCACATGTGGGAGGTGTCGGCAACGGAGAAGAGTTTTGTGGTGGGTTGGACAGCCTCGCCACGGACGGCGTGTCGCTCGACGACCAGGCCGGAGATGGGAGAGATGATACGAAGGACGCCGTCGGTTTCCTTCTCGGCGACGATGCGTTCGAGGTCGGCATCGTCGAAGCCGAGGTTGTGCAGAGCCTGAGCGGCGTTCATGGATTCGGACTCGGCCTGGTTGAGCGCGGTGCGAGCCTCCATTTCCTGTTTGGCGGGCACAGCGTCGCGCGAGGCCAGGCCGGTGATGCGGTCGAAGGAGGTTTTGGCGAGGTTCAGGCCGGCCCGCGCCGAGATCAATTGCGACTTGGCGGCGCTGACCATCGCCGAATCGACGACGGCGAGAACTTGACCCGCCTCGACCCGCGTGCCCAGATCGGAACGGATTTCGCGGAGGAAGCCCTCGACGCGAGGTGTGATCTCGGCGAACTGATTGGCGTCGAAGGCGGTCTCGGCGTTGGCTTGCAGCTCGT
This sequence comes from Isosphaeraceae bacterium, assembly GCA_041750675.1. GTDB lineage: Bacteria > Planctomycetota > Planctomycetia > Isosphaerales > Isosphaeraceae > BPJS01. Next base: position 14,084 of record JBGSYY010000404.1, on the reverse strand, counting down.
GAGCGTGGCGCACCTCGACGGCCGGCGTGGTTGCGAGGCCGATCTGAGAGGCAAGCTCGGGCCGTGATAGCTTGATGAGCGGGAGCGGCTGGCGGCACTTGGTACCGGCAGGCATACCGGTAGAGCCCTCGGGGCAAAGCTCGCAGAGTTCCTCGGGGGTGTTGTGGAGGGCGCACCAGCCGTCGTCGGGGGCAGGCTCGAGAACGGCCGTCGTGGACCCGGGCTGGGGGCCGCAGTCGGGGCAGAAATCGCGCGGGAAGCCGTGGCCCTTGGGGCACATGACGAGGTTGTAACGGCCTTCGACCTCGGGGTGGCACTTGGTGCAAATGGCTTCAGGGAGACCGCCGTGCTCGTCGCAGAGCAGGAGGCGATCCTTGAGCTCGGGATGGCAGATCGTGCAATAGGCTTCGGGAACGCCGTGCTCGTCGCAGAAGAGTCCGGATTCGGCGGTGTGTTCGGGGGTCTCGCGCTTGAGGTGCGTCCATTCCGGTACGAGGTCGGGGCGAAACCAGACGATCGCGGCGAGGCCGAGGCCGGCCACGACGCCCAGGGCCAGCAAGCTCCTGTGAAGCCATGTGGGCATAGCGAATCTCCTTGATTCGAGAAAGAAGGGGACGACGTCGGAGCCTCTTGAGTCCGCGGCGCGGGGCTTCACGACGTGACGAGTCAGGTCGATGGACGCTTTTGAAATCAGCAGAAACGGCTGAAGCCGATTTGGATATGTTCAATGGGCGGAACGCGGCTCAACAGCGCAGACGTTGGCCTCGGTCGATTAACACATAAAAAGCTCGCTCATTGCGTGGATGAGCATCGATGAATCCCAGCGGCTCGACATCGAGCCTGGGGATAGCCTGCCAGCAGACTAGGGGGAGGATATGGGCGTGAAGGTGAATATCAAGTGTTGCGGTGTCGTCGGTTCGGATCGCGCCTTCGCAGACGCAGTTGTCGGCGATGCCCTCAGAGTGATGATGAGACGGCCCGGGGATGTCGCCCTGCGTGTGGGCGCATTCGCCGGTGCCCGCAGCGCAGACGAGCGGACAGACGAGGATCAGGCAGGCCAGGAGCATCGAGAGGGCGCGGCGCAAGAGCACAGGTTCCGATTGAGGCTCGAAGAATAATCTGAAAGTTATTGTACGCGCTTACGCCGGGCGAGGAACCCCGGATCGAACATTTGGTTGGCTCCGGTATCGAGGCCGGGGCTTTCGAGTGGAGAGGTCAAGGAGCCTCAGGAAGGCCTGCGAGGGCCTCGGCGATGAGCGGGTTGGGCGGCTCGGAGCCGTCGGGGATATAGGCGAGCATGGCGGCGGCGATACGGGAATGTGCGTTGCGGTCGTCGGCGAAGGCGGCCTCTTCGGCGGCGGCGGTTCCGTACTTAAACTGGTGGCTGTCGCGACCGTTGTGAATGATGCGGCGGTGGGCGTCGCGGAGGAACGCCTGGGACTGCTCGGGCTGTTTGAGCGTGGCGACGGCCATGCGTGCCGCCTCGGCGCGGTTGGATTTCAGGCGGTCGAAAATGGCTTCGAGCGTGGCCGGTTCGCCGTCGGGCTGGCGATCGAAGGTGGATTTGGGCAACTTGCCGATGCGTTCGCGATAGAGGGGAATCCAGCCCGCGGCCTGGAGCAGGGCGAGCTTGCTTGTCAGTTCGTCGGGGCCGTTGAGATGAATGTAATGCAGCGAATTGGCGGCGGTGACGGCGTGGAGCGCGATGATGCCCGGGGCGCGGACGAGAAGCTCGCTGGCTGCGAGCAGGATGGCGTCCCAGGCCGAGCGGGCATCGACGCCCTTGTCGAGTGCGTCGACGACGGCGTGCGCGCAGGCGTCGGAGCTTTCCGTGAGGAGAGTGTTGAGCAAGGATTCGGTCGCGCTGGGATCGAGTTGGCCGCCGCGATAGTCGGGTTTGATTGACGCGACGAGTTCGAGATTGGAACGGTAGGGGCCGACGGGGCCATCGATGTTGTCGCCCTGGGTGTCGAGAAGGCCGAAGGCGAGGGAGCGGAGGACCGGCTCGGCGTGTTGCCAGCCGATGGCTTCGAGAGTCCGCCAGCATTGCATGGTGAAGATGGGCTTGTGGCCGATGTTGCGCTGGTCGCGGATGCCAAAACGAAAGAAGACTTTGATGACGTCCTGAGGCTGGGCGGAGCGGACGAGGGCGGCGGTGGCGGTGTCGGCCTTGACGGCGTCCCAGTTTTCGAGGGCCTCGATGAGGGTTTGCCTGGCCTTGTCGGGGCTGGGGAGATGGGCTTCGTCGACGGCGGCGAGGGTCCAGTCTCCTTCCTCGATATCGCGGGCCTGGGAGTCCTTGAAGTTGTCGGCGGCCCAGAACAGGGTGAGCCAGGCATCGCGAGCGGGGGCGTTTTGGGCCATGACACGGGCCGAATTCACGGCCATGACGGCATGGAACTTGAAGCCGACGGGGCGGGGCTTGATGTTGCGAATGGCGGCGAGGAACGTGGCGGCCATGCCTTCGCGATAGGTCATGCCGTCGTGGATCTTCCCCAGAAGGCCGGCGACGAGACGCTCGCGGGGGGTCTCTTCGAGCCAGCGGACCAGCGGCTCGATCTGGGGATCGAAGCGAACGATGTCGGGACCGACCCGGAAAGATGGGGCGAGGGCGAGGCTGGAGAGACCCGCGCCGGCGGTGGTTCTGAGGAAGTCGCGTCGTGTCGCCATGGGCCGCTCCTTGAGGGGGAAGGAATTTCGAGTTCCCCAAACGCATTATCCTGCATGGGTAGGCTGGAAATCCAACCAATTCCGGGATGAGCGGCGAGTTATCGCGCTATTTGAGTTTTGAGACGGGCACCGCCGGGGTCGGTCGCGTGGCGAGGAGCCGGAGTCGGGAGTGAGCCACAGTCAGCTCAGGACGGACCAATCGCCGAGACTGATGGCCTGAACGACCAGAAGGGCGTTTGTCGTGGCGTGGGCGACCACGGCCTCGCCAAGCCGGCCGCGGCGCGCGTAGGCGAGGGCATAGAGGAGACCGACCAGTGTGGCGCTGACGAAACGGGAATGGACGAGTCCGAACAGGAGGGAGGTGATCAGCAGGGTTTTCCAGGTGAAATGGCCAGCGGGGAGGGATTGAAAGTCGTGAGTGAGGAGGCGTAGGGGCAGGTATCCACGGAAGGCGAGTTCCTCGACGACGGGTGCGATCAAAAGAAAGCCGAGGAGACGGAAGCCGATCCAGCTGGCGCGGCTGGTGGGGTCGAGCGCGAGTAATGTTGCGGAGAGGCTGGAGGCGTGGGGGACTTGACCCTGGAAAGTGCCGATGGCGATCCAGATGAGGAAGGCCAGGATTCCCAGTCCGAGGGCTTGCCAGGTCCATGCGCCGGCAAGCTCTGTGCGATAGGTGTTGCGGTAGCACCAAAGTAAGCCGAGAGCGGCGAGGACTCTGATGGGGTAGAGCGGGTAGAAGCCGCCGTCGCGGAAGATGCCGGTGAGAAGCCCGATCGCGAGGAATACCAGGATCGGGGCAAGATAGGGTGCGGAGCCGACATTCGGAGGCAGGGATGACAGCCTCTGGTTCGGCTGGACCAAGCGGAGGTGGCGGATGGAGGCGATGATGCCGATCGAGATGGCCAGAAACGCGAGCCAGCCGGAATGGGAATGGAATCCCCCAACGGCCAGCTTGGGAGAGATGTGGGTTCCGACCAGAATCAGGCCGACGATGCGAAGAATGTTGGCCAGCCAGCTCAGAAGGATTCCGAGAGGGAGGATCCAGAGCGCCAGGGGGAATTTGAGACCGTGACGGAAGACCCAGAGATAGGCGGATAGAAAAACGAAAACGAGCCCCATGCCTTCCAGGCCGGAGCAGGCAGGCGCGATCTGGACCAAGAAATTCGGCGTGCCGATGATCTGGTCCGCCACCTGGACGGTGACTTCCGGCGTCAGAAGGGTAAGGACGAACTTGACGGCCTGAAATGTCAGGTAGGTCAAGGGTTCCCAGAAGACGAGCAACAGATTGCCGATGAGCCAGGTGCAGGCTCCGACGGTAAGGGCGGCGAAGAGTATGCGGTGATAGCGCCTGGCAAACGCCGCTAATGCGGACGCGGAGAAGATGAGCAACAGGGCGGTCAGGACGTACAAGAGGCCCGCGCCGACCCAGAGTGCGACGATGGTCGGCTCGGGCTGAGTCGTCACGCGATGTCCCGGCAGTATTCGGCGCGTGGATTCGAGCAGCAGGGCAAATGCGAGGAAATGCGTCCCGACGGCCAGACTGAGTTCGGCGAGATTGCGAGGTGCCGCTTTCGAGACAGGTGGCGTCTCGAGGACCGGGAGGCGAAAGATCGCCAGGGCGGCAGCGGCGCTGGCCAACATGATGCGGACCATGGCCGGGGCCTCGGTGACGAGCTTGAGCCACCACGGCCCATCTTCAGAGATGTCACCAGAATCGAAGAGGAGAGCCAGAAGTAAGGTTTCGCCGAGCAGCAACAGGGCGGCCGGGAGCAATCTCCAGTATCCGAGCCTGGCGGCCCTCGGCGGATCAAGGAGGTTATTCCTGAAGCCGCCGACTTTAGTGGAGTCCGAAAGGCTCGGTAGAGTCATTCAAAAACGTCTCGGAAATCTCAGGCGCAGAGAGGAACTAGCGGTCAACATCGTACCGCCAGTCCCGAAAAGCGTTCGACTAGTGTCAAGCGCGGTGGGTTCGATCGCGGAAAAAGAGGGTAATACCGCCGAGCAGTACCGCGGCGCTGGAGATCAGCGAGGGGTCAAGCTCGGGGACACCCGCGACGCCGCCGCCGCCAGTTACGCCTCCGCCGGTATTCAGCATCATGTGGATGGCGGTAATGCTAGCAGCCAACCCGAGAGTTGCGAGCATGACTCCGACCACGACGAAGCCGATGGTATGGAGGACTTTGAAACCGAAAATCGCGAGAAGCTGGCCCATCGTAAACACCACCTTTTTGTTTTGGCCTCGCGACTGGATAGCGATCATCGCCATCTACAATGCGAAGCGAAGAGCAATTCTCTTCCTTGGCGATCACCTGATTCATGATAAGAGGGACAGTTCGAGTCGTCTCAGATGTTCGACACCTTAGAGTCTCGCCCCAATGGATCGGTCATGTCAACAACAAAATGGATTTTATCGGAACCGAGGTTCGGGAATGTTCGCCGGCGATCACTCCGATGCGATCAATTGCCTCTATTTTCGGGTCGGACCTGGTCAAAGCAGCCGCCAATTCGCGGTCTTGGCGGTGATTTATTTCAACATCCAGACAAAATGGCGGCGCAACGGGTGGAGTCGGGTTTGCCGGGAGTCGAATCGAGAGAGGGATTGCCTGGTCTGGGCGACGCGGGTTGGCTTGGTTTCGGCGGCGCTGGGGGCGGCATATCTGGATGAGTGGCTTTGCCGCGTGGGGCGTTCCTGCGAGTTGCCTGCGCTGATTGAAGACGGCGGCGGCGAGCCTCACGCTGGGAGAGGCGGCGGGGGTCTGGGCGAGAGCGTTTCGCGAGATCGGACGAGGCCGGGGCGGCCATTGAATCCGAGGTTTTCGTCTCGAAATTCCGACCGGGGATGGGAGCCAGGGGCTGGGGCGGGGGATTGAGCTGGCGGTAATCGTCCAGCTCGCGGCGCGCGGCGGTGAGCTGGCGATCGGCCTGGGCTTCGAGGCGAAGCCAGCGGGCGTCGGGCGGCTGACCGAGCTTCACGGAATGCGCGGCCTGGAGCAGACGTGCTTGTGCGAGGGCGATGCGAGAGGCGAGCCATTGCTCGTGGGGGTCGTCAACGCGAGGGCGGACGACCTGGCTGATGTAGGCCAGCACGGCCTCGACGATGGGAATGGGGAGATCGGTAGGCAGGACAAGTTCGGGGGAGATGGACCACATCGCTGGGATTGCTCCTCGGTCGCGGAATCGCGAAGTGTACGAGGAGAGAATCGCGCGGTTTGGGGCGAGTTATCGCAAAAAATGTGATGAATCAACCGGGGCGATCGCTCGCACTCCCCGGAAGCCTTTCCCCGATCTGACGGCGAGTCAGCCTTGCTGGAGCTGATTGATCTTGTTGTAGAGGGTTTTGAGACTGATCCCGAGTTCGCGTGAGGCGGCGGGTTTGTTGCCGTTATGCTTTTCGAGAACGATCTGGATGTACTTCATTTCGATGTCGCGGAGCGAGGGAGCGCCTTCGGGGACGTTGAAGTGCGGGCCGAGCAGAGTTGAGTTGCTTGTGAGGGAGGTCGCGGGGGCGCGTCGGCCGGTGATTGACTGATTGGGCAGGTGCTCGGGAAGCAAGGGGCCGGCACCGGCGAGGATAGCGGCGCGTTCGATGGCGTTGGCCAGCTCACGGATGTTGCCGGGCCATTCGAGTGTTTGTAGAGCCTGAAGAAATTCGGGCGAGAGCGCGTCGGGGCCTTTCTTGGGGGCGAAGCGCTTGAGGAGGTGGGTTGCGAGTGCCTGAATGTCGTCCTTGCGGTCGCGGAGTGGGGGCAGGTGGATCTCGAAGGTGTTGATGCGGAAGAAGAGATCTTCGCGGAAGAGGTCGGTGGCGATCATGTCGCGAAGGTCGCGGTTGGTGGCGCAGAGGATACGGTCGTCGACGCGGAATGGGTCGTTTTCACCGACGCGGCGGATTTCGCCGGCTTCGAGGAAGCGGAGCAGCTTGACCTGGATGGATTTGTCCAGCTCGCCGACTTCATCGAGGAACAGGGTGCCGCCGTTGGCGACCTCGAAGAGGCCCTTGCGGTTCGATTCCGCGCCGGTGAAGGCTCCCTTTCGGTGGCCGAACAGCTCGCTTTCGACGAGGTTTTCGGGCAGAGCGCCGCAGTTGACGGGGATGAAGGGGCCGGATTTGCGGAGGCTGCGATCGTGGAGGTTGCGTGCGATCAGTTCCTTGCCGGTGCCGGTTTCGCCCAGGATCATGACGGTGGCGTCGGTGGGCGCGACGGTGTCGATGAGGGAGCGAATGGCCTGCATGGCGGGTCCGACGCCGACGAGGGTGGGCGTGCCCTCGGCGGCTTTCAGGCGGGTTTCGAGGGCGACGTTTTTGTTGGAGAGATCGCGGCGTTCGGCGATGCGGGCGAGCAGGACTTCGAGCTCGGCCCATTTGCAGGGTTTGGTGAGGTAGTCGAATGCGCCGAGGCGGAGGGCCTGGACGGCGGTGTCGACGGAGGCCTGTCCGGTGAGGATGACGACCTGGGTTTCGGGGCTGAGCTGGCGGATTTTGCCGAGCACCTCGATACCGGTGAGGCCGGGCATCTTGAGGTCGAGGAGGGCGGCGTCGAAGGGGCCGCCACGTTCGAGGGCTTTAAGGGCGGCGGCGCCGTCGGGGCAGACGGTGACGTCGTGGCCCATACGGGGTAATTCCATCTGCATGAGCTCGCGGAGCGAGGCTTCGTCGTCGGCGAAGAGGATTCGCAGGCCGCCGTTCTGCAACTTCTCCATTGACTGGCTCCGTCCTCGTCGTGCGTACCGGCCAGGCCGGTGAGACTGATGAATCGTTGAATCTGAGAGTGCGCGTGATCTGTTCGTGGGGAACGGTCGCGGTTAGGCGACCTTTTGGCGAAGGCCGGGGTGGTCCGGTTCGGCGTCGGCGCTGCGTTGCGGAAGGCGAACGGTGAAGGTCGCCCCTTGGCCCTCGCCGGGGCTGGCGGCGTGGATTTCGCCGCCGTGCTGGCTGATGATGCGGTGGGTGATGGAGAGGCCGAGGCCGGTTCCTTTTCCCCCGGGTTTGCGAGTGAAGAAGGGTTCGAAGATGTTTTCGAGGATATCGGCGGGCATCCCGCAGCCGTCGTCCTGGAAGGTCAACTGGGCCATGCCTTCCACGTTTCTGACGTCGATTCGGAGCGTGCCGCCGGGTTCCATGCAGTCGAGAGCGTTGACGATGAGGTTGAGCACGACTTGCTTGATTTCCTGGCCGTCGGCGTGGGCGAGGACGGCGTGCTTGGGTTGGTAGAGGATGGTTTTGCCGCGATATTTGCCCATGTGTTGAATCATTTCGACGACGCCCTGGACCAGGCTGACGATATCGATCCGCTCGCGTTTCAGCTCGCCGCAGCGTGAGAAGTCGAGCAGGCGTTCGGTGATGCGTTTGCAGCGAAAGGCTTCGTCCTGGATCATGCGAAGGTAGTGGTGGACGACCTTGGATTCGCCGGGATGGCTGGATTCGACGAGGCCCAGAACGCGGCGTTCGAGGGCTTCGGAACAGAAGGCGATGGAGGCAAGGGGATTATTGATCTCGTGGGCGACGCCGGCGGCGAGGAAGCCGACGCCGGCGAGGCGCTCGGAGCGGACGAGCTGGCGGCTGCGTTCCTGGACCTGGTGTTCGAGGTCCTGGTAGGTGGCGCTGAGGCGAGAGGTCATGTCGTTGAAAGCGTCGGCGAGGGCCTGCATTTCGTCACCGCTATCGATGGCGATCTTGTAAGCGAAGTCGCCGCGAGCGACGCGCCGGACGCCCCGGTGGAGGAGTCGAACGGGGTAGAGTACCCAGTGGTGAAAGACGTAAGTGAGGGCGACAAGCATGGCCAGCACGGCGAGGGCCGAGACCCAGACGATGATGCGGCTGGATTCGTATTGGGCCTTGGAGGCGCTAAGGACTTCGAAGAAGTCGCGGTGGAGGATGTCGGGGAGGGCGAGGACGTGTCGATTGAGCTGTGCGATGCGGGCGCTGAGGGTGACCGGTCCGGTGGCGGAGCCGGTTTCCGCGAGCTGGCGGAGGAGCTTACGGGTGCCGGGGAACATAGGCTCGACGTCGGCATCCGGCTCGAGTTGGGCAAGGATGGTGGTGAGGTCGTCGTCGATGCGGAAGGCGAGGTTGAGCTCGTCGCTTACGTCGTCGCGATTGCCGCGGGTGGTGTTGGCCTTGAGCTGGTCGCAGTACTGACTGAGGACGGTGCGGGCTTCGAGGACCTGGCGTTTGAGGCGTAGTCGGTCGTCCGGGGAGTCGAGTCGGGCGGTTTCGATCTGGACGACGGTGCGGAGCAGGTGGGTGGACGCGCCCAGCTCGCGGAGCTGGTCGGTGAGCTTGAGGTTGCTCCCGTGGAAGGCGTTGAGGCCGTAGAAGGAACCGCCCATGAGTGTGAGCATCATGCCGACGACGACGGTCAGGCCGACGAACAGCTTGATGCGGATAGGCCACTTGGGCATGGCGGCGACCTCCTGTCGGCCACGTCTCAGATGATGCGAGCGAAGCGCCGGGAGCGACCTGAGCGCGGTGCGTTTGGGGTCGTCACGGCCCCGATCCTCGGGGGCCGCGAACTATAGCAGATGGGCAGAAGGCGTCCTAGTTCGCTTCCGGCGATTTCGTTGAAGTGAATGCGACGACGAGCCGACACGGGTGGGGAGATCAGGGCGTGCCGTTGGCCTGAAAGAGTGAGATCATGAGTGTAAGCCCAAGCAAAAGGCCGAGAACGAGCCGCAACCGCCAGACGTTTTTCTGGAACTCGGGCAGTGTTTCGGGGCGATTGGCGACGCGTTCGAGGAAGCCGAGGCGGTGGGCGATGCTGCCGTGACGCCAGGAGGGAGCGCGGGGCGAGAGGCCGTTGGAGAGGGCCACTTCGCGGAGGGCCTTGGAGAAAATTTCGATACCGACGGGGCAGACGGTGGTGGGTACGGTCGAGGGGCTGTCGGGGGCGTCGAGGTCGGCGTGGGGTGGGCAATCGGTGCGGTCGCAGGAGACGACCTGGCAGCCGAAGAGATCGGCCTGGCGTTCGAAGCGTCGCGAGAGGTATCCGAAGACGACGAAGATGTAGAGGATCAGGAGGACGGCCAGGACGCCCCATTCCACGAAGGTGCCGACATCCGAGGAGAACGACCAGAGGCCGGACCAGACCCGGGTGGCGAAACCGGCGTGAAGGCCGGCTTCCATGAGGCTGAGCAGGGCGACACTGCCGACGAAGAAAAAGCCGAAATAGGAGAGGTGGCGGTGCTTGATATGACCGAGTTCGTGGCCGAAAACCGCTTCGATCTCGCGCGGGGCGAGGCGTTCGATCAGTCCATCGGTGAGGATGACGTAGCGGAACCAGGGCAAGGCCCCGGTGACGCCGGCGTTGACGAGAGAACTGCCCGTCTCCCAGACCAGGATGTCGGAGCATTTGAAGCCGAAGCGCTGGGAGACGTGTTCGAGGCGGCGGCGGAGCGGTCCGGCTTCGAGCCGTCGGGTCTTCCACGAGAGGCGGAGGAAGAGTGGCGCGAGCAGGAGCATGGTCGAGCCGAGGAAGGCGAGCAGGCCGAGTTGTCCGATCGGGTTGCTTTCCAGGCCGGGCATCCAGCGGTCCATCAGGTCGTGGACCAGCGCGTAGATCACCAGGAGCGGGAGCATCATGCCGACGCACTGGCGAAGTCGGCTGCTGACGTGGTCGCGGAGGGAGGTGCGTCGTCCGCCGAGGTGAAGGGCGCGGCTTGCGGGGTATGTCGCCAACCAGGTGACGGCCTGCATGAGCAGAAACGGGGCGATGATGACCAGTTCATCGAGCAGGATGGTGTCGCCAATGCCGAGGCGGCCCAGGATCGCGGCGGGCCAGTTGAGGTCGAGGACCGTCCAGGCGAAGATGGCGAGCGAGGACCATTCGACCAGTGCAACCCACCAGTGGCCCAGGCGATACGTTGAGCGTGAGCGGCCGCGTCGGGTGATGACGAGGCCGATGACCAGGCCGAAGGCGAGGACCGCCAGGGTCCAGGCGCCGATCAGGCGTCCGATCTCGACAAGTCCTGTGGAGATTTCGGTTTCGTCGAGGATCGCGGGGCCGTTGATGTCGCGCACGCCCAGCGCGAGCATCAGACCCAGAAGCAAGGGGAGTGGCAACATCGGCAAGCCGGAGAAACGGGAGAGGATAGAGGCGTGGCGCGCTTCGGAGAATGTTGTCGGAAAGAGCTTATGGCGTTACTGGGCGGCCACACCATCATAGATCAAGCCGACGGGGTAGGGCTTGGCGAGCGGCGTGTCGTCGACCTTGAAGGTGACGGGAAGGGCGATGCCCCAGAAGCGTTTGACTTCGTCGTGGATGGGATTTTCGTTGGATTTTGCTTCGGCCACCGTGGTGAGCAGCAGTACGGCGGGATGATTGGTGCCGGCGGCCTCGGCGCTTTCGCGTTCGAGGTCCTTGATGCCGAGTGGGGTGGGGGCTTTTTCGAGGGCGATGGGGACGAGCAGGGCGTAGTCGCGAAAGGGACTGACGCCGAGGTGGTCACCGTTGATCGGGTGGAGTCCGAAGCGGATGGAATAGACGCCGGGCAGAATGGACTGATCGCGGTAGTCGTGGGCTTCCTCAGTGTAGCTGATCAGGCCGAGAAGCTCGCCGGTGACGAGGAAGGGGAACTGGACGGCTCCTTCGGGACCGCTGGGGGCGGAGCGGGCGGGCACGGCCTTGCGCAACCAGATCTGGGCGAGCGGCTTGCCGTCGGGGAGGTTGATCACAAGGCTCTCGGCGGCGAGTTCCTCGGCGATCACGGAGGGAACGCCCTCGGGGAGGGCGGACGCCTTGGCCGGCTCGATCTTGTACGATTCCTGGGCGTGGAGCAGGGAGGGGGCAGCCAGGAGCCAGAGGGCGAGGAGGACGATCGAGCGGGGCATCCGCGGTTTCATTTCGTGCGTTCCCTGGGTGACTGTCGTCAATGTGAGGAAAAGCGGGCCAACCGGGAACCCGTTAGGTTTCGCCGGGCTGGCCCGCCGGATCGACGGGTTTACAGGCTTGTCCGTGTTTTAGTAGGAGAAGTGGCCGACGAAGCTGCCGCGGCAGTTGCGATCGTCCCAGCGAGTGCCGAGACCCTTGCCCTTGAAGGAGTTGGCGAGGGTGTAGGCGGGGTGAGCGGCGACACCCTTGGAGAGTGGGGGATACTCGATCACCTCGTTGCCGCAGAGGTGGTCGGTGTCGTCGAGGGGGCGAGTATTGATCTCGGCCAGGCCGGGTGCCCAGAAGGTGCCCTTGGGTGCCTGGGGAAAGCCGAAGTGGTGGGAGGCGGCGGGGGTCTCGTGGGCGGCGCTTTCGGCGTCCATTTCTTCGACGAAGAGATTCATGAGCGACGCCTTGACCTCGGTGACGTTGGCGAGCCGGGGGCCGCCGAGTTCCCTGGCGAGAGCGATCAGGGCGTCGCGCTGCGCGGGTGTGGCATCGCTATCGACGATGACCACGGCGCGGGCCAGGGCGGGGTCGTCCTTGGAGAGCGTTGTCGAGGCGCGGAGGGCGGCGGCTACGGTGAGGCCGGAGAGATCGACGCCGTTCCAGGAGCCTTCGCGGACCTTCCAGGCGAGGAGGGCCTGGTGGCCGGTGAGGAAGACCTCGGCGTTGGCGAAGCAGGGGCCTGTGAAGATGTCGGCGGTGCGTGACTCGATGTAGTCGCCCTCGATACGGGCCGAGTGGTTCGGACCTGCGTTGAGGAACGCCAGTGCTCCCGCCATGAGAGCCAGGAGGTGTGTCATGGTTCGATCTCCGAGGCGTTGTGAGAGACAGAGACGAGTGGTCTGCTTGAGCGGATGTTGCCCGACAGGGAGCGATTCATTCTTGGAGGAGATTGTAGGGAACGTCAAGGGCCGCTGTGGGCGCGCTCAACGATCGAGGGCCTCGAGTGGGGCGGCGGCGGTGCTCGAACCGCGAGTGCGGACGGCCGACTTGATCTCATTGAGAGTGGCGGCCATCTCGTCGCGTTCTTCCTGGTAGGCAAGCACGCTGCGCTCGAGTCGGCGCACGGCTTCTTCCTGGGCGCGGATGCGACGGGCGTCGTCGACGGCGCGAAGCGTGAGATCACGATTCTGACTGCGAACATTCAGAACAACGTCGCGAAGTTGCTCGTTCTCGGCCTGAAGGGCCTGGATCTGAAGCTTGCTCTCCTCGAACTTGCGCTCGGGCACCATGGTGCAGCCGGTGGCCAGGAAGCAGCCGATGACGGCAAATGGGCTAAGAAATCTGTATTTGTTCATCGGTTCCGATTCCCTCCGAAACCGTCGCACGAGAGAGAGAGAGGCGTGGCCTGGGCCGGATTGCCCGGAATGACTGCGGGCAATCCGGCCGGAGCCGCTCTGGGGGTGGATCCATCCCCCCCCTTCCTAGGCTAGCTGTTGCCGAACAGGCCCGCGATCGATTTGACGATACCGGAGGCGGGGCCGTCGCCGCGGAACTCGTTGAAGTTGCCGATGAGGTCGAAACCGACGAACAGACCGATGAGCATGAGGAGGCTGGAGAGGCCCAGGAGGATGACCCAGGGCAGGCCCCAATCCGGCCCGGAACCGCTGGCGACCAGGGGCGAAGTGGCACGGGGAGAGACAGCGGCGGTCGTGGTTGCCGGTGAGGCGGGTTCGGCCTCCACGGCGTCCCAGGAGTCGTCGCTGGGTGAGTCGATCTCGCCACTGGATTCGAACTCGTCGACGAGAGGGGCGGCACCGAGGGCGGTTGCGGCGTTGAGGTCGACGTCCTCTTCGTCGACGGCGAACACCTCGGAGCCGGATTCGCCTTCGTCGATGTCGAAGTCGCTGCTGGGTTCGAGCTGGACGGTCCGGTCTTCGCCGGCGAGCGCCTCGACCTCGAAATCGGTGTCCTCGAAGATGTCCTTTTCGGCCATCGGCGAGCGGGTGGGGAGGGCGGTCGCGCCGGGGTCGATGGGCTGCTCGACGGTGCGCTTCGTGGAGGCGGCCCGAACGGCGGACTTGGCGGGAGGCTTGGACTTGCCCGGTGCGGGAGTTTCGTCGATGGGGGCCAGCTCGATCGAGTCGGCGGAGCCGAGGTCGATGCCTTCGAGGAGGTTGATGCCGGAGTCGGTGGGTCGACCGAGGTTGACGCCCGAGGCGGAACCGACAGCGCCCGTGACGTCGGAATCGGAGGGCGAGGGAGCGCGTGGGAGAACGAGTTCCTCGCTGTTGTCGAGGGCGGTCAGCTCGAAGTCGCTGCCGGATTCGGGCTGGAGGGCGTCGATGACGCTGGAGGGAGTCAGCTCGAAGTCGCTGTCGCTGTCCTGTGGGCCTGCGGCGGGGACTTCGCCCGAGGAGCCGAGCAGGGGGCTGGGCCGCAGTGTGGTTTCGTTGGGGTCGTCGCCGACGGAGGAGGAGGGAGCGGCGGGGCGGGAAGGGGCACCCTTCTTGGCCCTGGGCGGGGCGGGGATTTCGCCGGTGTCGTCGGCGACGAGGGTGACGTCGGAGTCGCTGGGGCGTCGGAAGCCGGGCTGGGCGA
>JBGSYY010000403.1:0-17510 GCA_041750675.1 Isosphaeraceae bacterium | reverse complement strand
CGTCGATGGTGACGGGGTCGCTGATCAACGGCAGGGGGGCGTCGAGCCGGATCGAGTAGGCGAGGTCGCGCGGCTCGATGTCGAAGGTGATGACGTTCAGGCCGGGCAGGCTGTTGGCGTTCAGCATCGCCGCGCGGAGCGAACCGCGCGCAGGCTGGCCGCCGACGAGATCGGCGGTCGTCGTCACGACCAGGCAATTCTGCTCGTCGGCGAGTTGGGTGACGATCTGGATCAGGTTGGCCTGGATCGGCGCATCGGCGGGATAGTTGGGGTCGACGTGGGCCGTCGAGTTGCCCTGTCCGTCTTGCAGGCCGAAGAGTTGCTCCAGGGTGGAAGCGGGATGGATGGCGGTCGTGTTCGAAAGAAGCTGCCCGGGGATGCCGAAATCGGCCTGAAGATCGCCGGTCGCCCGGCTGGCGAGCGTGCCGTCGGTCGGGAAGTCGAATGGCAGGATGGCGTTAGTCTGCCAGCGGTTGTAGAGATAGCGGACGCTGGTGGGCACGACGCCGATGTCTCCGCGCCACGTGGGGATCAAACCCTGATCGTTGAGCGGAAGCCCGTTTTGCCCGTTGATGTAGGTGGGTGATAGGCTGCCGGCCACATTGGGGTCGAGGAAGGGCTGGAAGAAGGCCCCGGAGGTCAAGCTGCCGAGCAGGTCGGGGTCGGGATTGTTTGCCGGGTCGAGGAATCCCATCGGGTCGAGGAGGGCGAGGAGGTCGATATCAAGGTCGGTCACGCCCTCCTGATTGGCGGCCTCGATTTGGCGGGCCACCTGGAGCACCGAGTTGCCGCCCAGGCCATGGCCGATGAGCACGATAAGGTCGTCGCGATCGAAATTGGCGGTCAAATCGGTAAAAACCGCATTCACGAACGCGTTCGGAGTATTCGGCGCACCGAGGTTCATCGTCATTGTCGCCGGGGCGGTCGGCGACCCGCCCAGTTCGAGCGTCAGGCTGCCCGGGTCGGCGTCGCCGTAGTCGATGTAGGGATTGAACTGACCGGGTTGACCCGGAACGGGGGCGGGAAAATTGTCGGCGGGCGTTTGCGAGTTCC
Source organism: Isosphaeraceae bacterium (assembly GCA_041750675.1). Taxonomy (GTDB): domain Bacteria; phylum Planctomycetota; class Planctomycetia; order Isosphaerales; family Isosphaeraceae; genus BPJS01. The sequence goes on along the minus strand of JBGSYY010000403.1, from coordinate 16,457 downwards.
ACCACGGCGTGCGAACCGAGAAGCCCTGGGCGATCAGGTTGTTGATCACCTCGACGGGATAATCGACGCCTCCCAGCCCGGCGACCACATACGCCACGCGCTGACAGGCCATGAGCCTCCGCGATTCCAACGCATCGAAGCGCAAGCCATGGAGCTTTCTTGAAGTCCGACGATTGGACATATCTCGCATCTCCCGAACCTGCCCGCGCGAGGCTCTCGACATTGGGGCGCACGACGACCGCGTGGGTATCATTCCAAATGAAGGATACACGGCGGTTCGGGCAAGGTGGGGAAAAAATAGCGAGGGCGTCGGTTCAATGACCGCCTTCGGCCGGCGCGTGGGCGGAGCGGAGGCGGCTGACGGAGCCGGCGATGGGATCGGGGACGTGGGGGCCGTCGGTGGCGTACTGTCCGGTGCCGCCCTGATCAAGGCGGCCGCGCGACCAGCCCAGAATCACGCGGTGCCTGGTCCAGGAGTGGCCGGTTTCGTCCCAGCCCCAGGTGCCCTGGTTGCGGCGACGGGTGTGGCCGTGGCCGAAAAACGGGGTATCTCCGCCGACGTAATAGCCGATGCCGCCGGGTGTGATGGATGGCTCGGCATGAGCCGAAAGCTCGCGCGGCCAGCCGGCGCGCTCGTCGGTATGGGGGATGGAGCGTGGCTTGCCCGGCGCGAGCATTTTTTCCGCGTATGTGCCTTGTCCACAGTGGGCGCAGTGCTGGTGCCGGCCCGCGAGCGCGGGCCGTGGGCCGAAGGCGAGCGAGGCCAGCACGGTAGTCAGGACGACCATCGGGCGCATGGGCGTTTCGACCTTTCTCTCAACTCTTTCGGGAATGAAGCCACGGCGCGGGCGCGGTGATGGGCAGCAATGGCTGGGGCGGCTGGTTTCGGGGCACGTGGGGCTGGCGGTTGAATTTGACGAACGGCAGTCTCACGCCGCGCACGGTGACCTGATCGGCGCGGGGCACGGTGGGCGGTGGAGTGTAGAAGGTAGAGGCGATGTAGGTCACATCATCGTCCTGATCGACGCCGTCGCCCGAGACGCCGAGGCCGCCGACCAGCTCGCGGACGCCGTCGCCGTCGGTGTCCTTGTACAAGGGCATGCTGCCGGGGAAGAAGACGACGCCGTTCTGGTTGGCGATGTTGTTGGGGTCATGGAAGTTTGTGCCGGGGTTGAAGGCGTCGAACCCCTGGACGGACTGGTAGGCGGAGGCGGGCAGGGGGGGGCCGTCGTTGCGGCCGTTGGGCAGCACTCCACCATCGTTGAAGATCGAGAATGGGCCGGGCGGATATCCGTCGATTCCTTCGGGGAACCGAGGTAGCGCGGCGTAGCGGACCGTTCGGTTGGTGAACGCCGTGCCACGCGGCACGCCGGGGATACGGTCGATCGGCTGGAGTGCCGTGGCGTCGGCGTAATACGCCATGTTGCGCCCCTTCGCCACGGCGACGTCGATCGAGAAATAGGTGGCGTCGGGCATGCGGAAGAGGCCCAGCACGTTGCCGTCGAGATCATTGACCGAGAGGACCATTCTTGCAGTCCGGTCGAGGGGCAGGCGGATCGCGGAGCGGACGCGGGTGGCCTCGGCGATTCCGCGCTCGACGATGGCCATGACGTCCTGGGCGGTGATGCCGCCGCCGTCGTGGGGGATCACCAACCAGCCTGAGGGAACGGGCTGGCCGGGCAGGGCGGTGGCGCCCATCACATTGACGGGGAGGTTGGTCCCGTCGTGGGCATCGCCGGTTCCCAGGCGCTTGCCGAAAGTGAGCAAGTTGCGTAGGCCTTGCAGGCCGTGGCTGCCGAAGATGTCGAGCGAGATCCCGACGAGGTCGATGCGTCCGAAGGGGAGGGCGAAGCCGGGCAGGCGCGGGGCGTTGGCGATCTGTCGGAACGGGAACCCGGCGGCCGGGCTGCCGCCTGCGGCGGCGAAGGCGATGAACTCGGCTTCGAGCGAGCGGTCGCGCTTGGTGGGGTCATAAAAGCCGGCGTCGTTGAGGTTCGAGTTTTCCTCGGTGGCGAAGCCGGTTTTGCCGGGAAAGAAGATGCCGATGCCGCCGACGACCTTGTTGTTCTTGACGAGAGGGATGCCGCCGGGCAGGGTGGCGATGCCGCGGGCCTGGGCGTTGAGCAATGTGTTGGTGACGAAGCCGTAGGACTCTGGGGGGGAAATCTTCTTGCTGGGCGGGACGAAGGCGGGGTCGATGTTGAAGCGGTAGGGCAGGAGGATGTCGTCGCCGGTGCCTTTGACGTGGTCGGTGCCGGGATGGAGGATGCTGTCGCGGTTGGTGTGCTCGATGGCGAAGAGATCGACCTGGGGGGTGAACTGGACGCCGGGCGGGAAGTGATTTTTGATGCCGACGGGGGCGACGAAGCCGGGGCCGCGGAGGGTGGAGTTGATGTCGGGGATGTTGGGGTTGGACTCGATCTCGCGCTGGGTCATCGTGGTCTGGCTGATGAGCTGGATGGTGCGCGCGGTGAGCGGGGCCTGATCGTTGCCGAAGAAGGCGCCGGTGCGTGCCTTGGCGATCGCGCCGTCGATGGCGAAGGTGCGGAGGACGGGGTCGGCCATGAGGGCGGCGTCGACGCCTGACTCGGCGCGGACGCCCAGGATGGTTCCGCCCCGGTCGACGATGGCGATGAGGGCATCGGAGCTGGCGGTGGCGGCGGCGGCACGCTCAAGGAGGATCTGGACCTCGGTGGCGGTGAGGACTGGGTCGGTAGCGGCGACGCGGACGCGGCTTCGGGAGGCGCTGAGGAGTTGCCGGGATTCGAGACGATCGATCGATGGCCTGGCGGCGAGGGAGCGATCCCGTGGCGAGCGTTTTCTGTTCCTTGCGCGCATTGGCCCGCTCCTGGGTCGACGAAAGCACAACCTCTAGGATCGAACCGCGAGGGCTTCGGAATCGAGAAAATCGGTCAAGTATTCCGAGCGTGGGCGGTTGTCGTCGGTTGACGAGAAGGGTGCCGCGTGTCTGAACTGAGTGGAGGGGGTTCGGTAAGTCTCTCCGGTCGTAGGACAGAGGGCCCGGGTGGGTGGGGTCAAGGAGGCGTGCTGGCCGACGCAGCCCCCAGACTCGGCAGGCGAGCGAGTCTGGGGGCTGCGGCCGTCGACGGCCTTCGACCCAGGCACCCGAGCATCGACCTCATCCGACCGGATATCGTGACCGTAACTCGCATGAGAAAAAATCCGGGAATTCTGTTGACGTCAGTGGGGGGGGGCGCACTAGTGTGGGTTTTCGAGGACATAGCCGCCAAGGGAATGGCCCGTTGATGCCCGGACGCCGCATGAGGGAGACATCATGCATGGTCGAATTCGGCGGGGCGAACTGGTTAACGATCGTTGGGACCCGAGGGCGGGTCTGACGCTCATCGAGCTGCTGGTCGTCATCAGCATCATCGGGCTGCTGATCGCGCTGGTTCTCCCCGCCGTGCAGGCGAGCCGCGAGGCGGCGCGGCGGATGCAGTGCGCGAACAACCTGAAGCAGTTTGGGATCGCCATACTGGGGTATGAGTCAACCTATCGGGTCTTGCCGATTGGCTCGTCGTCGGGAAACACGTATTCTTTGCACGCGGTCTTGCTGCCATACCTGGATCAGCGACCGCTCTACGATGCGCTGAACATGTCGATCCGTTCGTCGGATGTGAGTCTACCGGGTCCGAACGAGACGACTATCTATGCGGGCCTGAATGTTTTCGTTTGTCCATCCGATCCGCTCGTGGAGTCGTTGAACACGAACTACGCGGGATCCCTTGGCGACGGTCGGCCGCAAGTCACGCCTGAAGGCCGCAGAATCGCGTTCAACGGAGTGTTTTCGGACGATACGATCCGCCTTGCAATGATCAAGGATGGATTGTCGACCACGGTGGCGATGTCCGAATTCTTGGTCGGAACGCCGCCGCCGCAGGTTCGTCAGCTCCGATCTTTGTTCGTGTTCGTCGGCAACGATCCGCCGGCGCAGACGTTGACAGAATTCGAGGCGCGCTGCCGCGTTCAGAGCCGGGTCAACCTGCCATCGGCGCCGCTCAAGGGAGAATTTTGGACTATCGGAAGAGTGCCGTACTCCCTTTACAACCATGTGTTACCGATCAACGCTCCGAATTGCTATGGAGTGCCGGGCACGCGACCTTATTGGGCGGCCACACCCGCGAGCAGTTTACACAGCGGGGGTGGTGCCAGCTGTCTTTTCGCGGATGGGCATGTCCGTTTCGTCTCCGAGCGTGTCAATCCCGATCTATGGCGGGCTGTTGGCACGCGCAACGGGGGTGAGGTCGTTTCCGATGAGCTGCCATGAGCGTTGGAATGGGTGTGACATTTGACGACCGAAATCCAACTGCTTCCGACCAATCGCTTTCGTTCCCCACACGCACTCTACCTGCTTTCAGGAGACAATGCATGAACATCCTCAGAAGACAACAGTGGATCATTCTCTTCAGCGTGGCCTTGATGATCTGTCCCACCACTGGATGGGGTGACTATGTGTGGCAGAATGTCACTCCAGCAAACGGCGCGATCGATGTCGAGTCTGGTTCGTCCGTCGATCTCGCGGCGACTGTGATCGCGGATGGGGGTTCCCCTGCGGTTCCTGGTGGCTCAATTTCGGTTCAGGCTCCGTCGGGTCATACAGCGACGGTTTCCTTTTTCTACGACTGGGCTCTGAACCGGGGCGACTTCGAGCGAGACCCGACAGGGGGGCCGTCGGCCGTCGTCACTTTCTCCGACCCATTGCCTGCGGACTCAGAAGTGACAGTCACCTTCATTGCAAGCGGCAACAACTCTGGCGGCGGCCAGTTTAGCACTCAGCATGCGACCACGTTCACGGTCGAGTGACAGGATCGGTTTCGTCTCATTCAGGGGTGCCGGCCGCCTGAGGTCGGCATCCCTCATCATCCGAAGCGAAAAAGTGTTTGCCTGCGTGAATGAGACGCCGGAGATGACTTGATCTGGGAGCGACTAGTGGGTCATGGAGTTCGCAAACGGGACAGTGGCGGCGCTGCCACTCTCGCTTCGTGGTTCGCGAACGGAACGGTACGCTTGGCGATGGAACGTTCGGATTGGCGGAGTCAGTCGCATTCGACGGAGATCGTCTGACGCGCCCGCACCTCTTGCGTGTTCGGCGCAAACAGGATTTCCCTCAAGATCGGCAGGGTCAATGCTCGATGAAGAGAGTGGTCTTTTTCGCGCGCCGAAGTTTCGTTTCGAACCGGCAGGACGCGCTGGAAGCCGGGGAGGGACGCTATGTCACGGCAACGCTTCAGGCCGAAAACTGGGCTGATGCTCTGTCGGATCTCGCTCGTGCGCGGAATCCTCGGGGTTGGCTTCGCCTGGCATGGGATCGTTTCCAGCGTGCTCGCGCAGGGGTTGACGGACCCCTGGCCGGCGTCGTATCGAGTGGTCCGATCGGAGGCGCGGGACGACGGCCTGAATCTGACCAATTTGCAGAATCCGGTTGACGATGGCGTGGGGCTGCCGCCGTTGCCGTTGCCGCTGCCGTCGCGGGTGGATGAGACGATCGGCGGCGCGGTCGAGTCAACGCGGGTTGGTGCCGTTGGTTCCGACGAAGATTCGGGCGTGCTGAGTCGGCCGATCGACGCGCCGGTTCGCCCCTCGCTTGCGCCGTTTCCGCCGCCTGAGGAGTTGCTGCGGCTGCCCGAGGATCCGCCGTTGGGGTTTACGGGGCGGTCGAGCGTGTTGCCGCGGGAGGATCAGGAGTCGGCGCATTTCGTGCCGATCGAGGATCGCTGGCGGCTGGGTTGGCCGGACTGGGATCGGTATGGCAAGGGGCATCCGATCACCGACGACTATCCGTATCAGCTAGGCCGGCTGCTCGATCCGTACAACCAGAACGTGCTTAAGGGTGATTATCCGATTATTGGACAGCACACGTTTCTGGACGTGACGGCGAAGGCCAACATGTTTTTCGAGCCGAGGCAGTTGCCGACGCAGACTTCGGCTTTTGAGAGCACGGCTCGGCCGTTTCAGGAGGAGTTTTTCGGGCGATCGAGCAGTTTCGTCACGTTGAACTATTTCAGCGTGGCCGTGGAGCTGTTTCACGGTGACGCCGCGTTCAAGCCCGTGGACTGGAAGATTCGGCTGACGCCGACGTTGGGGGTGAGCAACTTCGCGTTCAGCGAGCGGGCGCAGGTGAGCCCCAATGTGTTGCAAGGCACGAGCCGGCCGCGGGCGTTTTGGGCCTTGGAGGAGGCGTTTATCGAGGCGAAGATCGCCGATCTGTCGCCGGATTACGACTTCGTTTCGATTCGCGCGGGGAATCAGCCGTTTATCAGCGATTTTCGCGGGTTTCTGTTTGCCGACATCAACCGGGGCGTGCGGATTTTCGGCAACCTGTTCTCGAATCGCGATCAGTACAATCTGGTTTATTTCCGGCAGTGGGAGAAGGACACGTTCACGGCTCTGAACACGTTCAACGACCGCCGCCAGGATCTGGTTTTTTTCAACTATTACCGGCAGGACTTCATTTTTCCGGGTTACACGACGCAGTTGAGCGCGACTTACAACCATGACCCTGACAGCTTCAAGTTTGACAAGGCGCGGGTGCTGGTTCGGCCTGATCCGGTGGGTGTGTTTCAGCCGCACGATCTGAACGTTTTTTACCTGGGCTGGGCCGGTGATGGGCACATTGGGCGGTTTAACCTGACGCATCAATTTTACTGGGCGTTGGGGCAGGACAGCTTGAATCCGCTGGCGAATCAGGCGCAGACGATCAACGCGCAGATGGCGGCGATTGAAGGATCCTATGATCGCGACTGGGTCCGATTTCGGGCCAGCTTTTTCTGGTCGAGCGGTGATGGGAACATCAACAACACGAGGGCGTCGGGGTTTGACACGATCCTGGACGCGCCGAATTTCGCGGGCGGGCCGTTCAGCTTCTGGAATCGGCAGCAGATACCGCTGTTTGGGGTGAACCTGGTGCAGCGGCTGAGCCTGGTTCCCGACCTTCGATCGAGCAAGATTCAGGGGCAATCGAACTTTGTGAACCCGGGGCTGATTTTGCCCACGCTGGGGATGGATTTCGAGCTGACTCCGAAGGCGAAGCTGATCACGAATTACAGCTTGCTCTGGTTTGACAAGACGAATGTTCTAGAGCAATTTTTGTATGATGGCAACATCGCCCGTCAGATCGGGGCCGATCTGAGCTGGGGTCTGGAATACCGTCCGTTGCTGAGTGAGAACCTGATGTTCATTGGCGGGGTTTCGACGTTGATTCCCGGGCAGGGGTTTCGCGATTTGTATAACAACTTTGATAGCCGGGTCGGGGCGCTGGTGGCGGGGTTTGCGAACGTGGTTGTTTTGTACTGAGCCGAGACGGCAAACTCTGGATTGACCGAACCGCCGATCGCGGATAGCGTTCCGCGAGAGACTGCGAGAGGGACGGGGCTGCGCGCCTGAGATTCCGCAACAGCGACGAAGAGAAGCCCGAGAGTGCATGGAGGCGGCTGACCATGGATCGCACCCAGGGAGGACGGATTTCGTCGGGCAGTCGACTCCGTTCGATGATTCCGGTTGGTTTGCTGGTGCTGGCGCTGGTGCCGGTTTTGCCCTGGCCCGAGGGGCGGGGTTCGCATGAATTGCAGGCCCAGCAGGGGGCGGCGCTGGGTGGGGGTAATCCGTATGGGCGCAGGGCGGCGATTGTGGCGGCGCGGGACGAGAGATTGGGGTCGCAAACGCCGGAGATCGCGGCCGCGAAGAGTGCGGGGTGCGTGGCCTGCCACCAGAATCAGCATGATCCGCACGGGAAGCCGGAGACGGTGCGGCTGGGGTGCGTGGATTGCCATGGCGGCGACCCTTCGGCAGTCGATAAAGAGCGTGCTCATATCTGGCCGCGATTTCCTGAAGCGTGGGGAACGTCGGGCAATCCGGTGCGGTCGTATACGCTTTTGAACTATGAAAGCCCGGAGTTCATCCGGTTTGTGAATCCGGGCGACCTGCGGGTGGCGGATCTGAGTTGCGGCACGGCCGGATGTCACGGCGAGACGGTGCTTGAGGTTCGCAAGAGCATGATGACGCACGGGGCGATGCTGTGGGGCGCGGCGCTTTACAACAACGGCGCAGTGCCGGAGAAGTGGTCGCGTTATGGCGAGAGCTACAGTCCGCACGGGGTGCCGCAGCGGCTTCAGACGGTGCCCCCGCCCACGGCCGAGGAGATCGCGCTCAAGGGTGTGGTGCCGTATCTCGACCCGTTGCCGCGGTTTGAGATCAGCCAGCCGGGGAACATTCTGCGGATCTTCGAGCGTGGCGGACGTGAGCCTCAGGAGGTGGGGCTGCCGAATCCGTTTGAGGATCCCGGGCGGCCCAAGGCGCGGTTGAGCGCGCGGGGTCTGGGTACGAAGAACCGGACTGATCCGGTTTTTGTCGGTCTGCAGAAGACGCGGTTGCTCGACCCGACGCTGAACTTTCTGGGCACGAACGATCATCCCGGCGATTTTCGGTCGAGCGGCTGCACGGCGTGTCACGTTGTGTATGCCAACGACCGCTCGGAGGTCAATTCCGGTCCTTATGCGAAGTTCGGCCACCAGGGACTGAGCTTTCAGGCGGATCCGACGATTCCGCGCGACGAGCCGGGGCATCCCATTGCGCATCGGTTCACCACGGGCATACCGACGAGCCAGTGCATTGTTTGCCACGTACATCCCGGGACCAATGTGCTGAATTCGTATACCGGGTTCATGTGGTGGGACGAGGAGACCGACGGCCGGCTGATGTATCCCGAGGAGCAGAAGAACCCGACGGCCGAGGAATTTAGCGCGTCGATGATGTCGAACCCGGACGAGACCGCGGCGCGCGGGCTTTGGTCGGACCCCGAATTCCTGGAACGCGTGGCCGAATTGAATGATAGGACGCAGCACACTCAGTTTGCCGACTATCACGGGCATGGCTGGGTATTCAAGGCGGTGTTCAAGAAGGATCGCCATGGCAACATGCTGGACCACCGGGGGGAGTTGGTGGCCGACGACTCGAACCCACGGCTGCGGGACGCGATGCAGGCTCCGTTGCAAGTGAAGGACCGCTATCGGACGACCGATGCGGCCAACGAGGCGACGGCCGCCGATCCCCATGAGGCGTTCCGCGACGGGCTGCCGGTGCATCAACTGGATGTGCATCTGGAGCGGGGGATGCACTGCGTGGATTGTCACTTCGTGCAGGATATGCATGGAAACACCAAGCTTTACGGCGAGGTGCGGGCGGCGATTGAGATCCAGTGCATTGACTGCCACGGCGGGACGACGAAGCGAGCGACGTTGTTGACCTCGGGACCGGCTTCGGATGTGTCTGCGCTGGAGTCGGGCAAGGCGGGGCGTGATCTCTCGGCGTTGCGAACGCCGTTTGGCGAGCGGCGGTTTGAGCGACGGGGCGAGGCGATCGTTCAGCGGTCGATGGTGGAGCCAGATCTGGCCTGGGAGATCACTCAGGTGTCGGACACGATCGACCCTGGCTCGAAGAGCTATAACGAGCGTTCGGCCCTGGCCAAGACGGTGCGGTTCGAGAACGGGCGGATGGTTTGGGGCGATGTGCCCGACGGCGACGAATCGGTTTGCGCGCATGCCGATGAGGCGATGAGCTGCATTTCGTGCCACTCGGCGTGGAATCCTTCGTGCTTTGGCTGTCATCTGCCGCAGCGTGCCAACAAGAAGATGCCTCAGCTACACAATGAGGGTGACGTGACGCGGAATTACACGTCGTACAATTTTCAAACGTTGCGCGATGATGTGTTCATGCTGGCGCACGATGGTGATGTGACGGGGAACAAGATCAACCCAGCGCGGTCGAGCTGCGCGATTCATGTTGGGTCTTATAACGCGAATCGCGAGTCGATTTACGTGCAGCAGCAGACGATTTCGGGAGAGGGGCTTTCGGGGATCGCCTTTAGCACAAATGTGCCGCATACGGTGAGGTCCGCGCCGCCGATCTTTCGGGAGGGGTCTGAGAAGGGCCGGCCGATCTCGCCCGCGAGCTTTGAGCCGGGGCGTTCCGAGACGAAGAGCTGCACCGACTGCCATCTTTCGCAGGCGGAAGACAACAACGCCATCATGGCCCAACTGCTGATGCAGGGGACGAATTTCACGAACTTTATTGGCCGCTATTGCTGGATTGCCGCTGGGGAGCATGGGCTGGCGGCGGCTGTCGTGACCGAGCGTGATGAGCCGCAAGCGGTGATCGGCAGTAGTCTGCACGAGATCGCCTTTCCGGATAATTACCGCGAGCATGTCGAGAAGGGCGGCATTCTGGAACACGCGCATGAGCATCCCGGCCGTGACATTGGCGAGAGACATCTGAAGCCCGAGGTACTCTCGTTGCAGGCGCGTGGCGAGTTCCTTTACGCCGCATGTGGGGAGGCTGGCCTGCGTGTTTTTGACATTGCCTTCATCGACAACAAGGGGTTCAGCGAGCGGATTCTGACTGCGCCGGTTTCGCCTTTGGGTCAGCGGCTCTTTGTGCGGACGAGCTACGCAACGGCGGTGGCCGCGCCGACGACGATCGCCCCGGACCCGACGCGCACCCATCGGCCCGAGAACCGCGAGCGAGCGGTTCACTCGATGTATGCGTATCTCTACGTGACCGACCGCGACGAGGGATTGATTCTGGTGGGCGCGGGCACGTTGCTCGACGGCAACCCGCTCAACAACTTTTTGACGCGTGAGTTGACGTTCAACCCCGCCGGCATATTGCGTGGAGCGCGGGCGATTTCGATTATCGGAACGTATGCGTATATTTCTTGCAATGCGGGTTTGGTGGTGGTGGATATCAACGATCCCAAGCTGCCGAGAATCACGGCGATTGTCGGCGAGCCTTCGCTGCGAGATGTGCGTTCGATCCAGGCTCAGTTCCGCTATGCGTTCGCCTGTGACGCCGATGGCGTGAAGGTGCTGGACATTACCGATTTGGCGCATCCGCGGGTGGTTTCCGGGGTGGCGCTGGCGGATGCGAGGTCGATCTACGTCGCGCGAACGTATGCGTATGTGGCGGCTGGTGAGGAGGGGCTGGTGATTCTTGACGTGGAGCGGCCCGAGCGGCCTGTCATTGATCAGGTTTTCAATCCGGGCGGCTGCCTGTCGGACGCGAATGACGTGAAGCTGGGGATTACCTATGTGAGCCAGTTCGCGTATGTCGCGGCGGGGCGGAACGGGCTGCGGGTGGTGCAACTCACCAGCCCCGAGACGCCAGGCAATGCGGGATTCAGCCCGAGGCCGACGCCGAGGTTGGTTGCCTCGTTCGCGATACCCAATGAGGGACATGCGCTGGCGATTAGCGAGGGTGTGGACCGTGATCGCGCGGTGGATGAATCGGGGAACCAGCTTGCGGTCTTTGGGCGTGTCGGCGCGGGGCCGTTGAGCCTGGAAGAGCAGCGGCGGATGTATTTGAACGAGGGCCGGGTGTGGCGGGTCAGTGATGATCCGCGCGATCCGGTTTATGAGCGGCGGGCTTCACCCAAAGCGCCCCTTGGGGTCGCTCCGTCGGTTGATCGCGGGCTTCAGCGTACTCGTGGCGACGAGTGAGGCGAGTGGCCGTCGGCCCGATGGAGCTTCAGACTGTCCGGTTCCGTGAAGTCATCCCCGCGCAGGCGGGGATCCATAGGATTCACCGCTCTCGCACGGGATTCCCGCCTGCGCGGAGATGACTTCGGGCAAACCCGTATCGGTACCGAACAACCTGAGGGTCAATAGTGCTCAGGGAACCAGCTGGCCAAGTTCCTGGAACAATTGCTCGACCGCCGCGGGGTTGTATGTTGCCTGGGTTTGGAGGCGATGGGCGTAGGTAGGGTCGAGGGGCGATTTGGGGGTTGCGGGTTCGATGTTGAGGCCGAGCAGGCGGTCCAGTTCGGCGGTGATGCGCTGCGCTTCGGGGCCGGTCGGGGCTTCTTCGGCGAGCTCGCGGAGGAGAACGCGCGCGGCCAGGGCGAGGATTCGCGCGGTGTCGGGGTCGGGAATTCGGCGCTGAGGGTAGGCGGCGATCTGGCGGAGGAGGTCTTGGGCGGTCTGCGTGGTGATAGGGGTGGTTTCCAGGTTGTCGCGCAGTCGGTTGCTGACCTCGACCAGGGCCACGCCGGCGCTCGCCAGCGACTCGCGATCGCCGAAGGGTTGGTCTGTTGCTGCTTTGGCGTGGGCGTCGAGAAAGCGGGGTAATCCTGCCTGTTCGGCACCCGGCGCGAGCTGGGCGAGCGCGCTGGTCCATTCGGGCAGGGGTGGTCGGCCTGGGGTGTTGCGGTAGCCTCGTGCCTGCCGCCAGGCGGCGTCGAGTGCCGGCTTGAGATCGTGGTGGCAGGCGGCGCAGTCGAAACGGGCGAAGTCGGGCCAGTCTTCGCCGGCCGCTTCGGCTTGATTCGACGTGATTTCGGCGGATGCGGCGAGGGCGGCGAGTGCGCCCAGGAGGAGTTCACGTGTCTGTTCGAAGCGATCGGGTGTGCCGTCGATTCCCAGCCGTTGGCGTCGTTCCGGGGACTTCTCGCGGAGCAGTTGCCAGTGTCGAGGTTCGGCGTCTGTGAACTGAGCCAGTTCGAAGGGGGGGAGCGGAGGATGGCCGGCGGCGTACATGGCGTGGGTGAGGATTTTGCCTGTCGGCGCATCGCCGACGTGGCATGAGACACAGAGCGAGGCCCAACGCGAGGGTTGCCAGAGGTCAACCATGCCGTAATCGCGCTCCTTGGCGGCGCGATCGAGCTGACGCCACTCGGGGTCGTCGATGCGGGCGTGGGTTTCGACCCAGTTGGCGTAGGCTCCGTGACAGGCCACGCAGGTGACTCCCTCGGCGGGTCGCGAGCCGGGGATGTTGGCGGCGGGAGCCGAGTGACAGGCCACGCAGGCGGCCATCGACGATACATCCTGGCCCAACCGTTGACTCATCATGCGGCCGCGTTCGGACGTGAGGGCGGCGTGTGCCATAGTGTGGCGATCGCGTGTTTCGAAGGTTTCCCATTCGTTCATACGGCAGATCAAGCCGTCGCGCTCGGCGGGATCGTAGGTCGCCGCGCGATCCTGATTGTGGCAGCCCGCGCAATGGCTGGCGCGGTAGACGAAGGGCTTCAGGGGCGCGGGCTGATCGTCAGTCGGCACGCCAGTGGATCGAATGGGTGCGACCCCGCCCAGCGATGCGCCCACCGCGCCCAACAGCACAACGAGTCCCACGGCCCAACGCTGCCCGCCCTTGATCCGCGTCATGGTTCGTCTGCCCTCTCCGTTGAGGACGATCGCCCGAGAGCGTTTCGCCCATTTCGCAAGATACGCGGCCCTTAATGTGTCCGCCACTCGTCGATCAATGAGGCCACCAGCGCGGTCCAACCGGTTTGGTGGCTTGCGCCGAGGCCGGCTCCGGTGTCGCCGTGGAAGTATTCGTAGAAAAGGATCAGATCGCGCCAGTGGGGATCGTCGGCGAAGCGATCGACCTGGCCGTCGGAGGGTCGGTGGCCGGTAGTGGGGTCGCGTGTGAAGAGGGTGATGAGGCGTTCGGCGAGGTCGCTGGCCAGTTCACCGAAGGTGAGCCGACGCCCGCCGTGGGCCTTGGAGACGATGCCCGCCTCAGGTCCGTAGGCTTTCGCCAGTTTGCGGAGCGATTCGATGAGCAGGAAGCTGGTTGGAAACCAGATTGGCCCGCGCCAGTTGGAGTTGCCGCCCTTGATCCAGTTGCGCGACTCGCCAGGTTCGTAGCCGACCGATAATCCCTCGAACTCAAAGGGATGGGCCGCATGCGCCTTGGAGAGGCTGCGGACGCCGTGATCCGAGAGGAACTCGGTGGGGTCCCAGACCCGCTCGAGGATGCGCTCGACTTGCTGGAGATTGACGATGGTGAGCACATGGGTGGTCGCGCCGTCGCGCTCGACGGTGTGGACGACCTCGCGTGTGAGGTCGGCGCGGTTGGCCATGAACCAATCGAGATGACGGCGGAACTCGGCGAATGGCTCGATCCAGCCTAGCTCTAGCCGCTCGACGGCGAAGAGCGGGATGAGGCCGACGAGCGAGCGGACGCGGAACCGCTGGAAGCTTCCATCCGGCTTGCGCAAGACGTCGTAGAAGAAGCCGTCGCGGTCGTCCCACAGGGCATAATTGCGATTGCCCATATGTTTCATGGCCGCGGCGACATAAACGTAGTGCTGGAAGAACTTGGTGGCCAGGTGTTCGTAGGCGGGATTTTCGCGGGCCAGCTCAAGGGCGATTCGCATCATGTTGAGGCAGAACATGCCCATCCAGCCGGTGGCGTCGGATTGCTCCAGGACCGAGCCCTGGGGGCACCGGACCGAACGGTCGAACACCGTGATGTTGTCCAGCCCGAGAAAGCCGCCCTCGAAGAGGTTGTTCCCCTCGCGATCGACCTTGTTGATCCACCAGGCGAAGTTGATGAGGAGCTTGTGGAAGCAACGTTCCAGGAAGGGTCGGTCGGCCTGGCCGGCGCGGATGCGGTCCATGTTGTAAACGCGCCAGACGGCCCAGGGGTGGACGGGCGGGTTGGCGTCGGAAAATTCCCACTCATAGGCGGGGAGCTGACCGTTGGGGTGCTGGAATTGTTCGAACAGGAGGGTCCAGAGTTGATCCTTGGCGAACTTGGCATCGACGAGCGCGAGCGGCACGCAATGAAAGGCCAGATCCCAGGTGGCGAACCAGGGATACTCCCAGGCGTCGGGCACCGAGAGGACGCGCATCGAGTTCAAGTGTCGCCAATGTACGTTGCGGATCAACTTGCGTTCGGGCGGCGACGGCCAGGCGGGGTTGTCGCCGTCGAGCCAGACGTCCACATCGTAGAGGTAGCTTTGCTTGGTCCAGAGCAACCCGGCGAGAGCCTGGCGCTGGATGATCTGCTCCTCGGCGGTCGCGCCCTTCGGTGCGATGGCTGCGTGGTAAGCGTCGGCCTCGGCGCGGCGATCGGCGACGATCGCATCCACGTCGGCCAGGGAACGTTCCGGCTCGGATACCGAAGTCAGGGAGAGGCGAACCACCACCGATTGGCCGGGGGGGATCGCGTCAAATTTATAATGCAGGGCCGCCTTGGTGCCGAACGGCTCGGGGCGGGTAGCCGGTTTGCCTTCGACGATGGACTGGTGAAACGCGTCCTTGGTGAAGGGCGATCGGCTTTGATTGCCGGGGCCGAAGACGCGCTCGGCGTTGGTCTCGTTGTCGGTGAAGAGTGGGACGCCGCCGGGCGAGCCGTCGAGCCGATAGCGGCCCAGGCGGTAAACGACGGGCATGTTGCGTGGGGGAGCCAGGCCGCAATCCTCGGCGATGAGTCTTGGGCCGTCGCTGTTCGGGGCGTTCCCGACGAGGCGGATTCTGGGCGTTGACGGCGTGGGTGAACCGTCCCAGGCCCAGGTGTTGCGGAACCAGAGCTGGGGGATGATGTGCAAAGGCGCGGTGTCGGGACCGCGATTGAAGGCCTCGATCCGCACGAGGATCTCATCCGGCCCCACCTTGGCGTATTCGACGACGATGTCGAAATAGCGATTCTGGTCGAAGACGCCGGTGTCGATCAGCTCGAACTCGGAGTCTTCCAGGCCGCGGCGGCGGTTTTCCTCGATCAGTCGTTCGTAAGGAAACGATGCTTGAGGGTACTTGTAGACAAACTTCATGTAGGCGTGCGACGGGATATTATCGACATAGAAATACAGTTCCTTGACATCCTCGCCGTGATTGGCCTGGTTGGGCGTCAGCCCGAAGAAGCGTTCCTTGAGAATGCGGTCGCGTCCATTCCAGAATGCCGGTGCAAAGCAGAGCAACTGGTAGCGATCGCAGAGTCCGGCGATTCCGTCCTCGCCCCAGCGGTATGCCTTGCTGACGGCCTGATCGTGGGTCAGATAATCCCAGGCTGAGCCATCGGCGCTGTAATCCTCGCGAACGGTTCCCCAAGCGCGGTCGCTCAGGTACGGCCCCCAGCGACGCCAGAGGCCGATGTCGTCCTGGATCTCGGCGAGTCGTCGATGTTCGGGGGTCATATTGATCCGGCGATCGGTCACGAGGAGAGTGCAGCGTGAGAGAGAGAGAGCAGGGGGGATTACTGACCGGGCGCACTTCCTGGGCCAGCTTCTAGCGACTGTCTGAGACCTTCCAGGCGGGCGCGCAGCTCTTGTCGATCAGCGGCGGTTGAATCATCGCCCATGCGCGTCCATGCCTGATAGAGCGGGACCAAGGCGAGATAGCGCTGCGCTGCGCGATCCCAGGCCGTTGGGCGGTCTCGGGCCACGGGTTTGTCCAGCTCGGTGATCCAGCGTCGAATCGTCGGCTCATCAAGGGCGTGGGCGGTGATTGCCGCTTCGATCTCCTGAAGGCGTTGCGCGGCCTCGTCGGATGCTTGCGCGACGTCGATGCGGTTGGGCAGGGGGCGGTTCATCAGGAGCGCTAGTTGACCGAGCCGCTCATCGAGGGCCGAGGTCAGCCCGCCGCCGCCGGCCACTTCGACGGCCTCACGCGCCGCGGGTGCGTACCAGGAGGCCCAATCGTAGACGCCGATCGTACCTCGGCCGG
>JBGSYY010000402.1:0-3424 GCA_041750675.1 Isosphaeraceae bacterium | reverse complement strand
TCGCAGAAGGGGCGGCATCGCGAGATTGGCAACTGGCTGGCGCGGCGGGTGGCGAGGCCGACGGCCGTTTATGGGACGTGGGTGGCGGTGCGGTTGGGGATGTCGGCGCATCAGGTGACGTGTCTGGCGCTGTTGGCGAGTATGGCGGGTGCGTTGGCGATTGGAACGGGGGATCGACTGGGATTTGTGGCGGGCGTGGTGAGTTTATTCGTGGCGTTTTGGCTTGACCATGTGGATGGTCAGGTGGCGCGGTGGCGTGGTACGGAGACGCTGAGCGGAGTGTATCTCGATTATTTGATGCATCACGCAGCGACGATGGCGCTGGGGTTTGCATTGGGGATGGGGCTGGCGATGCGTGGAGAGGGGATCGGCTGGGCGGCGGCGGGGGGGGGGATTGCGGTCGGGTGGTCGATCCTTAGTTTGCACAACGATTGTCGCTATAAGGCATTCTTTCAGCGTTTGAAGCGAGAGACGAAGCGTTACCGAGTGGATGGCGGAGCGGGGGGGCGGCCTTCGCCTGCGCCGGGGTGGCCGCGGCGTGGTCTGGGAATCCTGAGCTGGCCCGCACTGAAACTGTGCGAGGGGCATGTGGTGCTGACGGTGTTGGGCGTGCTGGGTGTGGCGGCGGTGCTGGATGAAAGGCTCTGGGTCGCGGGGTGGATCATGTATGCGGGAGGGATGGCGTTGCTGGGGCCGGTGCTGGCGGTGGGTCGGGTGGCTCGGTCGGTGCGGCGGGGGTTGGCGGAGGAAGAGTTCGCGGCGTGGTTCCGTGAAACGAGGGATGCTTGACGAGGGTGGCTGGGCGGGTTGTGATGGCGCTGGAAACAGGTTGTGGTTTTTGGAGTCATCACCGATGAAGACGAGAATGATGGGCGCGAGCTGGCTGATGGCCGGGTGTCTGGCGTTGGTTGCTGTGCAAGCGAAGGCAGGCGAGGAGAAGGTCTTGTTCGACGGCAAGAGCATGGAGGGCTGGGAGCATGTTGGCCCGGGAAGGTTTGTGCTGGAGGATGGGTTGCTGCGCAGCGAGGGGGGGATGGGTCTCCTGTGGTACAGCCGTGAGAAGCTGGGAGATTGTGTGATCCGGGTGGTTTACAAGACCCAAAAGCCGGAGGACAACTCGGGGGTTTTTGTGCGGATTGCCGAGAAACCCAAGGATGAGTGGTACGCGGTTCATCATGGTTATGAGGTTCAGATCTGCGACGCGGCGGATGAGTTTCATCGAACGGGTGCGGTTTATTCGATGGCGAAGGCGGGGAAGCAGCCGGGCAAGGTGGGCGAGTGGAACGTGCTGGAGATCACGCTCGACGGCGAGCAAGTGACTTCGAAGGTGAATGGCGAGGAGGTGTGCCGGTTCGACTCGAAGCAGCCGGTGCCGGAGCGGACGAAGGAGTATGAGCCGGAGCGTGGTCCGCGGCCGGAGGCGGGCTACATCGGTCTACAGAACCATGACGCGGCGAGCGAGGTGCTGTTCAAGGAGATCACGGTTCGGCCGCTGCGATGAGTCGGGTTCTCTCCAAGCGGCAATGCCCTCGCGACATCCGTGTCGCGGGGGCCATCGTACGACAACGCCGGTAACTGGAGTCACCGGGAGAGCGTGACTGGCCTGAGCATTCGGCTGGAGGCGGCTCGCTCTCCGTCAAAAGACGCGATTAATAGGCGTTGAAGGTCCAGTACGACCCGAGACCGGCGAGGCCGATGCGGGTGATGGACGGGTCGAGCAGCGCGGCGCGGTGTGCTGGAGAAGCCAGCCACTGCGCGCCGATGGAGGCTGCGTTGCCGATCGCCGAATTCTGGCGTCGGGCCGGCCCCATGACGAAATGGCCCATGCCACGGGCCGACTGCTGGGCGTTGTTGGCTGCGGCCCAGCTTTCGAGATTACCGTCGTAGGCGACGCCAGCTAGGCCATATTGAGCCCGGATCGAGTTGAGCCAGCCGGTGAAGCCATAGGCATCCCCGCCGGCCTGAACGGCGGCGGGCTGCTGAACGGCGGCGGGCTGCTGGTAGGTGACGGGCTGCTGGTAGGTGACGGGCTGTTGGTAGGTGACGGGCTGTTGGTAAGTGACCGGTTGCGTCGTGTAGACGGGTCGCATGACGACATAATTGGCGGCCGGCTGGACGTAGGTAGGCTGCATCGCTGCGGGCGCCGCCACCGGAATTTGAGCCTTTGCCGTCACCGTGATGGTGGCAGGAATCAGGAGGGCCATCATGGCAACGACACGGTTCATCCTGGTGGTGTTGAAATCCGTCAAGGTCTCTATCTCCGTGAAAACACTTGCGCCCGACGCTCCGTGCGAACGGGTTACATGTCGCGTCGAAAGGGGGTCGTCAAGGTTGACGTAATCCGTAAAGTCGACGCGACCACACAAGGTTGGGGAACACCATGCCAGAGTGGAGGCGTGGAATGCAAGAGACAAGCGACAATGTTGAACAATTCTTTAATAGTCAACTGTTACACACATTCTGGTATGTAAGTTATTGTGTACGGTGTGATGTGCATACCCTAGGTCGAAGGAGAAGCCTGGTGAGGAAGGGACAGCACCTGTGATAGCTCAGGGAGCAGGGGCGGGTGCTTGGAGGAGGAATTGGAGATGGCTAGGATGAGGGTGTCGTAGTCTGCGTGGATTTGGCAGTCGAGCGAGGTGGTGATGGATTTTGGGAGTGTGATTCGGCCAGAGTTGCCCGAGCGACGTGACCTGGGGATCGGGGTGGTGGGTGCCGGGTTTATCGTGAGGGATTGCCAGTTGCCGGCGTATCGAGCGGCGGGTTTTCCGGTACGCGCGATTGTGTCGAGAAAGCGGGAGAGCGCGGAGGAGGTTGCGGAGCGGTTTGGGATCGAGCGAGTGTATTCGACGCTGCATGAGATGCTGGCGGACCCGGAGGTGGCGGTGCTCGACGTGGCGGTGCCGCCGGGAGCACAGCCGGCGTTGTTGCGGCGGGTGCTGGAGCATCCGCGCGCGGTGCGGGGTGTGCTGGCGCAGAAGCCGTTGGCGATGTCTTTGGAGGATGCGAAGGCGGTGGTGTCGGGGTTCCGGCAGCGACGGATTCCGCTGCAGGTGAATCAGAATATGCGGTACGACCAGTCGGTGCGGGCGGCGAAGGCTCTTTTGGTATCGGGCGAGCTGGGCGATCCGGTGCTGGCGACGATTGAGATGCGGGCGATTCCGCACTGGATGCCGTGGGCCGAGGGGGGCCGGTCGCTGGCGACGTGGATCATGAGCATTCATCATCTGGATACGTTTCGCTACTGGCTGGGTGAGCCGGCGCGGGTGCTGGCGAGCACGCGGCGCGATCCTCGAACCCAGTTCGATCACTTTGACGGGATCAATCTATATATTTTGGAATATGACAACGGAGCGCGGGCGGCGGCGTGGGATGATGTGTGGGCCGGACCGGCGCGGGAGGGTGCGGGGGCGGAGATCGGGAT
>JBGSYY010000401.1:0-3626 GCA_041750675.1 Isosphaeraceae bacterium | reverse complement strand
CCAGCCGGCGCGTCAGCTCGCCCTGGATTGGGATCTGGTCGGCCGTCGCGTCAGTGCGGGTCACAGCCGTGTCCGTCGGCGCCGTTGCCGGCGTGTCCGCAGGCTTGGGCTTCGATCGCAGGAATTGCGCCGAGACCGTTGTCGCGGTACTCAACATCCCGAAAAGGCATGCCCCCGCCGCGATCGCCGCCCACCCGCGCGTCCGACTCCATCTCCGTGACATGCGTTTCCCCCCATCCTTGAGACGTCGGGCCGGTCATGCTCCATCAAAACCAGGCGCAAGCGCACGAAATGCTCAAGAACCCGGCCTCACCGGCCGAGACAATAGACTTGCTCTGAAAAGTGGTCAATTGCAATTGGCGCAAAAGTAAGCGGCCGACTAGCCCGCCGGGCGGGACCGGGGTCGTTGCGTGCAGCCCATGGCCTGCGGGGTCCCATCGGGACACGGACGACGCGCCCGGGTGGATTCGGGACACGGACGAAGAGCCAGGCTGGATCGCGCCTTCGATCAACGTCACTCCGGCGCTGCGAGCTCGTCGGCCTGACCGTAGAACTCGCCGATCCTCTCCACACCGATACCCTGCTGAAGCCAGCGCACGAAAAGGTAGCCCAGGCCCAGCGCCAGGAGCAGGAAGTAGCCCACACGTCGGAGCCATTCTCTGCGCCATCGACGGTCGGCAGCCAGGTTCTCGGCTCGGTTGTTCACTGTTCCTAGACCCGGCACATGACCAGCGACGCGTTCTGGCCGCCGAAGCCGAAGCTGTTGGACATGGCGGCGCGCACGGGGATCTCGCGGGCCATGTTGGGGACGTAGTCGAGGTCGCAGGCCGGGTCGGGCACTTGCTGATTGATCGTGGGCGGGACGACCCCGCGCTCGAGTGTGACCGCGGTCGCCGCAGCCTCGAGTGCGCCTGAGGCTCCAATCAGGTGGCCCACCATCGACTTCTGGCTCGACATCGGGATCTTGCGGGCGCGATCGCCGAAGACACGCTTGACAGCCCGGGTCTCCATCTCGTCATTGAGCCGGGTGCTGGTGCCGTGGGCATTGATGTAATCCACGTCGTCGGCATTGAGGCGGGCCTCCTTGAGGGCCCAGGTCATCGACAGGGCCGCCCCGCGGCCGGTGGGCTCGGGTCGGGTGATGCCGAAGGCGTCGAACGAAGAGCCGTACCCGGTCACCTCGGCGTAGATGTGAGCGCGCCGGCGGCGGGCACGCTGCAGACTCTCCAGGACGAGCACCGCGGCGCCCTCTCCAATCACAAAGCCGTCTCGCTCCCCATCAAAGGGCCGCGAGACCTCGGCAGGCGCGCGTGTGGAGCGACTGATCGCACTCATGGCGTTGTAGGCGACCAGGAGCAAGGGGTCGAGCCGGCTATCGCAGCCGCCGGCCAGCATCACATCGGCGTCGCCCCGACCGATCAGGCGGAACGCCTCGCCAATCGCCTGGGTGCCGGCGGCGCAGGCGGTCACGATCGTGTTGTTGGGTCCCATTGCCTGGTTCAGGATCGAGACGTGGGCCGCCGCCATGTTGGGCAGGTGCTTCAGCAGCCAGAGCGGGAAGATCGCCTCGGCCTGGGCCGCCGTGAACTGGCCGATATTGAACGAGCCGTCGGCCTGCAGCCCCTTCCCGATCGGGCCGGCCAACTCGCACACATCCATGGGCGTGATCCCCGTGCCCATGCAGACGCCAAATCGCTCGGGGTCGAGGCGACTCGAGTCAATCCCCGCATCCACCATCGCCATCGCGGAGGCACCCACCGCGAAGCCGACGGCCCGGCTCATCAGCTTCTGGTTCTTGCGATGCTCACCCAGATACGGGCTCACATCGAAATTCTTGACCTCGCCGGCAATGCGAATCGCCTGGCCCGTTGTATCAAAGCTCTCGATGGGGCCCACCCCGGAACGACCCTCGAGGATCGCCTCGGTAAAGGCCTTGCGGCCAATCCCGTTGGGTGACACCACGCCGATCCCGGTTACCACAACGCGACGCATCGTAAGACCCCACGGATACGCCGCCTCCTTGCCGCTCTCCCAGGACCTCCTTCGGAACCGCCCCGACACATGCTGACCCGGACGCACACTCGAGACCGTACAATAGGTAATCTAAAGTGTCAGCGGGGACTTCGCAAGCGTTCAGGATCAAGCTTCTGGACACGATTTGGTAAACCACGTGGAGATTGCCGGTTACGTCCAGTGCCCTGCAGACGCAGGGGGTGAGTTTGGTGGCCGGGTGACGGCCCTGGCGGGTTCTGATAGAGTGTCCTGGGGTGTGAGCCGCGGCTTGCTGGCGCGAGGGGTGCGTCCGATGCCACCGCGGCGACCGAATACGGGACGTGCGTGCGGGTTCATGCATTGGCGCTTGGGTGTGCCTGGGTCCCGCCGCTGTCGTGGTCTCGAAGTAGGGGGATTGAACCGATGGCATTGACACTGGCCGAGCGATCCCGGCTGATCGCCCCGTCCGCGACCATGGCCATGGCGGCCGAGGCCAAGCGCCTCAAGAGTCAGGGCGTCGATGTCCTGGATTTCTCGCTGGGCGAGCCCGATTTCCCCACGCCCGAGAACATCCAGGAAGCCGCCCGCGCCGCGATGCGCGCCGGCCATACTCACTATACGCCAGCGCCTGGCATCATGGAGCTCAGAAAGGCGGTGGCAACGCATTACGAGAACCGCTACGGCCTGGCGACCAAGCCCGAGCAGGTGGTCATCTCCAACGGCGCGAAGCACTCGATCCACAACGCGCTGATGGCTGTCTGCGGCCCTGGCGACGAGGTGATCATCCCCGCGCCTTACTGGGTCAGTTACGCCGACCTGGTGAAGCTGACCGGGGCCGAACCGGTGATCATCGAGACCACCGATGACGACGAGTTCAAGCTTTCGCCGGAGCGGTTCCTCCGGGCGGTCACCCCCCGCACGAAGCTCCTGATGATCAATTCGCCCAGCAACCCCACGGGCGTGGTTTATTCTCGCGGCGAGCTGGAAGACTTGGCCGACGCGGTGCTCAAGACCTCGTGCGGCGTGCTGTCCGACGAGATCTACGAGCAGCTTTGCTACGACGGGGCCGAGCCCACCTGCTTCGCGACCCTGCGGCCCGAACTGGCGGAACGGACGATCACCGTCTCGGGCGTGAGCAAGACCTACGCCATGACCGGCTGGCGGATCGGCTGGGCCGTGGCCGCGCCGGCGATCTCGAAGTTCATGACCGACCTGCAGAGCCAGGAGACCTCCAACCCCTGCTCGATCAGCCAGTACGCTGCGCTCGAGGCGATCACCGGTCCCCAGGACTCGGTCGCGCACATGCATGCTGAATTCACCAGGCGGCGGGCCTACGTGCTGGAGCGGATCGAGCGCCTGCCGGGCGTCGAATGCGTGAGCCCTGGCGGCGCGTTCTACGCGTTCATGAACGTGAGCTCGCTGTTCGGCCGGACCCTCGGCGGCGAGAAGGTCACGAACTCCACCGAGTTCTGCCTGACCGCGCTTGCCAAGGCCCACGTCGCCCTGGTGATGGGCTCGGCCTTCGGCGCCGAAGGCTACGCCCGGATGTCGTTCGCGACTGACCTCAAAACCCTGGAACGCGGCTTCGACGCCATCGAGGCGTTCATCGCGGAGTGAGGGTGCAGGGCTGAGGG
>JBGSYY010000400.1:0-17417 GCA_041750675.1 Isosphaeraceae bacterium | reverse complement strand
TTCGCCGCCGCCGGGGCCACACCCGCTGCCAGCCCCGCGCTGCCGCTTTTCCTCAATCGTTTGAATCTCACCAACGTCCCGCCTGGCGAATTGTCCCAGGCGCTGCCGGAGGTATCGCTTGACCCGCTTCGCGCCGATGCTGCTCGAATTACGGGTCCGCCGCTCCTGATCGACGAGGTGCTGTTTTCGTCCGAAGCCGCCTACCCGCTATTCCTCGCCATCCTGGAAAATCGCCGTCTCGCCGACGGCGATGTTCTCTCCGCCCTCGGCTCGTTTGACCTCAACCTGAACGCCGACAGCCGCAATTATCCGCTCGGATTCTACAACCGCACGGTTCAGGACGTATTTCTGGAACAGCCGTTGTTCGATCTGGGCGGTGAGATTTTCGGCGGCTACCGCCTCGCCACGGGCAAGTGGCCGGAATATTACAACTACCTGAACACGCGCGGCAGCGGTGCCTTCATCGCCGGTCTGAAGCTGCCGCTGCTCAAGAACCGTGAGATCGACGCGCGACGCGCCAAGCTGTTTCAGACCGAAATCGAGCGCCGCAAGGTCGAGCCGACGATCCTCAAGGAACGGGTCAAGCTTCGCAAGGAAGCCTCAAAAGCCTACTGGTATTGGGTGGGAGCCGGACAGGTTTATTTGGTGGCACTCCAGCAAGCCCGCCTGGCCGAACTCCGGTACAAGGGCCTCGAAGAACTGGTACGCAACAACATTCTCAGCCCCATCGACCTGGAGAGCTTCCGGCTCAACGTCGTGCTCCGGCAGGCTCAGTACGTTGAAGCCCGCCGCTCCTTGCAGTCTGCCGCCATCGAGCTTTCCCTTTACCTGCGCGATTCGCTGGGCATGCCGATGCTGGCCGAGGAATCCCGCCTCCCGCTCGAATTTCCGGCCGTGGTGCCACCCGATCCGGCTCGCCTGGAAGACGACGTGCAGGTCGCGTTGCGTCTCCGCCCCGAAATTTTCGCGCTGCGCTTGGCCGCCCGCAAGGTCGATATCGACCGCGAATACGCTGTCAATCAGACCCTCCCCTCGCTCTCGCTTTACGTCTACACGGAGCAAAATATCGGCTCATACCGGGAGACGTCGCTGCGAGGCGATTTCCGACCTTTCATCATGGAATCCTCGCTGCTCTTCGACGTCCCGATTCAACGCCGTTTCGCCCGCGGGCGTATCCGTGTCGCCGACGCCCAGCTCCGCCAGCTCGCCCTCGAAACCCGCTACACCGCCGATCGCATCCGCGCCGATGTTCAGGAAACCTTGACACGGGTCGACGCCGCTTATCAGAATCTCGTGCTCTGGCGCGAATACGAGCAGCGCACCCGCAAACTCGAAGCGGCCGAGCGTGAGAAACTCCAGCTCGCCCAGAGCAACGTGCTCAACGTGGTGATTCGCGAGCAGACCACGCTGGACGCGGTCATCAAGCGGATCGAGGTGGAAGCGAAATATCTTGCCTCCGTGGCCGAATATCGCGCGGCCGTCGGACTCGACGCCGTACCGGGCGACCTCCAGGCTCTCTCGACCGGGCCGAATGCTCCGGCCGAGCCGCCGGTAGTGCCGGGGGCATCAAGCGCTTACATGACGAACGTCCCCGGCGCGGGCGGGATCTCCACTGGCCCGCAAATCCCGGATGAATCGCCGACGGCTCCACCTCTTCCGAATACCGGCCCCGCTCCGTTCACACCTCCCCTAGGCCCCGGCGGCACGCCGCGTCAGACCGCGCCGGCGGGAACCCCGCGACCGTAAACCTCGGCGGAGGCCGCAAGCGCCGCGCCCGGCTCGATGGCGACATGGAAATCACGCAGGCAGGTCTCGAGCGCCGCGAGAACCAGCGTCACATTCACCGGACGGCTGGAGTGGCCCATCAGGCCAATCCGCCAGGCCTTGCCCTTCAGGGCACCGAGCCCGCCGCCGATTTCGATCCCCCATTGAGCCAGCAATCGCTTCCGCACCGTGAGGTCATCAACGCCTTCGGGAATCGCGATGCAGTTGAGCTGCGGCAGCCGATGCGCTTCGTCGGGAATGTAGCTGATCCCCATCGCTTCCAGGCCCGCCTTCAATGCCTCGTGATTGAGGCGATGACGCGCGAACCGCGCCTCCAGGCCCTCCTCCACCACCAAGGCCAGCGACTCACGCAGGGCGTAGTTCATGCTGATCGGCGCGGTGTGATGGTAAAACCGATCGCCGCCGCCCCAGTAGCGCATGATCATCGTCATATCCAGATACCAGCTCTGGACTTTTGTCTTGCGGTTCTGGATCACCTCGACGGCCCTGGGACCGAACGAAACCGGTGCCAGACCAGGAGGGCAGCTCAGGCACTTCTGCGTGCCTGAATACACAGCGTCGATCCCCCAGCCGTCAATCTCGACAGGAATCCCGCCCAGGCTGGTCACCGTATCGATGGCGATCAACGCCCCATGCTCATGGGCAATTCGCGCAATCTCATCAACCGGCTGTCGCACACCCGTCGAGGTTTCGGCGTGGACGACGCCAACCAACTTCGGCTTGGTCTGCCGGATCGCCTGCTCGAATTCTTCGGGGCTAAATGCCTCCCCATACGGCCGCTCGATGGCCGTCACCTCCGCGCCCGCCCTTTGCGCCACATCCACCATTCGGCCGCCGAACACTCCGTTGACGCCCACAACCATGCGGTCGCCTGGCTCGATCAGATTGACGACGACGGCCTCCATGCCTGCCGATCCGGTTCCCGAAATGGCCAGGGTAAGCGGGTTTGTGGTCCGGAAGACCTGACGCAGCATCACCTGCGTTTCGTCCATGAGCGCGACGAACTCGGGATCGAGATGCCCGAGCAACGGCATCCCCAGGGCCGCCAGCACACGCGGATGCACTTCGCTGGGTCCCGGACCCAGCAACACGCGAGACGAGGGGCTGAACGGCGCGGGCGGGGTGGTGCTGGGCATGGCTTTCGTGTCTCGCTGCTGGGGCGGTTGGCTCGGCGAAATCCGCCGTCGCCGATCCCGATCGGGTGGACCCTCTCGGCGATTTCCGAAAGCGTAGCCCGGCGCGTATCAGACGGTCAAACCCCGACCACCCAAGACTTCACAAGCCATCACTTTCACGAAATCTCGGATTCGGAGCAACGCCCGAAGAGAGCAACCCGCACAAAGGTCGCATCGACCCGCCGAGGCGTCTCTGGGCAATTTCGTTGGCATTGCCTACACTTGCTCTGATCAGGGCTGAAGACCTGGGACATCGATCGCTCCTTCCGCGAACCGCCTTGCGGCCGACCTTCTTTGGCAGGAAGTTTTCTGTAATGGCCTATATTCTCAATACCGATGACGATGTCCGCCAGATGCTCGACACCATCGGCGTCGGCGAAATCGACGAGCTCTTTCAGTCAATCCCCGCCGAGGTTCGGCTCCAACGAGCGTTGAACCTGCCCCCCGCGCTGTCTGAACTGAGCTTGACCGCTCATCTCATCGACCTGGCCAACCACAACCAGGGTGGGGATCAAATGCCCTGCTTTTTAGGTGGCGGCGTATACGACCATTTTGTGCCGGCCGTGGTTGACCAACTGGCCGGCCGTGGAGAGTTTTACACGGCCTATACGCCGTATCAGGCGGAGGCGAGCCAGGGGACGCTCCAGGCCGTTTTTGAATACCAGACGCTGGTTGCACAGCTCACCGGCATGGATGTCTCCAACGCCAGCCTCTACGATGGCGGTTCAGCCGTTACCGAAGCCGCACTCATGGCCCTGGCTGTTCAGGACAAGGGCGGCCGCATCGTCGTCGCCGGGACCATTCACCCGGAACACCGCCAGATTCTTGAAACCTACACCGCGAATCTCGATGTCCAGATTGATGTGATCGCGCCCGACAGAACGGGCCGGATCGCCGCCCCTCGACTCGCCGACGCGCTTTCCAAGCCAGCCGCAGCCGTCATTCTTCAGCATCCGAACGTGTTTGGGTTGCTCGAGGATATTGAGGGCCTCGTTCGTATCGCTCGCGACTCCGGCGCGCTGGCGATTGTCAGCGTCGATCCAATTAGCCTGGGAATCCTCAAGCGTCCGGGCGATTATGGAGCCGACATCGTCGTCGGCGAGGCGCAGGGCCTCGGAAACTATCTCTCGTACGGCGGACCCCATCTCGGCATTCTCGCCTGCCGTGAGGAGTTCGTCCGCAAGATTCCGGGGCGGCTCGTCGGCCAGACGACCGACAGAAACGGTAAGCGGTGCTGGGTGCTCACCCTTCAGACCCGCGAACAACACATCCGCCGCGAAAAGGCGACCTCGAACATTTGCACCAACCAGGGGCTCCTGGCTCTTCGTTCCAGCATCTACCTTGCGGTGATGGGCCCCAGTGGGCTTCGCGAGGCGGCCGAACAGTCAACCCGCAACGCTCATTACGCCGCCCAGGAATTGGCCAAGCTGCGCGGAGTTGAACTTGCCTTCGGCGACTCTCCTTTCTTCAAGGAATTTGTGATTCGCGTGAAAGGCGACCCCAACGCGATCCTCGCCGAAGTCCGCCGTCACGGCTACCACGGTGGCATCGCACTGAAAACCTGGTCCGCCGGAATGGACGACGCGATCCTGATCGCGGCCACTGAGAAGCGGACGAAGGCAGAGATCGAGGGGCTTGTCGCGGCCTATCGCTCGGCCTTGGCTTGATCCGCTTGACGATTGGACACAGACGCTTTTCCGTCCCATCCCCATCTTCCCATAATCACATACGATAATGTACAAGCTCGACCCGCCGGCTCTGCTCTTTGAAACCAGCCGCCCCGGCCGCCGAACGGCGATTTTGCCGGCGTTCGCCGACGTGCCCGACCAGCGGCCTCTTGAGGAGCTGATTCCCGCCGGATTCCTCGCCGATTCGCCGCCGCCGCTTCCCGAACTGGGTGAGCTGGACGTCGTCCGCCACTACACGAACCTGTCCACCTCCAACATGGCGATCGACGCCAATTTCTATCCCCTCGGCTCCTGCACAATGAAGTACAACCCCAAGCGAAACGAGCGTCTCGCCTCGCTGCCGGGCATGCTCGCACTTCATCCCTACCAGGACGAGTCGACGCTTCAGGGGGTGCTCACGCTGCTCCATGAGATGCAGGAGTATCTCGCTGAGATCGCCGGCCTTCACGCCGTTAGCCTCCAGCCGGCGGCTGGCGCTCAGGGCGAGCTGACCGCCTTGCTGGTCGCCGCCGCCTACTTTCGCGACAAGGCCGACCGGCGCACCCGCGTCTTGATCCCCGACAGCGCCCACGGCACAAACCCGGCCTCGGCCCATCTCGCCGGTTTTGAGACGCAGACGATCAAAAGCAACGACAAGGGCCTCGTCGACCTCGACGACCTCCGCTCCAAGCTTGATCGCCAGACCGCCGTCTTCATGATCACCAATCCCAATACGCTCGGCCTCTTCGACCACCAGATCGGCACGATCTCCCAAATGCTCCGCGAGCAAGGCGCGTTGCTCTATCTCGACGGGGCGAACATGAACGCCATTCTGGGCATGGTCCGCCCCGGTGATATGGGCGTCGATCTCATGCACTACAACCCGCACAAAACCTTCTCCGGCCCACACGGCGGCGGCGGCCCCGGCGCGGGGCCGATCGCGGTACGTGACCATCTCGCCCCATATCTGCCTGCACCGATCGTCGGCCGCCGCGACGACGGCACTTACTTTCTCGATCTCGACCGTCCCAAATCGATCGGCCGCGTCCGTTCCTTCTTCGGCAACGTCGGTGTCTTGGTCCGGGCCTATTGCTACATCCGCACCCACGGACCCGAGGGCCTGAAAAACGTCTCACGCCACTCCGTTCTCAACGCCAATTACCTTCGTGCCCTCGTTCACGATGTTTATCCGGTTCCTCACGGCGAGACATGCATGCACGAGTTCGTCGCCTCGGCGCGGGGCCTGGCTCGCGAGAAGGGCGTTCGTGCAATGGATATCGCCAAGCGTCTGCTCGACCACAACATGCACGCGCCCACCGTGTATTTCCCGCTGATCGTCCCCGAGGCTCTGATGATTGAGCCGACCGAAACCGAGAGCCGCGCCACGCTCGACCGCTTCGCCGCAGTCCTCCGCACCATTGCCGAAGAAGACCCCGCGCTGCTTCACGACGCCCCTCATACCACCCCCATCAGCCGCCCTGATGAAGTCGCCGCCGCACGCAATCCGATCCTTCGCTGGAACGCCCCAGTCGCCGACCCTGGTGCCAACGGCAACGGGCACAGCACAGCGAGCGCTCAGCGCAGCTCAAGCCACGCCGCCGCCACTGTCCCCAGCGCTCCGTGACGTTCCGCTCAGCGAAGTACCGCCGAACTCAAGGAGGTTCATTGAGCTTCGGACAGTCCGGTTTCGCTATTGTCAACCCCGCCTGCACGGGGATGACTTATGCCGAGCAATTTGGAACCGGAAAACCAGATGGTCAAAAACCAGGGCAGGGGGGCTGTCGGCGATGATCGTACGGATCTTGCCCTATGAGGTCGGAGACGGACCGAATCAAATGGGCCTCGACCTCAGCCTGCTCGACTCCATCGACGCCGAACCCCAGGCCGCCGCTCTCCGCTTCTACGCCTGGCGCAATCCGACTCTTAGCCTCGGATACTTCCAGCACTACGAAAGCGCGCGAGCCGAGCCCCGCTGGCGCGATGTTCCGATCGTGCGCCGTCCGTCCGGCGGCGGCGCGATCTGGCACGACGCCGACCTCACCTATGCCCTCATCCTTCCCCGCTCGCATCCCAGCGCGCACCAACCAGCGCGGCTTTATCGAGCGGTCCACAACGCGTTCGCCATCACCCTCAAGAATGAGGGCCTTGACGCCTATCGACGTGCCGATCGGCCCTCTTTGGTGGAGCCGCCGCGACCAGGCCCCTTTCTCTGTTTCCTCGATCATGATCGCGAGGATATTCTGATTGAAGGTCACAAGATTCTCGGCAGCGCTCAACGTCGACGCCCTCGCGCCATTCTTCAGCATGGCTCCTTGCTGCTTCACACGTCCGCCCAGACTCCCGAGTTGCCCGGACTCGATCAGCTTGCCACACGACCCATCGAGCGCATCACCTGGATCGATCAGGCCAGCCGTCAGCTTTGCCAAATCCTGGACTTGCAACCGAGACCCGACGCCCCCGATCCCGCGGAACGCGACGCCGCTCTTCGTCACTCGGTCGCAACCTTCGCGGCACCCGCCTGGACCGAACGTCGCTAACTCGCGTAACCTTTGCGATCCGTAGCGGTGGAACGCTGTGGAAACACCGGGTCAGTCCAGCTTCAGTCCCAAGCAGGTTGCAGTCGATTACTTCTTTAGGTTTTCCAGGGCAACGATTGGGGCGACTCGCAAAACTTCACCCAAGCGATTTCGATCGGGGTGGTTATGTGAAAAAAAGTCGCCTTGACCCTTTACCTGACACTCGCCACTCGCCAACAATACCGACATATTCCATTGTGGCGGCAAGATCGAGATCGCTACCCGGGATATCCCTTCCTGTCGTGATCCGACGCGCTCGCTTTTTCCGTACTACCTGTTCGTGAGATTCCCTCCGGGCGAGTCAATCGCGCCCACGGGCTCGGGGCGGCACTCATGCTGAAGCTCTTATTGATTGTCGTTCAAGGTAAGCCGGAGGGGAAAACGATTCCCGTCGTTGGCCCCGTGTTCCGTGTTGGTCGTGGTCTGGACTGTCACCTTCGCCCCAACAGCGAGGAAGTCAGCCGCAACCATACCGAGATTGTGCTCTCCGCCACGGAGGCCATCGTCCGCGATCTGGGCAGCCGCAACGGTACCCGCGTCAACGGCAAGCTGTTGACCGGACCGCATACGCTCAAGAGCGGTGAACTGCTGCAGATTGGCCCGCTGACCTTCGCGATCGCCATACAAGGTGTTGCCTCCGAGGCGGACGACGTTCGTCCCACGCCCGTAGGAATCCTGCCCGGCACGCGTCCGGGGAGCACCTCGCTCGACGACGTACCTGCCGACCAGATTGACGCCTGGCTTGTCGCCGACAATACCAAGCCAACGCCCGACCGGCCCTCGGGCGTCTACGACGGCGATACGCTCACCCTCGAATCCTACAAGGAAGTCGTCAACCGCGCTCGCAAGGCAGGCTCGTCCGGCTCCGTGCCGGTTATGCCCACCGCAACGACCGCGAAACCTCCGGCTCCTGAGCCGAAGCCAGCCGTTCCCGAGCCGGTCCCGGTCGCCAAGGCCACAGAACCGATAGCCAGGCCACCCGCGCCTCAGGCCGCTCAGCCCAAAGCGTCAACGCCTGAAGCAGCACCGGATGACAAGCCGCTGGGCTCACCCTACGACGCCATTCTCGATTCCATCGAACGCCTTCCCGAAGGCGTGGGCGACGACACCGGGCCATCGTCGCTCGATGAGGATCGATTTGTAGGCGATGACAACCGCGACGACGAAGGCGCTGACGACGAAAAAGAGGCCGAGGAGGAGTTCATTGATGAATCGAACCCCTTCTATGCCGCCAAAAAGGCCGCCGCACAGGGTGGTGGTAAGCCCGACGCGCCCGCCAAGCCCTCGTATCAGGATTCCAGCCAGGCCGCCAGCGACATCCTCAAGAAGATGCTCGAACATCGTCGGGCCCCGCGCTGATCGGAACGGTTCCCACCGACCTCCGTGGCGTGGTTCTTGACCATGACGCACTTCTCGTTTTCGAGTCCTAACGAGCCGGGTCCGCAGCTTCAAACGCTGTTGGCCCGGCTCGAAGCTTCGGTACTGGGCCAGCGCCCGCTGCTCGTGCGCTTGCTCGTCGCTCTACTCGCCGACGGTCACGTACTCATCGAAGGGGTTCCCGGCCTGGCCAAGACGCGTGCGGTGCGCACTTTGGCCCAGGTTCTCGGCCTGCCGTTCCGACGCATCCAGTTCACGCCCGACCTGCTCCCGGCCGACCTCACCGGCACGCAGATCTATCAGCCCGCCACCGCCACTTTTGAGACGCGCCCCGGTCCCATTATGGCGTCGATCTTGCTCGCCGACGAGATCAACCGCGCGCCGGCGAAGGTCCAAAGTGCCCTGCTCGAAGCCATGCAGGAACGCCAGGTAACGATTGGCGACGAGACCCTGATTCTTCCCGACCCATTCTTCGTTCTGGCCACGCAGAATCCGATCGAGCACGAGGGCACCTATCCCCTCCCCGAAGCCCAGCTTGATCGCTTCTTGATGAAGCTGCTCGTCGACTACCCCGACCGCCAGGCTGAGCTTGCCTTGCTCGACCTGCCCACCGATCCCATCCCCGACAGCCATCACGAGCCGACCGGCCCGGAAGTCGTTCGTTCCCTGCGTCGCGCGGCCGCCGCGATCCACGCCGCACCCTCGCTGCGAGCCTATCTCGTCGATCTGGTGCGCGCCACCCGCGATCCGGTCGCGGTCGGCCTCCCGGATCTCGGCCCCTGGATCGAGCTAGGTGCCAGCCCACGCGCCTCGCTGGCGCTGCTTTCCTGTGCGAAGGCTCACGCCCTCATGGAAGGCCGCAACTACGCGACCCCGCACGACGTCAAATCCATCGCTCCCGATGTGCTCCGCCACCGCCTGCTGCTTTCCTTCGAGGCGGAGGCCCTCGACCTCACCCCTGACACGCTCATCTGGCGGATTCTCGACCACATCCCCGTCCCGACCTCATGACGGCCGGCTTCGTCTCGACGCGATCTCAGACGCGGCCGGTCACGCGAACCGATGCCGGCGATCTCTCCGTATTCTCGATTGGCTCCTCGGCCGATTCTGCCCTGGGTGCCAGCTTCCAAAGCAGCACGCCCGCGGCAAATGCCCCCAGGCTGACCACCTGCGAGATCGTCAGACCCAGCCACACCGCCGGCTCATCGTTGCGCAAGTACTCGATCAGCGACCGGGTCAGCGGATAGCACATGAGAAACAGGGCCATCACACGCCCGTCACGCGCCCGAAATGGAGTGAACGCCGTGAGCAGACCGAGCAGGATCAGCCCGTCCACAACGGAATAGAGCTGCGTCGGATGAACCGGGGCCGACCAGGGCAGCCCGGCCGTCCGACCCTCGCGCGCGGCATCCAGATCCTGCGGCCTCAGCCCCGCCAGTGGCGCGTTTACAGCTTCAGGATGCCGGACCGCCTCCGCCGCCTGGTTCCACCAAGCCGCTGATCCGGGAGGAAACTGCACCGCCCAGGGCAAGTCGCAGGTATCCCCATAACAGCACCCGTTCAAGAAACATCCGACCCGACCCAGAGCCAGGCCCAGCGCCAGCGAGGGTGCGATCGCATCGCATAGCCGGAGCACCGGCATCCGCCTCCACAACGCATACGCGACACACGCCAACGTGCCCCCGATCAGTCCTCCGTAATAGACAATCCCACCTTCCCAGATCTTGAAGATGTCAAGCGGGCCTTGAATCCGCCCGCTGCCCCAGTATTCGATGACGTAAAACAGCCGCGCTCCGATCAATGCACCCAGCACGGCCGGCACAGCCAGGTCATAAATCCAATCCGGGTTCAACCCCGAACGCTTGGCGCGCCAGGCCGCCAGGGCGATCGCACCGAAAAACGCCAGGCAGAGCATCAAGCCGAAGGAGTGAAGGCGGATCGACGTGCCTGGTATCTCGATCAAGACAGGGTGCATCGGCGTGCTCGTAAGGCCAGGAAAACTCCGCCCTTGAAACCCAATCGACGGCCCCGGCCTCAGCCGTCGTGACCCATCGGTGCATAGTCCAGCCGTTCCACCACTCGATTCTGACTATCCAGGGCCACAACCCTGGGCCGGTGCGTCTCCACCTCCGCCGGCGCGAGATAGGCAAACGCCATTACGATCAATCGGTCGCCCACCTCACCCAACCTGGCCATCGCGCCATTCAGCTCAATCTGACGGCCGCCACGCTCGCCGGGCAACACATAGGTCTCGGCGCGATGGCCGGTCGCGACGTTGCTCACCAGGATCGACTCATACGCATGCAGGCCGACCGTATCCATCAACTCCGGGTCGATCGTCAGGCTGCCATGATAGTGCAAGTCGCTACCCGTCACGGCTGCGAGATGAAGCTTGCATCGAAGCATTTTGAGCTGCATTCCCGTCAATCTCTCCCAATCTCGCGGAGCGTCCGATGGTCACTAGGGCAGGGGGGTATTATCGATCAGCCGAGTCTTGCCCAGCCGGACCGCCACCAACGCTCGGGCCGCACGGCTTCCGTCCACCCGCTCCAGCGGCATCAGGCTCTCGGAATCCACAACCTCGGCGTAATCGATATCAGGCAACCCCACCTCGGATTCTAGCGTCCTCCGCAATATCTGTCGAATCCGATCACCCGACGCCTCTCCCCCCGCCACCGCCGCTCGGGCCGAACTCAACGCTCGCCAAAGAACCGCCGCCCTGGCCCGCTCCTCGACGCTCAGATATGCGTTCCTGCTGCTCAAGGCCAGCCCGTCCGGCTCTCGCACCGTCGGCACCGCCTCAATTGCGATCGGTAGATTCAGTTCCTCGACCATTCGGCGCACCACAACCAATTGCTGGTAATCCTTCTCCCCAAAGAACGCCACATCCGCCGCGACGATCTGAAAAAGTTTGAGGACCACCGTCGCGACACCTCGAAAATGCCCCGGCCGGATCGGTCCCTCCAGGCTCTCCGTCACGCCCTCAACCTCGACGAAGGCGTGCCCTTTCCCGTGCGGATACATCTCCTCCACTTCAGGATGAAACACACCCCCGGCCCCTGCGGCATCACAAATCGCCAAATCTCCTTCGAGGTTCCGGGGATAGCGCGCAAAATCCTCGCCCGGACCGAACTGAGTCGGATTCACGAAGATCGAGACGACCACGAAGTCGGTCCGGGCCGCCGCCTCCCGGATCAACGCCGCATGACCTTCGTGCAACGCACCCATCGTCGGAACCAGCCCAATCGTCCGCCCGTCACGTCGGGCCTCGGCCACCGCGTGGCGGACTCCCGGGATCGTTTTCCATGCGGGCAATCGGCACGCGTGATTCGCTATCGACATCAACCCGAGATCTCCCAAGCAATCCCGACCGACACGTTTCCGGTTTCCCCAGTCCGGTCTTACTCTATAATATGCGATGCGTCGCGAACCACGACCGGTGGGCGGGTCGTCCCACGGGATCCGTGTGCTCGCATCGTTCCATAATCCAACGCACGCGAGCCGGCACGCCCCGGTCGCGCCGCCACCCCACGACCACGAGGGGGGCGCCTTGTCAGAAAATCACCTCACCTTCGCACCGGCCGATCACCAACGCTTGGCCCAGTTGCTCGATCGCACCAGCCAGGCCTTTGTGCGTATCGACCCCGAACAGCGCATCGTCCACGTCAATCGCGCCTTCGAGAAAATGCTCGGTTATCCGCCCGGTGCGCTTGACGGAATGACCATCGACTCGATCACCCCAGGCATCTGGCGCAACTCCACGCACAACGCCATCGAGCGACTTCAGGCCACCGGTGAACCCCAGCGCTACGAGAAGGAATACACTCACCTCGACGGCCACGCGGTTCCGGTCGTCGTCATTGCCGACTTCGACCGCGATGATCAGGAACACGTTCGCGGTTATTACGCCTTCGCCACCGACATCTCGGAACGCAAACGAATCGAAGACGCCCTCGTCGCCTCCGAGCGTCGCCTCCGCGTTCTTTTTGAAGGCATCAGCGATGCCGTCTTTGTTCATGACCTTGAAGGTCGCATTCTCGACGTCAATCCGGCCGCTTCCCGCATGCTCGGGTACTCCCGAGACGAGTTTCGCCAGCTCAACACCCGCGACATCGACGCCCCCGAGTTCGCCGAGGGCTTCGAAGAGCGCCTGCGCACCCAGCTCCGCCTGGGGCATCTCTGGTGCGAGGGCCGACACCGCACCCGCGACGGCCGCATTCTCCCCGTGGAAATCAACACCTCGACCGTACAGCTCGAGAATCGCACCGCCGTCCTCGCCGTGATTCGCGATATCTCCGAACGCAAGAATCTGGAGGAGACACGCCTTCGATTTGCCGAATCGCAACAACAATACGCCCAGCAACTGGAGACCAAGGCGGCCGAACTGGCCCGCTCCGAAGCCCACCATCGCCAGCTCACGGAATCGCTGCTCGACGCCCTCGTCGTCACCGACGCCGATGCGCGAATCACCCTTTTTAATCGCGCCGCCGAGGCCGTCTTCGGATACGACGCCCAAGCCGTGCTCGGTCAACCTCTCGAGCTGCTCCTACCCAAAGATCCCATGGGATGCCCGGTTTCCGATCTCCCCCAGACGCTCCGGGAGTCCGATCCCAAGGTCGTCGGTCACACCTCGGAGATTCAGGGACGCCGTCAGTCCGGCGAGCCGGTGCCCCTCGAAATCTCTGTCGCCGTCATCGACCTCGAATCAAATCGCGAATTCGTCGCCTCGATCCGCGACCTCACCGAACGCCACCGCATGCGCGCCATGCTGCTTCAATCGGAAAAACTCGCCTCGATCGGCCTGCTTTCGGCAGGTGTCGCTCACGAAATCAATAACCCGCTCGCCTATGTCGCCAACAATCTCGCCGTTCTCCAACGCGACGTCGGGAGCTTGATTCCCATGGTCGACGCTCTCGAAACCGCAGCCGTTGCGCCCAACCGGGAAGCCCAGGCCGCAGCTCTTCACGACGCCCATCGCGCCGCCGACGATCTCGATTGGCCTTACGTCCGCGAGCACCTCCCACCCTTGATCCAACGCACCCGCGAGGGCGTCCAGCGCGTCGCCGACATCGTCGCCAACCTCCGCGGCCTGGCCCGAACCGGACCCACGCGCTTCGAGCTGCTCTCCCTTTCCGATCTGATCGACACCGCTCTCGAAATGGCCCAATCTCGCATGGCTCACTCCAATATCGAAGTCCGCCTCGACCGTCCCGACCTGCCCAAAATCCCCGGCGTCGCCGCCCAAATCAGCCAGGTTTTCCTCAACTTTCTGGTCAACGCCGTCCAGGCGATCGAGCAAACCAAGCGCCCCATCGACAACCGAATTACGATCCGTCTGAGTGAAGTGGGCGGCTTCCAGGTCTTCGAAATCGAGGATAACGGCGTGGGAATTGAGCCTGACGCCCTCGCCCGAATTTTCGATCCCTTCTACACCACGAAACCGGTCGGTGAAGGCACGGGTCTGGGCCTGGCCATTTCGCACGGAATCATCACCGGCCACGGAGGCTCGATTCAGGTCGAAAGCCGAGCCGGCCAGGGTACAACGTTCCGCGTCCTACTGCCCAACACCAATCCGAATCTCGCGGCGTGATTGTCTTTTGTCGCGCGCGGCCTCAAAATTAAGACGTGATTGGCGTCAGGCGGTCTGACTCCCACCCCGGCCGGTCGAATGGCCTTCTTCAAAAACGGCGGAGACCCCGCATGGCCGAGGCCGACGCCCAACGCCCGTGTATCCTGGTCGTCGATGACGAGCCGAATGTCTGCGATTCCGTGCGCGACCTGCTTCGTCGTGACTACCGCGTACTCACCGCCACAAGTGCCGAGGAAGGTTGCCGCCTGCTCCGCGACCAAAGCGTCCAGGTCCTGCTCACTGACCAGCGCATGCCCCGCGTCTCCGGCGTCGAGCTGCTCGAAACCGCACGCGCCGCCAATCCTCAGGTCACCCGCCTGATGTTCAGCGGCTTCGCCGACTTCGATTCCATCCTGGCCGCGATCAACCAGGGCCAGGTCTTCGAATTCCTGCGCAAACCCTGGAACCCCGATACCCTCCTCGACACCGTCCGCCGCGCCGTCGTCGAGGCCCACCGACAGACCCGCCTGGCCGAGGAGACCCGCCAGATGCAACTTGAGATTCAGACACTTCGCGCCCGAGTCGACCAGCTCGAATCCGAGGTCGGCCGACTTTCGGGCACAGCTCCGGGCTTCGGTTGACCGCGAAATTGTCGCCCAAATTCGCAACGCGGCCAGGCCCTCGCCCGCTCCTCTCCCACGCAGCCCCCGATTCGACTCATGGATTTACCCCAACCCAGCCCGGAACCGACGGATCGGCCCCGACTGCTCATCGTGGACGACGAAGCGGATGTCGTCGCCACCCTTGAGTATCTCTTCCGCCGCCGGTATCAGGTGCTCACGGCACGCGGAGCGTCCGAGGCACTCGACGCCCTCGAACGCGAAGATGTCCAGGT
Source organism: Isosphaeraceae bacterium (assembly GCA_041750675.1). Lineage (GTDB taxonomy): Bacteria > Planctomycetota > Planctomycetia > Isosphaerales > Isosphaeraceae > BPJS01. The sequence continues at coordinate 2,373 of JBGSYY010000400.1, read as the reverse complement.
CATCCTCTGCGATCAGCGAATGCCCGGCACCACGGGCGATCAACTCCTCTCCCGCGCGCGTGAAATCCGCCCCGACGCCGTCCGCATCCTGCTCACCGGCTACGCCGATATCCAGGCCGTGATCCGCGCCATCAATCAGGCCGGCATCTACCGATACATCCTCAAGCCCTGGGATCCCGACGAGCTGGAAGCCGTGGTCGCCCAGGCCGTCGATCAACACAATCTCGTCCGCGAACGCCGTCGACTGCTCGAAGAGCTTCGCGCCGCCAATGAAAAGCTGGTTACCGCCAACGCCGAGCTGGAAGAGATGAATGCTCTGAAAACCGCCTTCCTTGAGGTCGCCAGCCACGAGCTAAACACTCCGATCGGCCTGATTCTCGGCCTCTCCGACCTTCTCCTGCTTGAAAACGAGGACCGCTCCCTTACCGAAAAGCAGTCGATCGAACAAATCTCAGCCTCGGCGCGGCATCTGGCTCGCCTCGTCGAGATGATGCTCAAGCTCAGCCATTCGGAAGACTTCCGCAACTCACCGCGCGTCGAGCCGACCGACCTCGCTGCCCTCTGCCACGCCGTCGCCGACCAGTTTCAGCCCCTCGTCGACCACCGCCGCTTGACGCTCCATCGCGAGATCGACCACCAGCTCGGCGAATTCTCCGTCGATCCCGACAAAATTCGAGATGTCGTTTCCAACCTCCTCTCCAACGCCATTAAGTTCACGCCCGATGATGGCCGAATCGAACTCTCGGCTCGCCTCATCCCCGACGACGACGAGGCCGAGATCATCGTCGCCGACCACGGCATCGGCCTCGATCCCCGCGCCCTGGAAAATATGTTCGAGCCCTTTTTCACCGAGTTCGACGCCTCCACTCATTCCACCGGCGACTTCGGCTTCCGCAAGCGCGGACTGGGTCTCGGGCTAAGTCTCGTCCGCAAGTTTGTTGAAATGCACGGCGGCACCGTTCGCGCCAGCAGCACGCCCGGTCAGGGAACCACCGTCACGGTTCGCCTGCCGCGCGCCCCACGTCGGCACGACCCGAACCTGGTAGAATCTACAAGCGAAGAACGCACCTGAGCGGCAGGCGGTCGATTCTTCCCTAGGGCCCCTGTGTCCAGGAAAGGTCTCCGGCCGCTGGCTTCCGTTCTCCCGACACCTTTTCCTTCCCTCTCTCTCCTCTCTCCCAGGGGGAGCAGGCCGGCATGCCGACCGCCCTGATCGTCGACGATGAGCCGCAAGCCAGCCAGTTGCTAGCCCGCGTCGTCGCCCTTCGTGGTTATGAGACATTCACAGCACCCGACGCCGCCTCTGCGCGCCGATTTGTCTCTGAGCACCGTCCCGACCTCATTCTCCTCGACCTCATGCTCCCCGACGAAAGCGGCATCGACGTCTGCCGTTCGCTCAAAACCGAGCCAGCCACGCGCGGCATCGCCGTCATCATCGTCACCGCTCGACGCCTCGAACAGTGCCGCGACGAATGCCTACAGGCCGGGGCCAGCCTCATCGTCACCAAGCCCTACACTCCCGACCAAATCTTCCGCGCTCTCGAACAGGCCGGCCAGCCCCCCACCGGCGTTTAAGTCGTTCCGACCGATCCCGACCTCATCAACACACGTGTCATTCCACGCCCGCCAGGGAATAGACCACTTGCACCGTCCACTGCAAGGCAATTAACTCGACACCCATCAAGGCCACCACCCCGGCCAGGGCCCAGCCCCGCGCGCCCACGGCCGACATTCCATGCGCCGCCGCCACCACCAAAGGCGGAAAGAGCGGTATCCAGAGCCGCGCCACCTCACTCAGGCTCCGCCCCGAAAGCTGCAAAATCGCCAGCACTCCCAGCGTCGCCAGGGCCAATCGACACCTCGGACTCCGAACCAGTCCCATCACGATCCAGGGCACTAAGGCCAATCCCAGGCCCACCGCCACCTCCGCCACGTTCGCAACCTGCCAGGCACCCCACGATCGCGGATAATGTTCATAAAATCGCGCATGGTTGTGCTGGTTCGACCACCAGACCCGAAACGGATTCATACCGCTCACCACCCATACACCCAAGGTCATGACGACAAACCCGAGACCCGTCGCACCCACCGCCAAAACCCGACGCCCCAATAGATTCCTTTCATCAACGGCCATCACAAGCCCAGCCACCAGCCCTACCGCCAAAAACACCAGACTGAACTGCATCCCCACACCCATCACCAACCCCGCCGCCAGGCAGCTCCAGGGCCGACCCCAGGCCGCCAGCGCGAGCGCCAACGTCGCCGGCAAGGCAAACGCCGGATCCGCCGTGGGCTGGAATAACAGCACCGAAGGAACCACACCCCACAGGACAGCCGCCGACCACGCCTCGGCCGGCACGCGACCCAACGCTC
>JBGSYY010000399.1:0-5840 GCA_041750675.1 Isosphaeraceae bacterium | reverse complement strand
CGAGCGCGCGGGAGAGTGTGGCGGGTCCGTCGGTGGCGTTGCTGTCGCCGGTCGGATTGACCGCGCCGGTGTCCCATACGGCAGGCTCAATGCGGGCTGGGCGGGTCAAACGCTCGCGCCAGCCGGGGTCGAGGCTCTGATGCGCTCGGATGGTGAGTGGGATCTCGTCCGGGAGGCGGTTGAGAACGGCCACCACGCGGTTGAGGTGGCCGTAGCCGTGGCTCGTCACGTAAGCGGCCAGTCCACCCGGCCTGGGCGAGGGTTGGGGGTGCGTCATGAGGATTGTTGGGCCGTCGAGCAGGCAACCACGAGGGGAGTCATGGCGGTGATGCCAATGGGGACGGCCTTTGTCGCGGTTGGCAGGCTGGGTCGGCGTGCCGACCAACGTCGGCTGGCCAGAACGATACCGCCGAATGTCAAAGCCCCACCCAGCAGGAAGGCGGGGGTGATCGATTCTCCCAAGAGGACGACTCCCCAAACGATGGTCAAAACCGGGGCCAGGTTGCCCACGGCCGCGACGTGACTCGCCTCGAATCGCCGTAGTGCGATGTTCTGGCACGCCAGACCGAGCACCGAGGCGACCAGGGTGAGATACGCCAGTCCGATCCAGGCCGGAGCGCCGGCCGAGGCGAGTCGACCGCCCCACTCGGGAGCCGAGGCGAGCGTCCAGGGCAGATTCAAGGCGGCCCCGAGCAGGAATGTCGCCGCCAGTACGGGTAAGGCTGGGTGACGCATCAGGAGGCGTCGATTGACCGTCAAATAGCCGGCCCAGGAGACGACAGCTCCGACGAGGAGAAGGTCGCCCATGAAGAGCGACCGTCCCGCCCGACCAGGCTTACCCATCCCGGCGCAGGCGATCACCACCGCACCGGCGACGCAGACAAGAATTCCGATCATGCGGGCAGGTTCGAGACGCTCGTGCCGGAGCGCCAGGGCCATGGCGAGGACGAAGATCGGGCAGGTGGCGTAGATCAGGCCGACATGCGTGGTCGGGGCCAGTTTCGCTCCGTTGAGGAACAGCGCCTGGTTGACCGGCACGCAAAGAACGGCGGCGGCCAGCAAAGCCCACCCATCTTCGAGGATCAACCGGCGCATGGCCCCCCTGCCCCAGACCAAGGGCAGCAAGGCCAGACCCGCCCCGCCGAACCGGACTACCGGTAGGAGCGGCACCGGCAGGCCGTTGACGGCGAACTTGGCCGCCGTGGCCGTGCTGGAGCCGATGAGGACCATCAGAGTCAAAATCCACCACGAGCCTCGAGAATCCTGCCGCCCGGACAAGTCCGAGTCTCCATCGCCGGTCATCGCCGCATCCCTTTCCCAAACAGTTTTCCAGGAACCCGCGCATCGTGCGCGGAGGTGCTCCAGCCATCGCTCAAGTGATTTGAGATCATAGCGACTCAGGCAAGACACTCGCGACGTGAATCCGGTTCCGCGGCGGTCGTTCGACGAGCGATTTCCCCGGCAAGGGGCTTTACATCGCCGCACCGAAAGCTATAATATCATGCACTCACCCATGATACCTTGCTATCGTGGACCGATCGGGTTCATGGAGCGTACAGCAGGCGCGGCGGAGTCCGCGGACTGCCTTGAAAGGCCCGGCCTCCGGACGCATCCCCCCCCGCGTCCGATCGTTCGGGCCTTTCACTTTTTTGGGTAACTGGCCTGTGCTTAGATGGTTCGGGCAAGGGGCCAGTGATCACGCGGGCGGTCGCGGTGTTTGTGGAACGCCCGTTCGCGCTCGACCTGGGTTTTTTCGTACAACTCGCGAAAGAGCTGTTCCTCGACCTCGCAGAACCGCTGGTTGCGGCGACCTTTGACGGTGCGCGCGGTCTCGAACATCTGGTCGAGGGGGAAGCCGGGAGCGACACGTCCGTAGAGAACGGCGGTGAAGCTGGGCACGTGTTTGGGCAGCAAGGGGCCAGCGGGTAAGACGTTGCACATCACGCCGACGGAGGTGCCGGTGTTGAGCATCGAGCCCAGGCCGGTGCGTGTGTGGTCGCCGAGGAAGCAGCCGACCTTGGCCTGGCCGGTGGCGATCGGGTCGCCTTGAAGCGGCACGAACACTTCGCCGTAGTCGTTGCGCAGGTCGCTGTTTGAGGTGATGGCCCCCAGATTGACCCATTCGCCGATGTAGGCGTGGCCCAGGAAGCCTTCGTGGTACTTATTGGTAAAGCCGTGGACGATGGTCGCCTCGACCTCGCCGCCGATCCGGCACTGAGGGCCGATGGTAACGCCGCCGCGGAGGTTGGCGCGGAAGAGCTGGGTTGAGGGTCCGATGTAGGCGGGGCCTTCGATCCGTGTGAACGGCTGAATCCAGACGTCGCGACAAATCGTGATCGGGCCGTTGGTTGTGTCGAGAACGACGTAGGGGTCGATGCGGACGGTTTCATGCACGGCGAGGCGGTCGGCCGGGCCGACGATCGCGGCGCGGCTGAGGTGATGGTTGGCGATCTCGACCCGGCCGGCCTGATGAAAGTCGCGGATGATTTGGGCGTTGTTGGCGGCGACCAGATCCCAGGGGCGGTCGATGAGCAGACCGCCCAGCTCGATCACCTCGCACTGCGGCCGGGCGATCAACTCGGCGAACCAGTCTTCCATATGCTCCATGCGCAAGCCGACGGCCTGGTCGGGACCGACCCCGGCGCAAATCGGTCGGCCGTTGCAGAGGCCGACCCAGGGCGGGGCCGAATCGGGGACCTCGAAAGGCTCGGGCGGTACCCAGCGGCCCAGGGCGACGACAACCGGGGCGCGTGCCAGCCAATCTGGATCGTTGACGACGGTGTGAGGATCGCGAGCGCGCTGAATCGGTGCCAGATGGCTGCGAATCCAGACGGCGCGACGGGCGGGGCCGGGGCCGACGCCGAACGCAAGGGCGATCTTGGTGCCAAGCGAGCTTTGGCCCAGCAAGAGATCATGAACGGGCCGTGTCAGCGTCAGCGGTTCGAGACCGGCAACGCCCATATCCTCGACCAGGCAGAGACGCATCGGCTTCCACTCCTGTTCGATCCCAAATTCCGGGCCATCACCGACCGGACGCAAACCGGCATCCTCTCCGGCACGATTGCTCCTCGTCAGAGAACATAGCGTCAACGAGCTGGGTCGTTAAGCCGAATCAGGCAATGTTGAGAAACCTCAACTCGTCTAGCGCCGGATTGAGCAAGGCCACCGTGAATCGCGGTGCCCGATGTAAAGCACCTGGATTCACACAGCGGGTGGATTGTTCACGACGATCGTGAAGGGCATGAGAATGGCCCGAGAGGAGGTAATCCGGGGCCGTGGCGAGCAATCGCTGATACTCGCGAAGTTGATCGCCGTGCGTCATGGCAATGCGACGACCGTCTCGCTCGATCTCGCCGCCCCGTTCGAGGCAGGTGCCGCCGATGGCGGAGATGGCGGCGCGGAGGGCGTCCAGATCCTCGTCACAGTTTCCCCAGAGAAATGATGCGGGTAGGCCGGCGCAGGCATAGATCACGTCGGGGCTGGTGAAATCGCCGAGGTGGACGAGAGCGTCGGCCCCCTCGTCTACAAGCTGGCGAACCGCTCGCGTCGTTCGGGCCACGTTGTCGTGAGTGTCTGAAAGAATACCGAGCCACATTGGATTCAGCTCCTCCGCCCGTGATTCTCAAGTGCCCGACTACGGCGGATTACGAGTCAATTAGAACTGGGTGATGTTGGATCCTGATGTCAATTGAACACATTCGATACCACGACTGGCCAGAAGCGGGTTTGAGCGCTAAACTAATTTCGGATTCCGCCGTCTCGGGACGGCAGACTTCAGAACCCGCCTCACGGGGTGCGGCGGGTCGGCGTCAAGCCGTTCAGGTGAGCGGCCGTCGCGAGATGGGCTGGCTGGCGAGACAGACTTCGGAATGTGCTCGGTGAGTGGCCTGTCTTTGTTTTAATCCGCGTTGCGCGGGGAGGTCAGTGATGGCGACCCTTTCTGGAAGGCCAAAGAGCCGCGTTAAGAAGAGCACGACCACGAAACCAGGGAAATCGACAAAGAACGTGGCGACGCCCCGGCGGCCGCTGCCCGTCGAGGCACCCGATCGCGGAGAGCAATTTAGAGAGCGAGAGGCTCCCGAGGTTCGCGAGCTACGAAGGAGTGAAGCCCCGGATGCTGGTTTCGGTGCATCCGTGGAGTTGGAGAACTGAGTTTGTGTACGAAGTTCGAATTTCGCGAAAGCAGGGGCGGACGCTCGGGCCTGGCTGCCTTGAAGAAGACGTGACGATCGGATCCCAGCGTCCGACCCTGATTCACGGATAGGCTGCGATTTTACCGACCGCGTTGCAGACGAGGATCATGACGGCACCGGCGTCACCGGGACCAGACCGGTCGCGAGGTGAGCATAAATCCAGACAATGGCCCCCACGAGCAAAGCCAGGGCGATGCTGTGCCAAAACACCGCACGGAGTAGAGAACCCTCGTGACCGCTTTCGCCCGTTGCCGCCGCGGCGACAACGATGGATTGGGCGTCGATCATCTTGCCCATGACACCGCCCGTCGTGTTGGCTGAAGCCATCAGAATCGGGGAAAGTCCGAGCTTTTCGGCGGTAATCTTCTGGAGGTTGCCGAACAGGACATTGCTTGAGGTGTCGGAGCCAGTGAGCGCAACCCCGAGCCAACCGAGCAGCGTACCGAAGATCGGATAGAGCAATGGGCCGGTGCGTGTGAAGGCCAGTCCCAGAACGGCATCCATGCCGGAGTAGCGGGTGACGTAGCCCAGGCCGAGCATCGCGAAAATCGTGGCCAGCGCGGGCAACAATCGGCGCAAGGTTCCACCCAGCAAGCGAACCATCCGCCGGGGGGAGACGCCGAGGAAAAGCCCACCCAGGACGGCCGCCAGAAAAACGGCGGTGCCCGTCGAGGCAACCGGAACGATCGGCAGGAAGGCATCCTCGATATCCTGCTCGGCGGGTAAGGAACGACCGGTGATGGCCTCGCCCTTGGCAACGAGCTTGTGCAGACCGGGCATGGGCGGATTCCACGAGGTGCTTGCTTCAATCACTTTCTTGACCTCGGGGATTCCCCAGACGAGGACAGTCAGCGACAGCAAAGCGAACGGGGTCCAAGCCCGCGCGACACGGGCGAAGGTCAGCGGGCCTTCGACATGGAGGATCGCTGGGCCAGTCGCGGCAGCGCCGGGCCGATCGGAGAAATCCCAGTTACGTCGCGGCTTCCAGATTGCCAACAACCACACGCCCGCCATCAGGCTGGCGACCGCCGAAGCGATGTCGACGAGGTCGACGCCCACATAATGCGACCAGGCCCATTGCACACCCGCGAACGTGCCGCCGATGACCAGCAGCGCGGGCCAGATCTCGAAGGCCGCCGCCGCGCCGGCCATCGTCCAGACCAGCCAGGTGGGGATAATCAAGGAGAGCGGCGGCAGAATCCGGCCGGCCATGAGGCTCAGGGTTTCGACATCGAGGCCGGTGACGCCCCCCAAGGTTTTGATCGGGGTGCCAATGGCGCCCCAGGCAACCGGCGCGGTGTTGGCGATGAGGCAGAGCAGCGCCGCCTGAAATGGCTGGAATCCCAGGCCGACCAGAAACGCCGCCGAGATGGCGACCGGCGCGCCAAAGCCCGCCGCGCCCTCAACAAACGCACCGAACGAGAAGGCGACCAGGATCGCCTGGATGCGGCGATCGGGCGAGAGCCGCGCGATCGAGGCCTTCATCACATCGAACTGGCCCGTGGCGACGGCGATATCGTAAAGAAACACGGCGGCGACAATCAGCCAGGCGATCCGAAAGAGCGCGAAGACCAGCCCGGAACCCACGGCGGCGAAGGCCGTGGCGGCCGGCATTTGAAAGACACCGATCGCGAGCGTGAGCGCGGC
>JBGSYY010000398.1:0-4021 GCA_041750675.1 Isosphaeraceae bacterium | reverse complement strand
GGTTCCCGGAGTCGAGCGAGGCGATGATCAAGGTAAGTTCGATTCATCGTATGCTCAGGCTTTTGAAACCCGATCTATCGAAGGAACCAGTGCCGTTCAAGTACCGAGAATTACAGGGAATAGTTACCGGATAGCCTCTGATAGTTCCCTCGCGGACGCGAAACCATAGGGGTCGTCGGCCTTGACCAGTTCGAATTCGGCGTTGGCGGGGATGGGCAGTCCGACCCGGATCAGCCCTTTGCTCAGCAACATGCTGTAGGCCGCCTTGCGCTGAGCGCGATTGCGGACATTGGCCAGAGGCGAGTTGGCTCCGTCGTTGAGCCGGAAGATGGGGTCGAGGCCATTGGTGCGTCGGAAGCGCTGCTGAATTTCATCTGGGGTGATCGACCAAGCCGCGGACGCAACGTGGCACGATCCACAGGATCGGCCGTTGCCAAAGGGCAGGAAGAAGGGGTTGTTCATGTCGAGGGTATTACCGTTGGTGGCGATGGTGCGAAGGACACCGTCCTCGTTGGGCGTATCGACCTGAGTGGGCTGGGCGGAGATCGTTGTCGACAGAGCGGCAAGCAGGATCGCCGTCGTGGTCAAGACGGCGCGTGGTGCTGGTCCCCAGAGGTTGTGACGAAACATGGCGGATTCCCCTTGTTTGGCGAGAGGATCGGCCGTTTCAACAGCGCTGGCGCGGCTGATGCCGGGAGAGGGCATCGAGAAAGGCCGCGCACCCTGCGCGTCGTGAACAAGTTCGGAGACATGAGCGCGAACGATCACGCGAAGCGACCGATGGAATCCGAACGATTCACGCTCGGACCCCGATCACAATAGCCATGCGAGCGCTACGCGCCATGAATATTCCTCGAAGATTGTGAATGCGTGAGAGGCAGCATTCACGCGTTTGGGGGGATTGGAGTGGCGTCTTGCTTGGAGATCTTGAAGGGAAGAAGCGGCCTAATCGCGGGCGAAGAGGTCGCGGATGGCTAGGTGGAAGCCGGGCAGCACGTCGCTGCCGTCGAGGACGTCGTCGATCTCCAAGACGGTCAACGCCTTGGGACTGGTGTGGACCTTGACGGTGCGCGCTCGGTGGTCGACGAGCCAGACCAGCCGGGTGCCCGCGGTGAAGTACTCATCGAGCTTGCGAGCCATTTCGGCTCGGGTGTTGCTCTTGCTGAGGATCTCAACGGCGAGGTCGGGCGCGAGGTCGAGAATCGGCATGGTGGTTCGCTCACCACCGGGGAAGCGGGCAAGGGAGAAGAAGGAGATATCCGGCAGCCGGACCAGATCTGTACGAAGTCGGTACATCCCGTCAGGCGCAAGAACGATGCCCAGCTTATTGGAACGCACGTAGATGTTGAGATACATGATCAGGATGCCGGCGACTTCCGATTCCTCGTAGCCCATCGGCTTCTCCACCAAGGTTCGTTCGACCAGCTCGCACAGCGCGGTGCGGAACAGGCTCTCGTTGTTGCGGAGCAGATCGGCTTCGGTGGCGGTGCCGGGGGTAGGGACGAGGCGGACCCGGCGCGCGGGCAGGTTGCCCAGCCGCTTGAGCAGGTCGGCAACGGTCACGGGCTCAGAGGGATCGAGTCGGGAAATCGGGGCGGTGGCCATGTCGAGAAGTCCAGAGGCTTCAGCCGGAAGGCCGCACGGGGAATCTTATCGATCATAACCCGAGATTTGCGACCACGGCAAAACGAGAATCGCCGCGGTCCGGCAACCCTGAGGGGGGTCTTGGTTGCCGGAGCCGCGGCGATTTGTGCGGGACGTGACGATTTTCGATCGGATCAGAGCGGAAGGTCGAGCTTCTGTTCGCTGGCGATCTTCTTGAGCTTGAGCTGGGCGCGGCTCTCGATCTGACGGACGCGCTCCTTGGTGATACCCAGCTCTCGGCCGAGTTGTTCGAGGGTCTGCTCGACCGCACCTCCGAGTCCGAAACGGCTGATGATGATTCGCCGTTCGCGCTCGTCGAGTCGTCCGAGCATGCCCTTGATCGCCTCTTGCATCCGCTTGAGCGAGCTTTCGTATTCGTGCTCGTCGGCGCGGGTATCGGCGGCGGCCTCGAACATCTCCTCGTGGCCGGTGACGAACCGGTCGCGGCGATAGTTTTCCTCCGGAATCGAGCGGGCGAAATTTTTCATGATCGCCCAGCTTGCGTAGGTGGAGAACTTGTTGCCGCGTGAGAAGTCGAATTTCTCGACCGCACGGAGCAGGGACATATTTCCGTCGGAGACCAGCTCGAAGAAGTTGTTGTTGGGGCCGACGTGCCGCTTGGCGATCGAGACGACCAGGCGCAGGTTGGCGCGGATGATCTGGTTCTTGACGGCCAGGGCTTCCTCCTGGAACCGCTCGATGTTGTCCAGATCGGCGCTCTTGGCCTTGGTCGGGTCGATCTTGTCGCGGATCTTGCCGGCCTGGTACTTGAGGTAGTTCATCTTTCGGAACAGGTGCATTTCCTGCTCGCGAGAGAGGAGCGCGACCTCGTACAGGCTGGCCAGATAGGGCGGGAGGTCCTTGGGCGGCTTGCTTTTGCGGGCGGCCTTGGCGTCAGCCGGCTCGGGCATCGGCGCGAGGATTTCCTCGCGGAGCTTGGTGTTGTCGAAGCTCTCGTGATGGAGGAAGTCGAGCTTGACCTCCAGGATGCGCCGGGCGCGGGTTTCGTTAATGATGCGATAGATGCTCGATCGGGTACGGCCGAACTGCCGCGCCAGGTTGTCGACCGAGACGCCGAGCAGGTGGAGCCGGTAGACCCTGGCCTTGGCGTCCGCGTCGAGCGGTCCGGTCGAAGGCGCAAAGATAGCGCGGTCGGGGTGCTCGCGGTCGTAGGCCTTGAGCGTCAATCGAATGGTCTCAGGGGAACGGTCCATCTTATTTGCTATCCTCCGGGCGACTTCGGTCAGGCGGCCCCGCCCCGAAGCCTGCGCCATGCGACGGGCGCGACGAATGATCTCTTCTTTTTCGTTGTCACTCAGGTGTCGGAACCGGGTCCCGCGATCGACCTGGGCCTGATGTTCGGCCACGAAGCGGGCGACGCTGGACTGGGCGAAGCCGACCTTGGCTCGGCCGGCGATGAGGAACCGCCGAGCAATCAGGCCCTGGCGGCGCCATCGGTTGACGGTTCGCGTCGAGACGTTGTAGTTGCGGCTCACCGCCTCGACCGTCAGGATCGGTTCTTCAACCTGTTCCGGGGAGATGACAACGGAGCGGGCCAGGTCGTCGACCAGGAGGCGGAGATCGTGCTGGACGTCTCCACCCTCGATGACCAGGTCGCTATCGGTTTCGGGCCGGTAGCCCGTGATTCGGTAACATAGGTAATCAAAGGGATAAGGCCGGGAGGCCTCGATTTCGTGAAGCAACGACTCGGCGCGATCCAGGTTCTGAACCCGTCGCTCTTTGGGAGCGAACCGGGCCAGTTGCTTGAGCGCGGGATGTCGATACGCCGGGCTGGGCATCGAGGTTCACCCCTTTCTCGACCGAGTCCAAAAAAGTGCCACGATGTGGGCACGGGTTGTTCGCGTCTGGCCTCGACTTGTTGGCCGACCGTTTGAGAACGATCTGACCGGCCGCGACCGTTGGTGGTGTTCTGTTTAGACGTTCAAGGCGTCTGGTTGGTTCGAGGAATTCGTTAGACCGCAAATTTGATGCCTTCCGCATTCACCCACACTTACACATAGCCCCGGGATTTGCCGGATTTCCGGCCATGCCCGAGAATACGCAGGATGGCCGCCACCCGTGACCGGAAATCCACCTCGAATTGACCGACAGCCCGCGAATTCCTAGAGTTCGGTTCACGCTCGAGTCTGTCTGATGAGGATGGACCGGGGTTTTGTTGTGGGAGACGCTCGCATGATGGATTGGATGGGCGGGTGCGCTCAGGTGATTGTGTTGCTGGTTGCGGGAATTTTGCCGGCCGGCGGGGCCGAGCCCATTTTTGAAGAGCCGGTGCAGCTCCGCGAGACGGCGGCGGTTGGCGATGCCACGCGGGTTGCCGTAGCACTGAATGCGGAAGGAATTCGTCCGGGGATGCCCG
>JBGSYY010000397.1:0-12120 GCA_041750675.1 Isosphaeraceae bacterium | reverse complement strand
GAGTCCCAGGGTCCGGTCGGCCTCGGCGTGTTCCAAGTTGCGTCGTTCGGCGGGTGGCAACATCGCACCCTCGACTTCCAGGGTAGCCGGGAGCGGAGGGCCGACGGGCGCGAGAGTGAGCGGAGGAGAATCCAGGACGGGATCGTCCCAGGGCAACTGGAGCGGGGCGAGATCGCGATGAATTCGCGCGAGATCCCAGATCAGGATGGTGCCACGATTCGTGGTGGCGGCGAGCATGGTACCGGAGTGGGAAAATGCGAGCGGTGCGGGGTCGAGGGGGTCGAGAGTGCGCAGCTTGACGAGAGTGCGACCGGAATCCGGGTCGATCAGGGCGATGGTGTGGTCGTCGATCCCGACCGCGAGCAAACTGTCCTGGTGTCGAAAAAGGGGCGCAGTGAACGAACCCCGCCCTTGAGCGGGAATGAAGTGGCGGCGAACCCAGGTTCCGACCTCCCAGAGATAGAATCCGGACTTTCCCTGAACGCGGGAATGGGAGGCGAGCCAGCGGCCATTGGGACTGATCGAGACCAGGTAGCTGACATCACCCAACCCGTCGGACGGTTCCAGGAGCCGGACGAGGCTGCGGCTGGCGAGATCCCAGATGGAGATTCCCAGTTCTTTCCAGCCGCCGGCGGCGGCCCACTGGCCGTTCGGGCTGACGGTGATCGAGGTCATCCGGTGATTGCCGCGGCTCTTGAGTGTGGGCCAGGACTTCATCGGGGCGAATGGCGAATCGACGTCGACAAGTTCCACCTGCCCGGGGCCGTTTTGCACGAGGGCGGCGGTGTGCTGATCGGGGAGCCAGCCGGCGACACGATATTCACGGTCGCCCACGGCTTCACGAATCAGGGCTGGGGGGCCGATCGAGGTCGTCTCCCGGGCGTTGCTCAGATGGGATCGAAGCGGCCAGCGGAAGAAACCGTGGTAATTTCCGGCGAGCAGGTAGGAACCGTCGGGAGCGAAGAGCACGCAGTCGTTGATTCCCCCAGGCAGGAATGCGGGAACGTTTCGAGAGCGGAGATCGTAAACGTAGGCCCCGTTCCAGGCGGAGATTGCCAGGAGCTGGTCGTTACGTCCGAAGGACGCCCAACTGTGGCTGATTTGATAGGGTTCGCCAGGCTCGCGCTCAACGCGGTTTCCTCGTTGTGAAGGATTGAGGACGGCGAGCCACGAGTCGTGCGCCAGCTCCCACTGGCCGACGCTGGTATCGAGGTAGAAGCCAAGCGATTGACCGTCCGGAGAGAAGCGGGTACCGACTCCCGGGGCGACGAGCGAGAGCGTGCCGGTGGTGGCGTTCCAGAAGCAGGTGACGGCATCCCAGCCGGTCGATATGAGGAGCGAGCTATCGACCGGAGAGAACTCGAGATACGTCACGCGAGCGCCATGGCCGCGAAGTTCGGAGACGAGCTGATCGCGCTCGAGGTTCCAGACAAAAATGCGTGCATTCGAGCTGCCCATGGCGAGCCAACGGCCGTCCTGGCTCCGGGTCGTTGCGCCGATGGGATGAGGCAACCGGAGTTCATGGAGTGCCTCGCCCGATTCGATGTTGAAGATGCGAACCCGGCAGGAGGTTTCGTCGATGTATTCAGACACGAGCACCCGGCCATTCGCGTCAAAATGGGTTTCGCTATCGCGGCTGTCGATGGGCAGGTGGAGCGCCTGGCGCGCGTTGGCCAGGTCCCAGACGGTGAGGCCGCCCTCGCTGGGACGGTAGGACAACCAGCGGCTGCTCCGATCGAAGCGGATGTCCATGGTGGCGACGGGCTGGCGAAACAGACGTTCGCGGGTTTTGAGATCCCAGAGATCGAGGAACCCGACATGATCGCCTGTGGCTGTATAACCAGCGGCCAGAAAGCGACCGTCCTCGCTGATCGGCAAGGCCCAGTACCAAAACGGAACTCCCGGGTGTGGGAGGCGAAGGATCTCGGCATCGTCGCTCTGGCGTCGGACGGTGATCTCACCGGCCTGAAGGGAAAAGGGGCCGCCTGCATGCAAAGCTCCGAGCGCGAACACGCTTCGATCGTGAGTATAGGAGTAAGCGTCGATCAGGCCGAAGTCACGGGTCCAGAGTGGGCGGACGTCGGTGAGGCCCAGAGCGGCGATGGCGTGGTCACGGACCTCGGGCAGCAGGGCACGGCCTTCGGGTTGCTCACGCAGGACGTCGGCGGCGGCGGCGAGGCGTTCCAGGCTGGTGAATCGCTGGCCCATCTGACCCGAGGTCTGGATTGCGGCGCCTTCGGCGAGCAGGGACTTGCCGAGTTCGAGGCGAGCGGACCGTTCGGCAGTCCGGGTGAGTTCGAGCTGAGCCTGGAGGTCGGTCTCGGCGCGATGGGCGCGGTCGAGGCTTTCGCCCGTGATGACTTGCTGAGCGCGGAGACGCTCGTTCTTTTGGGCAAGGTTGATTGAGGCGATGGACGCGATGATGGCGACGGCGACGGTGAGAGTCGCGACGGTGGCGTTGGCAAGGGCGAAACCGGGGTTGCGCTGGCACCAGCGCCAGTAACGCTCCACGGCGGTGACGGGGCGAGATTCGATCGGGCGGCCATCGAGGAAGCGGCGCAGTTCGTTGGCCATGGAGCCGGCATGAGCAAAGCGGTCTTTCGGCTCCTTGGCCATCGCCTTGAGCACGATGGTTTCGAGGTCGCGGGGGATCTGGCGGTCGATGGAGCGTGGGCTGGGCGGTGGGTCGTGGATGATGCGTTGGATCAGGCGAATTTGATCGGTGTCGGTGAAGGCAGGCCGGAGAGTGAGAAACTCGTAGAGAGTGGCACCGAGGGCGTAGAGATCGCCGCGCCGGTCGGAGATCCCCTGGAAGCGTTCGGGGGCCATGTAGCGAAGGGTTCCGACGAGGTCGCGGGATTGGGAAAGATCCTCTCCGTCCTCGAACTTGGCGAGGCCGAAGTCGGTGATCCAGGCGTTGCCGCTGGCTTCGAGCAGGATGTTCGAGGGCTTGATGTCGCGATGGAGGATTCCCCGCTTGTGGGCATGAGCGAGGGCGTCGGCGATCTGGGCGCCGAGGCGTGCGAGTTCGCGGAAGTAGCGGGATTCGGTTTGATTCGCGAACGACGTGGAACCGGGGGCGAGTTGGGAGTCGTCGAGCCTGGGATTGGGTGCGATCGGCTGAGGCGCGCTGTGGGTATCGGTTGGGGGATCGGAGCAAGTCCGATCGTTTGCTGGATTGAGGACGAGCTGGGTGCGTGTGAGGGCGTGGGAGCGGGTCGGCGCCTCGGCGGCCGGAACTGGTGCGTTGGGGTCATTGGGAGGCTCGAAGCGTCCCGTGACAAGACCGAGGGCGATGCTCGGGACGTTTGCATCCGGTTGAGGGGCTGCGAGGGTTGAAGGGATGGGGTCGAAGGTTTTTTGGGCGGCGGGATTTCGGAGGAGTCGGACGTCGTTGAGGACACGGTCGAGGCCCTGGCCTTCGATGAACTGCATTGCGTAGTAGCAAATGCCGTTGTGTTCGCCGTAGTCGAACACGCTGACGATGTTGGTGTGATGGAGGCTGGCGGCGGAGCGTGCTTCGAGATGGAAGCGGCGGAGATATTCGGAGTCAGCGCGATAGCGTTCGTGCATGACCTTGAGTGCGACCCGGCTATGGAGTGACTCGCGGACGGCCTCGTAGACGACGCCCATGCCGCCTTCGCCGATGTAGCGAAGCAGGCGATAGTCGCCCAGGCGTTCGAACGGCAGGGTGCGCGTGCGCGAAACGGCGAAGGTGGTTGCGTGGGAACCGGTGGTGGGCGCGGCGATCGAGCCGAGACCTTCGATCTCGACCATCGCGGGCAAAAGCTCGCGGATTTGTGAGGCGTGCTCCGGGTAGCGTGCGGCGAGATCGTCGATGGAGGGCCGATGGCCCTGACGGAACCGTTCGACGAAGGATTCGAGGATCGGCCCGAGGGCGTCGTCGTCCTCCGAGGGGAGTTGGCCGAGCGTGGATGTCATGGGAGCAGTTCCGAGAGGCCGCCGGGGAGGCCGGCGAGCACGTGTTTGAGCCTTCGCAGGGCGCGGATGTAGCGTTTTGTGGCGGCGCTCTCCTGGATTCCGAGGACGCGAGCGCACTCGGTGTTGGAAAGCTGCTCGAAGTGGCGGAGGGCAAGTACCTCGCGGTCGATCGGTTCGAGTTGGTTGAGGGCCTCCTGGACGCGGAGGCGACGTTCGGCTCGATGGAAGGTCTCGCTGACTCGGGAATCACGACCGAGCAGGAGAGCGGCGAGTGCGGCCGAGGTGGCCTCGGGCATGGGGGGATGGTCGATGGAAAGCTCGCGAGTTGCGTCGCGTGCCTGGGTACCGAGATGGCGGCGGTGGAGGAGCTGGAGCCACTGGCCGGTGAGGAAACGGAGCCAGAGAAAGAGGGGCATGGGGTCGGGCTGGCTCAGATATTCACCGCGCCGGCGTGTGGCTTCGAGCAAGACTTCCTGGAGCACGTCGGAGGGATCGATGCGGCCCTGGAGTCGGCGGTCGAGGCGAAGTGCGACCATGCGGCGGAGGCGAGCACGATGCAAGGTGAAGCCGGCGACCCAGGCGGAATCGTCGAGGTTGTTCCGTGGTGGAGGATCGGAGCCGTGGGCTCGGAGGCTTGACGAGGTGTCGTTTTGAGGTTCCATAAGAATCCTAGACTGCGCGAGGCGGGGAATCGGGACAAGCAAAAAAAGAAACCGAGAGTGGATGGGTGGGAAGGTCGGTGAGGTGGCGGAGTAGGTTGACGGGTGTCCTATGCTCAAGGGGTGAGGATTCTCGGGTGCCGGCGGTTGACCGGGAGGCTACCGCGCGGCATAAGAGATCAACTCGAAAATCTATAGAGAATCGTTGCCAATGCGTCAGCCCGCGGCGTTGCCCCAGGGTTCTTTTTACTTTGTGATCGAAGCCGATTGAGGTGGAGGGGCCGGACGATGAAGCGACCTAAGCCCGAGGGTGCGATCAACGTTGATTTGACTTCCGGTCGATCACGGCGGGGGCTTGTGCTGCATCGGGCGATCATATTGGCGGCGTTGACGCCCGTGGTTGGTGTTATGGGGCAAGGCGCGCCCCGGCTTTTCCACGAAATGACGGGACTGAGTGGTGAGTGGAACCGCGAGGAGGAGGGCCGGATCATTGGCTATGCCGGAATTGTTCCGAAGCTGAACTTCGCTCGTGCCCCTGAGAACTGGTTTCAGCGAACGGAAGGGAAGGCTCGGCTCTGGGGCGGCTGGGAAGATGGGGTGGGCCATCACTGGTTTGAGCTCGATCCGGATGACCTGGAGAATGAACGCCTGACGTATCCGATTGGTCGGGACGTCTTCCGTGCGATCGACGTTCCGATGGAGGAACATCGGGGCGACGATCGCTGGGAACGGCTCCAGGATCAGGCGCGTGTGTTTGAGTATACGGCGGGAGGTGTCTCGACGGCCTATCCGTTCCTGGTGATGGACCGAGTCTGGCTGGTGAATGACACGATCGATGGCCGACCGGTATTGATCGCGTGCCGGCAGGTTTCGGAGAAGGACCATGTGGTGGAGGCGTTTCTGCCGGTCATTGAGGGCGAGGGGCGGGTGACGTTCGGCTCCAGTGGTTATCACTACAAGGGGCAGCCGTTGCTTTATGACCGCGCGAGCGAGAGCCTTTGGGTCGTGGGCGAGCAGGGGTTGGAATCGATCGCCGGGAAGTATCAAGGCACGATCTTGCCCAAGCTGCAAGCGGCGATCGCGACGACCTTCGGCAAATGGTCGGCGGAGCATCCTGGGGGGCGTCTGATCGTGGGCGCGGATCGGAGTGCGGGACGGCCGAAGCGGTGAGTTTGGGATGGTTGTCGATCGGTGAGAGGGATGTCGCCTGATTGAACCTCTCGCGGGGCACTCGCTTGACGGTTCTGGCCGGGCACCGCTACAGTTTCGGGTTCAAATACTACTGTTCGGGGAGGCTGAGAGCGTGTGCATCCGCGTACGGTGCAGAGTGCTTTCGCGGACCCCGGATCTCGGGCCCGAGACAGATGTCGCAGAATCGCAAATACGTTTATTCGTTTGGTGGAGGCACGGCCGAGGGCACGGCCAAGATGAAGGAATTGCTCGGCGGCAAGGGCGCGAACCTTGCCGAGATGAGCTCGATCGGGATTCCGGTGCCGCCCGGGTTCACGATCACGACGGAGGTGTGCGCCGAGTATTACGAGAACGGGCAGAAGCTCCCCGAGGATGTGAAGCCTCAGGTTGAGGCGGCGCTCAAGAGCGTGGAATCGTTGGCGGGCAAGTCGTTCGGCGATCCGGCGGACCCGCTGCTGGTTTCGGTTCGCTCGGGCGCGGCGATGTCGATGCCGGGAATGATGAACACCATTTTGAACCTGGGGCTGACTGATGCGTCGGTCGCTGGGCTGGCGAAGAAGACGGGCAACGAACGGTTCGCGCTCGACGGCTATCGCCGCGTGATCGACATGTTCGGCTCGACGGCGATGGGCGTCGATCACGAGCATTTCGAGCATGAACTGCATACGCTCAAGGAGTCGAAGGGAGTCAAGCTCGACACTGACCTGACGGCCGACGATCTGAAAGAACTGGTCAAGCGATACAAGGCGGTTTACAAGGCGCATGTCGGCAAGGATTTTACCCAGGACCCGCGTGAGCAGCTCTGGCTGGCGATCAACGCGGTGTTCAATAGCTGGATGGGCAAAAAGGCGCAGGAATATCGTCGCATCGAGCGGATCACCGGATTGAAGGGCACCGCCGTCAACGTGCAGGCGATGGTGTTCGGGAATACGGGGACCGGCTCGGGCACGGGTGTCGCGTTTACCCGCGATCCGAACACGGGAGAGGACACGTTCTACGGCGATTATCTGATCAACGCCCAGGGCGAGGACGTGGTGGCGGGCATCCGCACTCCCGAGCACATCGACCAGCTCGATCGCGAGATGCCGGAAGTTTACAAGCAGTTGATGGATATCCGGGCGAAGCTGGAGACGCACTACAAGGAGATGCAGGATATCGAGTTCACCGTGGAGAACGGCAAGCTCTACATGCTGCAGACCCGCACCGGCAAGCGAACCGGGACGGCTGCCGTGCGGATCGCCGTTGAACTGGCGAACGCCGGTGTGATTGACAAGAAGACGGCCGTGCTGCGGGTCAGCCCGGACAGCCTGGACCATTTGCTGCTGCCCCAGCTCGACCCCAAGAGCAAGAACAAGGCCGTGGCGCAGGGTATCGCGGCCAGCCCGGGCGCGGCGTCGGGGCGGATCATTTTGTCGGCCGAGCGAGCGGTGGAGTATGCCGAGCAGAACCCGAACGAGCCGATCATGCTGGTCCGCAAGGAGACCAGCCCCGAAGACGTGGCGGGTATGCACCTGGCGAAGGGCATTTTGACCTCGACCGGCGGCAAGGCAAGCCATGCGGCGGTCGTCGCTCGCGGGTGGGGCAAGCCGTGTATCGTCGGCTGCGAAGCGGCGCGGATCGATGAGAAGAAGGGGACCGTGACGATCGCCGGGCATACGCTCAAGGAAGGCGACTTCATCACGATCAACGGATCGAACGGCGATGTGATGATCGGTCACGTCGAGACGATTCCGCCGACCATCTCCGGGCACTTCGCCACCCTGATGGGCTGGGCGGACGGGATGCGCAAGCTCAAGGTCCGGACCAACGCCGACGCGCCGGCGGATGCCAAGCGGGCGCGTGAGTTCGGGGCGGAAGGCATCGGCCTGTGCCGCACCGAGCACATGTTCTTTGAGGGCCAGCGGATCATCGACATGCGGAAGATGATCGTGGCCGACGACGAGGCGGGTCGAAAGGCAGCGCTGGCGGCCCTTGAGCCTTATCAGCGTGACGACTTCGTCGGCATCTTCGAGGCGATGGCGGGCCTGCCGGTGACGATCCGACTGCTGGACCCGCCCCTGCACGAGTTTCTGCCGCATGACGAGGAAGGCCAGCAAGAGGTTGCCAAGCAGCTTGGCGTGCCGGTGGACAAGGTGAAGCAGCGGGTTGAGCAGCTTCATGAATTCAACCCGATGCTGGGCTTCCGAGGCTGTCGATTGCCGATTGTTTATCCCGAGATCGGCGACATGCAGGTGCGGGCGATCATCGCCGCGGCCATCGCCGTCAAGAAGAAGGGGATCGAGGTCCTGCCCGAGATCATGATCCCGCTGGTCGGGACGGTCGAGGAGCTGACGCTGCTCAAGAAGCGAGCGATCGGCGTGGCCGAGGAAGTGATGAAGCAGGCGGGTGTGAAGGTCGATTACCAGATCGGCACGATGATTGAGATTCCCCGGGCCGCCCTGGTGGCCGACCAGATCGCCGAGGAGGCCCAGTTCTTCTCGTTCGGCACCAATGACCTGACCCAGATGACGTTCGGCTTCAGCCGCGACGACATCAAGTCGTTCATGCCGACCTACATTCGCGAGAAGATTTTGCCGGTCGATCCGTTCCAGTCGATCGACGTCGGCGGGGTTGGCCAGTTGATCAAGATCGGCGTCGAGCGCGGCCGTGCGAGCCGGAAGGCGAAGCACGGCGAACATCTGAAGGTCGGCATTTGCGGCGAGCACGGCGGCGACCCGGAATCGGTTGTCTTCTGCCACAACGTGGGGATGGATTACGTCTCTTGCTCGCCGTTCCGCGTGCCCATCGCCCGCCTGGCCGCCGCGCAAGCCGCCCTGGCCGACGGGCACGGCGTGAGCCGGGATAAGTGACCGGCGAGTCCTTGAATTCGATTCTTAACATATAAGAACATGCCGCGTGGATTTTTCCCCTCGGGAATGAGCCGCGCGGCGTGGTTTTTGTGCTTTGAATGACGACTTAGGTGGTACTAGCGGCTTGCCCATCAGCGGTCTTTCGCAGGCTCTCGGACTCAGGTGGGCAAGTCACCAGTGCCATCCGACACCCGCGACTCCCTGGCATCATGAATGCCTGTTGGGGCTAGTATTCGCTCTCGCCGATGATCTCGCCCCCGTTCCGTGTGGCGAGCTTCTGCCAGACCCCCTGGGGGCCTTGTGCGACGTCTCCTGTCCGTGGATCGAGGGGCGTCGACTGGATCGTCTCTTTCATGAATCGCACCGATCCATCCGCCATCAGAACGTTGAGGCCGCCGGGATGCATGCTGGACGCCGATCGCAGCCAGATACCGGAGTCATGTGGCGGGGTTTTCTTATGAGCGTTTGGCGGGTGAGTGGCGGTGACGAGCGTATGACCGATCTCGCCGACGAACCACCATCCGGAATTCTGGGCGATCGTAGGCTCCCTGGGATCGTTCGACCCGCGCATCGCCGTCATGGATTTCTCGGTGACCATCACAGTCTGGCTGAGTCCGTCGTGGATCGACGCGAAACTGATCGGCGAGATGTCGTTGAGGCAGCCGTTGGAGCGAGCCACCTCGTACGCGTCGACGACGCATCCGCGCTCCGGAATGGGCAAGGCCCGTGCGTAGGCTGACCCCATAAGCCCCGCGTAACTGCTGTAGGACACGACGCTGAGATCAGGAACCGGCTCTGGAGTCGGTTCGCGCAGGACGCCCTGGACCGGGCGGCCCGCCGCGGTGTCGCTCGGGCAGGTATAGATTCCGAGTGTCGTGGATCGGCTGGTGAAATTTTCCGGGCCGAAGATCGATAAGTCGTGGTTGATGGCGTCGTAGACGGGCCGTTGGTCGGCGAAAGGTAGAATCGCGACCAGAAAACTGCGATCGAGGGGACCTGAGCACGGGCTTCCGGCGAACGAGTATCGCGCATCATGCGACACCGTTCGCCCCACGGGAAAGCTGCCCTGGCTCGTGTGATAGCCGTGTAGCGCCAAGCCAATCTGTTTGAGATGATTCTCGCACTGCGCGCGTCGGGCGGCTTCGCGGGCCGCCTGGACGGCGGGCAGGAGCAACGCCATCAGGACGCCGAGGATGGTGATGACCACCAGAAGTTCAATGAGCGTGAATCCACATCGTCGGGGCCATGCGGCCTTGGTATCGGCTCCCGATCGTTGTCTTGCGGCGCGGGTCAGCATGCCGACACGACCAACTTTCATCGCAACGCTCCTCGAAACCAATCTCGCAGTCCGGCTCGCTTAGACATTTCCGGCCCGGGCCGGGACTCGACCCGCGAACTTTCTGAGGAGCACGGCGCCACCCGCTCCCAGCACGGCGATTCCGCCCAACCAATACGCGAGGGTGTTCGTTTGAGAGCCGGGCTTCGCCGTCAGGTCGGGAAGCCCGTAAAACGGCATCGTGAATTCCGCCTTCGGTGTGGGCGCGAACTCCCACTCGGTGAACTCGCAGGATGAGGATTCGCCCGGCCTCGAGTGATACTGAACCAGGCGTGGCGGATAGTATCCGTCCATGGGCGAGCCGAATTCAATTTCCACCGTGGTCTTTCGGTCGGGGGAGTCTTCGAGCCATTGCGTCATGGATGTGATGACCCAGCCCGCCGCCGGATCGAGGATCGCGGCGACGTGATTCCTGGCGGGTAGATCGCCCACCACGAATTCGATTTTCACGAGGTTTCGCGATCCCTTGGTCGTGGAGGTCGCGTCCAGCAGGTGGAATTTCGGGTGTTCCATCAGTCGCGACAAGGGGGTTCCTTGGACCGCGAAATGTGCGTTCACGAATCGGCCGAACATGGTGCGATAGGCATCACGGTCGGACGGATTCGAGCCGATGCCTTCCACGTTGAAGGTCGGTGATCCTGGCAGACGTGTCAGGTAGAAATCGGTGTTCTTCCCGACACAATAGACGATATCGAACGTCGCATCCTTCCCGCCGGGCCCCGGGCTTAGGTTCCTGCCGATGAACAGCTTCTCGAAACCATGGTCGATCGCGAACTTTGCATCGTCCACCGGGCTTAGCTCGGAAGTTCCCTCCAGCGTCCTCCACAGGCGGCATGCTCCCTTAGCGCGGGCGTAGCGCTCCACAAGTCGCCTAGCGGCGGCGGGGTATTCGCCCTGGAATCGGGCCGTCTGCTCCTCGTCCGCTCGCGAAAACAGTGTAAGCAACAGTGTGATGACGACCGAAGCGGCAACCGTGACAGGACGCATGGTCATCCCTCCCAAGAAATGTCATGTCTGGCCTCGTAAGAACCGGCGCGCCCTGCTTCACTTGCGGGACGCGCCGTGCTAAAAGCCCGCTTCCTAGCGGCAATCGCAGGTATCGGGGTTACGACCGATCACGTTGCCCCATACGTCAATGATGAGGTGTTCGGTGCCTTGGCAGTGGTTGGTGCCCAGATGATAAGACGCCGACTCATCGATCGCCCGAATCACTACAGGGCAGATCGCCAGACTTACGAGCGAAACCGAGACAAGGCTTCGAAGGACTGCCGCTCTTTTCGCCGATCCCCCGCGAGTGTCATCGTGTTTCAAGTGTATTGGTGGCGCGAAGCAAAGCATGATTGAGGAGGGAATTTATGGTGAGCGTTCGGGGTTGTCAACACGGCATCGACGCGACGCGGATGACTCCGCTTCCGACATCGGCCGGTTCACCCAGCTCGTCCAGGAACTATCTCGCGGTCGTGGCCCGTCTGCCCATGGGATCGGTCCCATCCCTCAACTGTGGTCACGCTGGGCTGGTCGTCGTGACGTGGCCGGAGGGTTTACTGACGGTCACTTCGAGGTGGGGAGCCGGTGTGAGCGAGGTTGGGGCAAGGCGGTCCTTGAGTCGGAGGATAGGGCGTTCAATGAGGAACCAGGAGAAGGTGGCCAGGGTTAGGCAGACGGCGAGGGTGAGGAGGAGGCGGGATGTGGGCAGATCGGTGAATCGGCTGAGGCCGAGAGTGCCGGCGGAGATGCCCAGGACAATGGGGTGGTAGAGATAGAGGCCATAGCTCATCTGGCCGATCAGGACCAGCCAGCCGGCGCGGAGGGGGCGGAGCCATGGCGATCGGGCGTGAGCGACGACCAGCGCCACTAGGCCGAAGGCGGCGAGGTTCGCGAAGAGGATGGTGAGGGTCATTGCCGACGGGGAGCCGTAAATGCTCAGTTGCCCGGCGCGGTGGAGGGCCAAAAGCCCGAATGCGGTCACGGCAAGTGAGAGCACTGCTATGCGTTGAATCACGATATGCGCGTTTGTAAGTGTGTGCGCGCGATTTTCTTTTAATATGCCTATAAAACGAACAAAGACGGAGAGGAGAGCACCGAGGGCCAGGCCGTCCAGGCGGCCGAGGAGGAGCGTCATGCGTGCGCCGCACAGACGCGC
>JBGSYY010000396.1:0-2086 GCA_041750675.1 Isosphaeraceae bacterium | reverse complement strand
CGTCGCCGCGCTGGGGGCGTTGCCCTTGCCCGAGCAGGCCGCGCCGGCAATCGCTTATCTGAAGGACCCCAGCCCGGAAGTTCGGGGCCAGGTGCTTGCGGGATTCCAGGATCGTCGCGAGCTGCTTGACGAGGAAATGATTCTGCCGCTGCTGTTCGACCCCACGGCCGAGATTGCGGCGATGGCCGAGCAGTTGCTCAAGCGTCGGGGTTTGACGAACGAGCAGATCGGCATGGGCAAGCTCGTGGTGCATCCGATGCCGAAGATGCGTGCCTCGGCCATCACGCTGCTGAAGGAGCGGACCGACATCGATCCGACCGTGTGGCTGGTGTATCTCTCGCGCGATCTGGATGAGGAGGTTCGGGCCAAGGCCGTCGAGGCGCTGGCCGCGAACCCGACAGCCGAGGCCCGCGAGCGTTTGACGGAGATCGCGGCGTCGGACGCCTCGCCGAGTATTCGCGAGGCGGCGGCGCGGGTGGTGGGGGTTGAGGCTCCGGCATCGACCGTTGTCGAGACTTCGGCCCTGCCTGCCCTGCCCGGCTCGTCGCGGTTGGCTCCGAAGGCGAATTGAATACGTCGAATCAAAATGGAGACAGGCACCTCAAAGACTCGGAGCCGGTCCCCATTTTGGTTCGAGGCTCACAATCGGATGGCAGAACCTGACCCCGCCAATCGGGGGGGGGGAGGCCGGGTCAATAGCGGATCGAGAAGCCGGCGCCGGTAAAGAAGTCGTCGGGGCGGTCGCCGAGGCCCATGCCGGCGCGGAGGTCGAGCTGGGTGTTGGGGGTGGGGCGGTAGAGGAAGCCGGTGTCGATGAAGTGGATCGGGCGGTTGTCGGCGGCGTTGGTGTAGGTCAGGGCGTACCATTCCTGGAACAGGGTGAGGCGATCGGTCGCCTTGAAAGAGGCGACGAGGGATTGGTTGAAGCGTTCGAGGCTATCGGCGGGCTGGTTGGTGAAGACTCGGCGGATCTGGCGGTAGCCGAGTGAGCCGGTGACGGTCAGGCGGTCGGTGAGATTCCAGCCGTAGAGCAGGTCGATATACGGGCGGACGGTTCCCGAGGAATTGGTCAGGCCCTCGCCGACGGGCGTCAGGACGGACGTGATCAGGGCCGTCGTGGGCAGCCACTTCTCATCGCGGTCTTGAGAGATCAACTGGGTTTTGAAGCCGACTTCCATGTCGGTGGTGCCGTTGCGGATTTGGGACAGGCCGGTGGTGCGGTTGGTTTCGCGGATGTTCGCCTGGCCGATCCAGTAGGTGCGGAACTCGACGCGCGGAAGGATGCCGACGCGGGTGGATAGCTCGGGGTAGGCGTTGCGGTTGGTGCGTGTGTCGGCGTTGAGGTCGTGGGTGAAGGTGTAGCCGGACTCGATCTGGAAGCGGTCGAGGGGGAGGACGGTGTTGGCGGGTGTGAAGGTGGGTCGGTCGGTGCTAATGGGGCCGTCGGGGTCGTCGATCTGCCAGAACGGGGCGACCAGTCGCTGGGCGAGGGGGAGCTGGGTGCGGTCGCAGGCGTCGTCGTCGTCCTTTGGCGAGGCCGACCAGGCGGCGAGCGGGGCGTCGGGAGTGTCGAAGGAGATCGGCGGATTCTGGGCGATCGACGGACTGCTGAGGGCCAGGAGGCTCAGCAGCGTCAGTGTCGGAGGCCAGAAGGAGAATCGAGCCGAGCGCCTCATCGCGGAGGGAATCCTCATGGAGATAGGAACGCGTCTCCGTTAAGGATCGTCCGATTGACGAATGTGTCTAAAGCGATTTTGCGGGCGGTCGGATCTCGCGTTGGGCTTGATGGACGGGGTGGCAGGACACGTGGCGCTCGTAATTTCTCAGTGGACGCCGTGGGTGGGCGGGTTGTTGGGATCGGTGGTAGCGGTGGCGCGGTCCTGGTCGCGGGGCAGGTATTTGGCGCCGAGGAAGAAGCAAACACTGCCGATCAAGAGCACCGGCACGATCAGGAGCATACCGGCCGTGATGTTGGCGGCGTGCTTGCCGTCGGAGACCGGAACGGCGCCCAGGCTCTCGAAAAGGCGGCCGATGGCGGTGGCGCGGCCGGCATCGGTGCCCAGCATATCGGCCACCCAGCCGATCA
>JBGSYY010000395.1:0-31746 GCA_041750675.1 Isosphaeraceae bacterium | reverse complement strand
TCGCCGCGATCTCGGCACCTGGCGAGCCGGCTCCCGCGCCGCCACGCGACGACTCCGCACGAATCGCCGAAGCCGACGAGGCCTTTCGCGACGCGCGCTATTCGGAGGCTGGTGCGATCTACGCTGAGCTTTACGAAGCCCAGCGCCTCCCCCGGCTCCGCTTCGATGCACTGGCCTACTGTCGACGCCACGCCCTCGTCCAGCGGATCAACGAGAAGCCTGGAGACCGAGCCGAGTGGTACGCCATTCGCGACGAGATCATCGCGATCCGCAAGCTCACACCCAATCACTGGTACGACGAATACCTGCTGAGCCTCGTTAGTGAGCTGATGACCAAGGCCGGCATCGATCCCGGAACTTCGCCCGCTCCCGCGACACGCGAGTCTGCGCCCGCAGCGAGCAGCCGGCGCTCTCCCATCTCGCGATACGCCCAGCCGGCCAACAGCGACCAGTCGGAAGCGAAACCGGCGGCCAGAACCGAGGACCCCAATCCGTTTGATGCCTACTCCGCGCCGACCGCAGTCGCGGAAGCCGACGCCGGCAACTGGAAGGTCCTCAAAACGCCCAATTTCCTGATCTATCACGACGACCCCGCGCTGGCTCGCCAGGTCGCCGCCCGCGCCGAGCAAGCCCGCTCCGACGCCTGGAAATTCTGGGCCGGCCCCAATCGCCCCTTGCCCTCCTGGACCCCGCCCTGCTACCTCTACCTGTTTCCTGATGCGACGCTTTACGTGGCGGTTACCGGCCAACCCGCCGACTCACCTGGGTTTTCCACCACCGGGGTGCTTGGAGGCCGCGTAACGTCGCGGCGGATCAATCTGCGCGTCGGTAATCCCAAGATGCTCTCCGCCGTCCTGCCGCACGAAGTCACCCATGTGGTGCTTGCCGACCTCTTCGGCGACACACCCATTCCGCGCTGGGCTGATGAAGGCATGGCCGCCCTCTCTGAGCCCGACTCCGAACAGGCCCTACGCGCTGGCGATCTTGCCGACCAGATCAGCTCGGCCCGGCTATTCGAGGCGCGGGATCTGCTCGTGATGGACTACCCCGACGAGAACCAGTGGCCGCTCTACTACGCCCAGAGCATCTCGCTCACCCGCTATCTTGTCGAGCGCAAAGGTCCGCCTGCCTTCCTGACGTTTCTCCGAGACGCTCAACGCAACGGCTACGACGTGGAGCTTGCCCGTGTCTACGGCTTCACCGGCTACGCCGACCTCCAGCATCGGTGGTCGACTCAGGTGAGCGCTGCCATGATCGGTGCTGATCGCCGTGCCGACGCCGAGCTACCCGGTGAGACCGCAACCCGATGAGCGTCAGTGCTGCATTAAAGAATTGAAGCACTCACCACTCGCCAGTGAGCGAGAGAGTTGCCCGCAGGTTCAAGACGCGAGCCAGTTGGTCGGCAATTCCCCGATCGTCCAGAACCACAGGCATTTCGAATTCCCGCGCACCCTCTCGCCCGAGCAGCACGAGCCGCGAATCCACGACCGGCTCGGGCGTATGGCATCGAGTGCCACACGCCGCCCTGAGCCACTCGGTCGCGTCGGCCGCCGTGTTGAGCGCAGCGCCGGCCACGTGGACGACATGCCACCCTCCTTCCGAATCCTTCCAGACGAGTTCGGTTCGTCCCCGGCACGTTGTCGACGATCCGCCGCAATTTCTGATCTCCCATGGGAGCCCCGTTCGCAGCTCTCGCGCTCCCTGGGACGACAATCGGCTCGGCCCCCACGCCTCAAGTCGATCGAAAACCTCGGTGACGACCCCTGGCGTCGCTGCCGGCACCAGCCTTTGGCCCAGCTCCTCGATCAGCCGTCGCAGCTTTACTCCTGTGGTTCGATAGCACTCGGCGCTACCGCAGACGGCTTGAATCAAGCGAAAAACGGCCAGCTCGCGTGGTGATTCCAGCGGTCCGGCATCCAGGTCGAGCCAGAGGGGATTGGGAGTGGAAGGGGGTTCGTCGGGCAGGATCGAGGTGTTCGCTTCGGCTCCGTTCGCGGCCTCCTCCACGGCCTTGGCAATCGCCAGCAGCCTCGGTCGTTCCTCGCGTTTCTTGCCAATCCGGTCAACGCGAACGATTTCCGGTTGATCCCCGGCGACCGCCGCCACCTGGTCGAAATCGACCACCTCGATTCTTGTCGTCTCTGGACCTTCTCCGATGCACTCACCGGAATCCAGATCAAATCGTTCCAGCATAAGTTGAAACCAGGGCGAGTTGCGTGCCTCCTCGGGCGGCCGTCCCGATGAGAGCAGGAGCGCCTCTCGCGCTCGAGTGACCGCAACATACAAAATGCGAAGCTCCTCCTCTCGTTCCAGATTTTGAAGATGCTGGACCGCCAGATACTCGATCGGATTGAGTGATTCGCTCTCCTGAGCATCCCCCAGCGGGGCCAGCCCCTTGAGAATTGGACCGAATTCGTCCATGTAAATGGCTTGATCTGTCCGCGCCTTTTCCTCTCGGTCGATGTGCGGGACGACCACGATCGGAAATTCCAGGCCCTTGGCCTGATGCACCGTCATGATCCGAATCGCGTTTCCTTGCTCGTCCGTCGTCGATTCCTGAGACTCCTTGGGCGGGTTGTCATAATCGGCTTTTAATCGCTCGACGAAATCCGCCAGACCCAACCCCCCATACGCATCGAAAGCCCGGGCGACACGAACCAGTTTGCGGCAATTGGCCCGCATCCGCCCGCCCTGCCGCTGCGCGAGCAACGCCGCTTCATAGCCCGATTCATCGAGCGCGCGGTCCAGCAAATCGCCGATGGTCAATTTGTCCTTCAGGTTTCTCCAGCGTCCCAGCATGTTGGCCGCCCGACGTACCCGCTCACGATCGGGCATCGGCAGCTCTTCTCCGCTCGTCGCCGATTTTCGCAACCCATCGAGCAACGTTCCGCCGGGCGACCGCGAGAGCCAGTAAAGCGCCTCGTCGCTCACCGCGAAAAAACCGCTTCGAAGCAAGCCCGCGAGGGCCACCTCGTCTGTCGGGTCCTCCAGGCAGGTCAACAAGTTGATGAGATCGAGAACCTCCGGCTGCGTGTAAAACGTCGAGCCGCCGATCACGTAGCACTCAAACCCCTCGTCCATCATGGCGCGTTCCGCCATCGCCGCGTGGTGAATCGCGCGCAACAACACAACGACGTCGCCCGCTTCCGCCCTGCGGAGTGCGCCGTGGTTGGGATCGTGGATCATCCAGCCTGCGTCAATGCGCGACCGCAGCAACCGAGCGAGCGCTTTGGCTTCCTCGTCGCGTCGCTCGTTGGCTTTCGTCTTGGCCCCGCCGGAGGCCGCCTTTACGAAGGTCACGGGCGGAAAGGAAGGCTGCGCCGGCCCGGTTCGGGCGGCTTCGAGACGATCCTCGGGGGCGTCGAAAACCTCGGCGAACAAGGCGTTGGCGAACTCAATCACCGCCGGTGTGCTGCGGAAATTCCGTGTCAGTTGCAAACGCCCCGCTGACGGAAACCGGTCGCGAAACCGGCCCAGCAGCGCTGGTTCCGCCCCCCGGAATCCATAGATTGACTGCTTCACGTCGCCCACCAGAAAGAGCCGTCCGGTTCCGGCCGTCTCCCCCGCCAGCAGTTCCAGGATCTCCGCCTGAACCGGGTCGGTGTCCTGAAACTCATCGACCAGGATCAGCCGGATTGACTCGCGGATGCGCATCACTGCCTGATCCGGGCCGTATTTCAAAAGAGTCAACAAACGCGCCTGCAAATCGTCGAAATCGAGTACCCCCGCCTCGCGCTTCCGACCGTCGTAAAGCTCCTGGGAGTCACACACCAAGGCGCAGAGCGCTCGCGTTTCTTCGACCATCCGGCCTGCCAACTCCTCGTCCCAGACCGATGCCATGCGAGCCTTTTTGACCAACTCCTTCAGCCTGGTCCGTGCCCTGCCGACCCGATCCATATCCTCTTTGGACGGCCAGAACTTAATGCTGTTTCGCCCCCCTGCCTCGAGCAACTGCCCACACTCATCCAGGTTGAGCCGCGAGCCACTGTCAATCGCCGAAAATGCCGCTTGAACTTCGAGTAAGTGATCCCTCATACTCTCATTCAAGCAATCGTGGGGACGAAGCCGTCGCAGCGGGACCGCGGAGCCACGGCTCAAGGCACCGGCGATGATCGGCTCCGCTCTGGTAGCGAAAGATGCTCTCCACGCTTCGACTGCTTCCTCGCGTGTGAAATCTCGCCATTTTGAGAAGTCCCGACCCGACCGCCCCGCGACCTGAGCGGCCGCCACCTCACGGACGCCGGTCATTCCCAGCCTTACCACCAACCGCCGCAGCCCTGCGTCTCCAGCGATCAACCGGCGTCGAATGCTGTCGTCCAGCGCCTGCCGACGCAGCACCACCGCCAGTGAGTCGTCCAGGATTCGGAACCCCGGCTCCACCCCCGCCGCGATCGGAAACGCACGCAGCACTCCGCCGCAAAAACCGTGGAAGGTGGAGATCGGCGCAGCCTCCAAACCTCGCCGTACCTCTCGCCAATAGCTCGAATTCGGCTCCTCGGCGAGTCGCTCACGACATGCACGCCGCACACGCTCACGAAGCTCGCGTGCCGCCTTTTCCGTGAACGTGAGCGCCAGCACAGCGGGCAGCCCTGTCGTCGCCGAGCCGGCTCCATCAATGGCCCGTAGATAACGGTCGGTCAGCACCCGTGTCTTGCCGCAACCCGCCCCTGAAACCAATGCGACGCTCGAGCCGTCCACCAACAGCGCCGCCGCTTGCTCCGGCGTCGGGGGTATGGGCTGCTTCGGTTGCGGACTCACGACTGTTCCCCCGTCGGATCCCATTTCGGCCGATCCGCCCACTCTTTATTCCAGGCGCCAAGCTGGCGCACTCGACACACCCGTCGATAGTCGCACGACCGCTCGCATTCCTTGTCCACGGGGGATACGGGAAATTCGCCCGACCGAATCCGATCCGCCAGCGCCAGCACAAACGCTTCGAGCCGCCTGAAGAACTCCGCCCACAGCTCCGGATCGCTGCGTGGTGGCCCGGAACTGCGTTCAAGCGGAAACAGCTTCTTGTAGCCCACGCCCTCCTTCAGCCCCCAGTAGCCCACCTGGTCCGGTTGCGCCGAACCCTCATCGAACTGTAGCCGTAAGACCGCCAGAGCATACAAGGGCAACTGCAACGCACGACCATCCTTCAACTCCGCCCGGCCCGGAACCGAACCCGATTTATAATCAATCACTCGAAAATAGGTCTGTTCGTTATGCTCGATCACATCGAGTCGATCCACCACTCCTTGCAAACCGATCGATCGCCCCCGAGCATCCGGACCGATCCGCAACGCGGGCAACGTTCCTCGTCCGCCAAACGCCAGCTCAAACTCCGCCGGTATCGGCCGGGGGCTGCCCTCGAAATACTTCTCATGCTGCGCAACGTAGCGCCGACCTGTGTCGGTCAAAATCTCTCGTTCCAGTTCGTGCAAGGCGATTTCCAGGTCGGTTCCTTGCTCCTTGATCGAGTCCATCTGCTGTGTGATCAGCGTGCTTAGCCGCGTAAACAACTCGTCGCTATCCAGCGTCACCGCGTCCGGTCCATCCAGTCGCAGCAAGCTATGCAGTTCTTCCAATGTCTGATGCAAGATCCGCCCACGTCCCGACCAGTCCTCCGCGAGTTCATCGGCGTCGGCCCCCGGCAGAACGTTGAGCACATACCGCTGGTAGTACCGGAACGGACAAAGCGCGTATGTCTCCAGTTGGCTCGGACTCAGTCCCGGACTTCGGCGATCAAATTCCTCCGCGATCGATCGGATCGTTCGATCGCCGGTCAACATCCCATCAAAATGGCTGAATCGCTCGCGAGAACGAAAATGTTGTACCCGCAAGCCCAGCGCCGCGCCCCTCAGCGCCTGTGCATGGGACGGCTGCGATGCCAGCGAAGTCAATTCGTCCTGATCGCCCACCAGTGCCCGCGCCACCGCTCGCACCCGACGCTCGCGTACCGCACGCCCCAAATCCTCAGCCAGAACAGGTTCCAGACGCCTCGACTGGTAACTCACAGATTCCCAATCGGATTCGCTAAACAGTTCGGAGAGTTCATCCACGAAACCCGCGCGGAGGAGTGGCTGACCCTTGGCGTCCGTGCAACCGTGGATCAGGATCAAGCCGCTCGTCGTACTGCACGGCAGGTCCAAAAATCGGCGCATCTCGCTTGCCAGTGTGGCAGGGACCAGCCAGTCGGCGTGCTGAGATTCCTCGGTGATCGTCTGGTCGTCTCGCCTCAAATCCACTTCGGGGCGATACGCCCATGTCGATCGCACGACATGACGCGACGGGAAGGTGCCCTCCCCAAGCCCCATGACAATCCGCCACGGAATTTCCACGCCGCACAACTCCGTCACTGTCGCTAGCCTGACGGTGCCCTCACGCCATGGACTCGGCTGCCAGGTCACCTCCCGACCGAGGTCTTCGAGTTCCTTAACGAACTCTGACCAGGCCCACCGCCGTTCCTTCACGTCCGATCCCATATCCGCCAACAAGCCTGCCTGTTCGTCGAGGGCCAGCCGCAACAGTCCCAGCGCACGCGAGTCTCCTGTGCGCTCAAGGCCCAGCGCGCCGAGCAATTGCTCCAACCGAGCGATCTGATCTTCCCACGGTGCTGGTTCGTGCGCTCCTGAGAAAAGTCGGCCGAACGCCTCCAAGACCGGCAGCGCGACACGCGCACGCTCACGCTCCAGATGCGCGGCCTTTCCTTCCGTTCCCGCCCTCGGCTCGCGTCCCAACGTCCGTTCCATCGCGGCTTGCAATCGGCCCAGATCGCGAAACGCTCCGCACTCTCGTACCGCCCGCGCCGCGTCCGCCCGCTCCGCACGACTTTTGGGGGCATCCCACGTCGGACTGAGCCTCCCATGCCCCAACACCCCCGCCAGCCGCCGTGCATCCCACTGATCCACCGGCAAGCGCGCCGCACTCACAAGGCATGCCACCGCCGGATCTCTTGCCAGTGCCGACCTCGGCCCACCCGAACAGGCGATCCCCCACGATCGCAACGTCGATCCCAGCTCACGCGCCGGCTCGGTCCACTCCGGCACCAGCAAGGCGATTTCCTCGGGGTTCGCACCCCGAGCCAATGCCTCCGCCACCGCTCGCGCCGCTGCCAGGGTCTCACCCGTTCCCGCCGGCATACCCACGACCGACAGCCCTTCACAGTGCTCCGAGCGTGTCCGTTGCAGACGAAACAGGTCACGCCGCGCCGCCGTCATCCCGGCCGGAAACGATGGCTCAGGCGGCGTGCCCTCGAGGAATCCCCACTCCCGTATCCGTTCCGAGAGAGCACTAACTCCCACATAGGCTTCCGCGCGCCCGCTTTCAGCACGTTCCGAATCGCCTGGCAGACTAACCAGCATCGGCAGGCTCAGGCTCTGAAGCACTGTCATTGCACGCCAGGCGGCCTTGCCAATCCGTGACGCATCCGCGACGGCCAGCGCACCGCAGTCGGCGTCGTTCTCAAAAAAACGCTTCACTCGAGCTCGCTCACTCGCCCACCAGGCAAGCCCGACGTGATCGACGGAATCCGTCGCCTCCAGGAGCCGAAGATAATGCACGTACGCCGACCATTCCTCCGGCTCCACGCCATCCGGCGTCATGCCTGGCTCGGCTTCGAGTCGGCTTGCCGACCATGCTTCGAACTGTCTTCCGAGTAATCGCCGAAAGCCCGGCGTTTCCACAAGCCGCTCCGCCGCGGCGAACGCCCCATCCCGTCGACACGCATTTACGGCCTCGCGGATCAGCCCTCGGCGACCCACTTCCGACAAGACGCGCGGCCCCCGATCGGCCCCACCGCGTATCCCCTCCCACAGGTCGCTCCAGCACCAGACCCGAACCGATTCCGGGTCTGCCTTCGAGGCCAGTGCCGAGCGCCAGCCATCACGCGCCGCCGCCGTCGGGACCAGACAGAGCACGCGACGCTCCAAGCGGGCGATCGACGAGGCCCAATCGGCCACTCCCTGGCTCGGCAGCCCGCCATGCGGCGTTACCCACAGCAGTCGCTCGACTTTTGAGCTGCTCATCGGTTGTCGCCGTACGGGGTATCAAGAACACGAAGATGATCGCCACCAGGAGCAATAGGTATACAGAAAAATACCATAGCCGCTCCGACCGGACAATCTTCACCAGCCAGAGAATTGCCGCATAACCGACAACGCCGGCTAACACCGTCGCGACTAGAATTTGCGCCCAACGCGTTCCGGTCACCGCTGCCAGGTCGGCGTCCTTGAGCTCGTAGGCGGCTGCGCCGAGGATGGTCGGAACGGCCAGCATCAGGCTGAAACCGACCGCCCAGCTCTTCGTGAATCCGCGTGCCAGGGCTGTTGCCACGGTCAGTCCGCTGCGGCTCACGCCCGGCAGGGGCGCGAATGCCTGGGCGGTGCCGATCAAGAGGGCGTCGACCCACGTCATCTCATTCGGCCCCTTGTGCCCTCCACGGAGCCGCACCGTCACCAGCAACACAAGCGCTGTGATCAAGAAGCCGATGCCGACGGCTGTCAGGCTCTCGAAGGTCGAGGCGATCTGCTTTCGCAACAACAAGACGGGCAAGAGCGGCAGCATGGCGACGAATGTCAGAATCGCCAACCGGATCAGACGATCTCGCCGATATCCGTCGGGAACATCGGTCCGACCCAGCAGCCCCCGCGCACCCGCCATCGTTTGCTTGCGAAAACTGAGGATGATCGCCAGCGTGGTGCCGATATGCAGCATCACGTCGAAGAAGATATGGTCCGACCCGCTTTCCGACCCGCTCGTGAGATGGCCTGTCGTCAGAATCTGAATCAGCGACAGATGCCCATCGCTGGAAATCGGCAGAAATTCCGTGACCCCCTGGATCAACCCCAAGACGATCGCCTGTATCCAATCCCCCATCGAAGCTCAACCTCCGGTCAAAGAATCCACGACCAAGCCGGCCCTTACCGGCGCAACGAGCGCAGCAACGGCACCGCCGCCACCAGATAAGCCAGTCCGCTGTAAATCGTCAGTATGGTAGCCGACCAGAGCAGGATGTCACGCAACGTGGCCCACGAACCACGCCCTGCGTCGATCCATGTCCACAACACCGCCACAATCGCCAGGCATTGCGTCAACGTTTTGAGCTTGCCCGCCCACTTCGCCCCGAACGCGCTCCCCTGCCCCTCCACCTGGCTCCGCAACGCCTGCACCAGCAACTCCCGAGTCACAATCGCCGCCACCATCCACGCCGCGACGCCGCTGTTTTCCCGGGCCAGGAGGAAAATCAACGTCCCGCAGATCATCACCTTATCGACCAGTGGATCTAGCTGACGCCCCAGCGCCGATGCCTGGCCCATCGCCCGCGCCACATATCCATCGAGCGCATCCGTAATCGCGGCGATCGCAAAGACGACGAGCGCCACGAAATCCCAACCCGCGGAAATCGCCACGCACACCAGCACGGTCAGCGGCAGGCGAATCAAGGTGAGCAGGTTGGGCAGGTTCCATAATCGATCCAACTCACGGCCCGGCCCTGTATTTTCGGCGTCCGCCGTGCGTGAGGAGGTCATGCTCGGACTTTCCTCGGTTCAGAGATGATCCGCCGTCAACCAATAATCGGCAGCGAGGCACCCGCCCCCGACTTCGCTTTTCCGCCCCGACTTTTCCTACGCCGAAGATTCCTGGGCCGTCCCGGCTTCGCCACCAGATCATACTCCAGCGCTTCGATCACCTCACAACTCAACAGATCGCCGGGCCTCAAGTCGTTGCCGGCGACATAGACCAACCCATCAACCTCGGGCGCGTCGGCATACGATCGTCCGACCCAAATCCCTTCCCCGCCCGGCTCCGGTCCGTCGATCAGGACGTCCAGGGTCTTACCTACAAGGCTCCGGTTGAACGCCTGGGCAATGTCCTGCTGCGCCGCCATCACCGCGTCACGGCGGCTCATCTTCACCTCGTCCGGCACCGCGCCTGACAGCTTGGCGGCGGGCGTGTCCGACTCGAACGAATAGGGAAACACACCGAGTCGCTCGAATCGAGTTTCCTTCACATACTCAAGCAGCTCTTCGAACTCCGCCTCCGTCTCGCCGGGGAAGCCGACGATGAACGTCGTCCGCATCACCAGCCCGGGAATCGCCTTTCGCAAACGCTCGATAATCTCGACCGTTTCCGCCCGCGTGTGCCGGCGGTTCATCATTTTCAGCATCCGGTCGTTGATATGCTGCAACGGCATATCCAGGTATGGCACGATCCGCTTGGCACCGGCGATCGTCTCGACGAGTTCATCGCTTACGAATTGAGGATAATTGTAGAGGATGCGAATCCAATCAATCTCCTCGATCGCGTCCAGCTCGCGCAGCAACTCCGCGAGCCGAGGCCGACCGTAAAGGTCCAGCCCATAATAGGTCATGTCCTGGGCGACCAGATTCAGCTCACGCACCCCATCCCGCGCCAGCTCTCGGGCTTCCCTGACGACCTCCTCGATCGGCTTCGTCACATGCTTGCCGCGCATGTAGGGAATCGCGCAAAACGTGCAAAGCCGGTCACAGCCTTCCGACACCTTCAGATACGCCATGTGCCGAGGCGTAATCCGCAGCCGCGCCGTATCCTCCTGGGCACGAATCGGAGCCGGCCGGAACAAAGACCTCTGCTCCTCGATTCCGCCCAGAATACGCTCCGCCGCCCGCGCGATCTCCTCGCGCCCGAACACACCCACCACCTGATCGACGCCCGGGACGACGTCCAGGAGCGCGTCCTTCTCTCGCTCCGCCAGACAACCGGCGACGACTACTCCCCGTAGCTCACCTTTTTCCTTTCGGCCAACCATTTCTCGAATCACCGCCAGCGATTCCTGCCGCGCCGCGTCGATGAAACCGCAGGTGTTGACGACGACGAAATCCGCCTCGACTGTATCCGACACGAGGTGATAACCATCCTGCGCCAGCAACCCCAGCATCCGCTCCGAATCCACCAGATTCTTGGGACAGCCCAGGCTGACGAACGAAAAAGTCCCCTTCACCGGATTGCCTTCTGACTTCGCCATCGCTTTTCCGTTCCGCAGAGGGCGTTTTCGGGACGCCATTCAAGAACCATCGTGGGGAGTCGCCGGCGGAGGCCGAACTTCGAACGGCGAAACTCCTGACGCTGCTCAACAAGTCAGTCCGTCGCGCTTCTCAGCCTAGACCGGGACTGTTATAGTTATATCGCAACGGGCAACCGCGCGTCTGCCCTTGCCAAACGCACCCGTAGCTCAATTGGATAGAGCATCAGTCTTCGGAACTGAGGGTTACAGGTTCAAGTCCTGTCGGGTGTATTTTCGGAAATTAGGAGAACTGGCGGCTGGTCGAATCCCCTCGGCCAGACGCCCCGGCTCCGTTCGCCGTCAATGGGATCATCCCTCCGCGCCCACCTCCTCGTCCGGAGTCAGTTCGCGAAGCCGCACGTTCCTCCAGCGAACGTCATACGGCCCTTCGCCCTTCGGAATTGCGTGAACCTGCAAGCCGATGAACCCACGCTCGTCCGCGTCGTCACGAAAATCAACGCACTCAACGCCATTCAGCCAAGTACGGTACCGATTCCCCTGCACGACGATTCGATAACGATTCCATCCCTTGTCGTTGAAGGCTGACTTTGCTGCCTCATTGATTTCACAAAGCCAGGCACCGCGTCGGCCCTCGTCATAAACTCGCCCCGCAGTCCCTGTTGATTTCCGTGCGATTTCCACTTGCGGGCCGTAGACCACGCCCGCCCGTTCCCGCTTCTTGGGGTCGGGATCATCGGCTTGATACACCTTGCTCCGCACCTGGATGCCCGAATTCAACTGGGGATCGCACTTCACCTCCGCTTCCAGCACGAAGTCTCCGTAATCCCCCTTGCATAGGAACGTGTTGGGACTCCCCGCGACCGTGCGGCCGACAATCTTCCCATGCTCCACGTGGTAGGTCGCCGTGCCGCCTTCAATCTTCCAACCGTCCAGCGACTTGCCGTCAAACAACTCGATCCACTTGGGATCATCGGCTCGGGCCACTCCCGCGATCACGAACCCCAGCAATCCAACCGCCAACCCCAGTCTTCGGAAATGTCGCATGGCGACGCTCCTTCCAGGATGTTATGCCGTCGTCGACGATCATCAACTCATCGCAATTACCACCTTGCCCACCACTTTCCCCGCGCCGCCCAGCGTGCTCTCCTCAAGAAACCGATGCGCGTCCGCCGACTGGTCGAGCGAGAAGGTTTTTCCGACAAGCGGGCGCAGCTTGCCGTCCGCGGCCCATCGGTTGAGATCCTCGGCACATTTTCGTTGCGCGTCGGGCGAGAACAGAAACATGGCGAAGCCCAGCAACGACAGATTGCGCGTGTAGAAAGCTCCCAGTGGCAGCACCGGCCGCGCCGTCCGCCCGGCCATCACGATCATCCGGCCGTTTTTCCGCATCAGCGGCACCATCAGGTCCAGATTCGGCTCGCGCTGAGTCTCAAACCACACATCGACGCCTTCGGGCGCGAACTCACGCAAGCCGGCTTCCAGGTCGCCCGTGCGGTAGTCGATCACCGCCTCCGCACCCAATGAGAGGCACAGATGCGCCTTCTCCGAACTGCTTGCCGTCGTGATCACCCGCGCGCCTGCCGCTTTTGCCTGCTGGATCACCATTGTGCCCACACCGCCGCTCCCGCCGCTTACATAGACGGTCTCGCCAGCCGCGAGTCTTGCCTTTTCGAAAAGTCCCAGATGCGCCGTAATCCCCACCAGCGCCATCGCCGCCGCATGGGCGTCGTCCAGTGCATCCGGCGTTGGATACAGCCATTCTTCGCCCACAACGGCGCGCGTTGAAGTCGCTCCTTGTCGGCCCAGCAACCCCTGATTTGATCCCCACACCCGATCCCCAGGCTTGAACCGCGTCACGCCCGGGCCGACGCCTTCCACCGTGCCCGCGAGGTCGCATCCGACCACGAACGGAAACCCCAACGGCATCGCCACAACGCCCGCTCGTATGTACAAGTCAATGGGATTGACCGCCGCCGCGCCGACTTTCACCGCCACTTCGCCGGGTCCCGGCTCGCGATCCGGAAGCTCGCCCACCTTGATCGATTCGGGTGGCCCCGTCGCCTCGATGTACGCCGCACGCATAGCGATTTTCCCCTAGCTTCGAGTCACTGAGAAACCTCTCAAGCCACTGCCACTTGCACCTCGTCACCCTCCACGCGAACCGGGTAAACCGCCACCCGGCAGCGCGACCCTTCCAGGTGCTTACCAGTCTCCAGGCTGAACCGCCAACCATGCCAGGTGCAAGTCACCGATTTGTCGTAGACAATCCCATCACTCAAGGGCGCGCCCTGGTGCGGGCAGGCGTCGTCGATCGCATAAAACCGGCCTTCGTCTTGAAACACGGCAATCAGCTTCCCACTGACCTCGAAAAGGCGCCCCTCACCCTCGGGAATCTCGTCCACCTTCGCCACAGTCTGAAACGCCTCACTCATCGCCGACCTCATTCCCTCGGAACGACGCTCAATCCACTCGCACCAGCGGCTCCGTCATCAATAGGCCGCCGAGCGATCCATGAGTATGATCTTACAAACCACGCTCCAGCCTGCGTAGCCTCCGAACCTCTCCTTCACGTTTCGCAGTCAGAGTTTCACGTCCATGCCCTCCACTCCCTGCCGCGCCGTCTGTATCTTTTGCGGCTCACGCACAGGACTCGACCCCGCCTTCATCTCCACGGCGACCGAAGTCGGCGCGATCCTGGCGCGTCATAAACTCGAAATGATCTATGGCGGCGGTCACATTGGCCTCATGGGTCGCGCCGCCGATGCCGCGCTCGCCGCCGGCGGCCGCGTTGTGGGGGTCATTCCCGAACCTCTCGCCCGTGAGGAAGTCGCACACGACGGCCTCACCGAGCTTGTCGTCGTGCCCGGCATGCATGAGCGCAAAGCCCTCATGAATGCCCGCTCCGACGCCTTTCTCGTGCTCCCCGGCGGTATCGGCACTTATGAGGAGTTCTTCGAAATTCTCTCCTGGGCCTTACTGGGTCTTCACGCAAAGCCCACCGCGATCCTCAACATACATGGTTATTTCGACCCACTTCTCAGCCTCATCCAGCACGCCATCGACCAGGATTTCGCCAACCCTCGCGTTCTTGAACTCATCCTCTCCGATTCCGACCCCGAAATTCTGATCCGCCGACTCATTGCCGCGGCACATCGCTGACCAACAAAAGTGACCTTCCGCACGCACGAAAAAAGAACGGCGAGGCACCCATCGAGCGCCCCGCCGCTACCTGACCATCAGGAATGATCCTCGCGATCAACGCTCTCCGGCACCGGCCGCCGGATCTTCGGCCTTGACCTCGACCGAGCCAGCCGGCTTGATCTCAAACCCAACCGGCTTCCTGGGCAGCTTCTCGTCCATCATCGCCGCGTTATAGACAAACGCCGACATGATTACCGAAGCCTGCTTCATATCGTCGGCCTGAATTCGATCAAACACATCCTGGGTCGAGTGATGCGTGCGGGTGTCGTACTCAACCGTATCCTGGATGAACTGGAAGCCCGGCAACCCCAGCGAGTCGAACGACTGGTGATCGGTGCCGCCCGTGGGGGATGCCGTCAAGGTCGTCGCGCCCATCTCGCGGAACGGCGTCAGCCATTTCCGGAAAATCGGTCGCATCGCCTCGTTGCCCTCCATGTAGACGCCACGGATCTTGCCCGTTCCGTTGTCCAGATTGAAGTAGCCGCTGAACTTCTCGTACTCAGAAGTCGCCAGCAGCGGACGACCACCGCCACCACCAAAGAGCGCCGCCATCCAGTCGTTCGGATCGGCGTCCGGATCGGCCTCGAACTTAGCGAAATGCTGCGCGACATAAGCACGCGATCCGAACAGACCCTGCTCCTCGCCGCTCCAGAGCGCGATTCGGATCGTCCGCCGTGGCTTCAATCCCAGGGTCTGGATCATTCGCACCGCTTCCATCGCCACAGCGCAACCGGCCGCATTGTCTGTCGCGCCGGTGCCCCCATGCCACGAATCCATGTGGCCGCCCAGCATGACGACTTCATCCTTTAGATCGGACCCGGGAATCTCGGCGACCGTGTTGTAGCCCATCAGGTCGTCATCACGGAACTCGACTTCCAGATTCACCGCGATTTTCACCGCTTCGCCCGCATCCAGCATCCGCACGACGCGGTTGAAATGTTCGATGGAGCAAACCAGTTGGGGCACGGTCTTCGGTGCATCTTTCTGCCAGGGCGTTGTGCGCTGTCCGGGTGGGCCGACCACACTGGCCGACTGCACGAACAGGGTCCCGCCATCGCCTCGAAAGCTCGGTTCGATCGTGGCCGCGACGCCTTCTCCGAGGAGGAACTCTGCGCGCTTCTGGAGGAACGACGGTGCCGGCGTTCCAGCCCGGCTGGGTCGCCGACCTCGCGCCGTTCGTCGCTGCGGTTCCGGCGCGTTCGCCATCCCGAGCAACTGCGTGTCCGTCATCCGCTCGCCCGGCGGCGTGAACCACGCCTTCACCTCACGCGGATTACCTAGCAGGACGATCGCCCCCTTGAGCTTGCCCTTGTATTTCTCCATCTCTTCTTCGTTCTTCGCTTCGAAACGAACGACTTCACCCGTCGCCGTCCCCTCGATGCCGGGCGACCACGCCTTCGGAAACGCGATCAAGGGGATGCACTGAGGCTCGACCACCTGGGCACTGAAGCTCTTCAACGTCCAACCGCGTCCGAACGGACCCCACGCCTCGAGCTTGGCGTTTTCCAGGCCCCATTCCGTCAGCTTGTCGCGAGTCCACTCGTTCGCTCGCTTCATTCCCGGCGACGCCGTCAATCGCGGCCCAATGACATCGCTCAGGTAACTCAGGGTCGTCATCACCTGCGAATTCTTCTCGCCCTCTTCCTTGAGCTTGGTGACCGCGTCCGCAAGCGCCTTCTCGCGCTCCTGAGTCGCCTTCTCGGCATCCGTCAACTGCGGCTCCGACTTCGCCGGATCATCCTGTCTGGCCCAGGCTCCGCCAGGCACCAGAGTCATGGAGATCGCCAGCCCGAACGCCGGCAACCAAGGTTTCGTCCGCTTCATCAGTCTCACTTTCCGGAGTGTCACTCTCATTGAACGCAATTGCAGGACAAGTTGAAGAGAGGCTTTCTTACCTTAACCCGCACGTATCCACTACCGCCACCGGTTTCCTGGCTCGCTGAGCAAAGAACACCTCTCCAACCCCTCTCAGCGACAAAAGACCCGAAGCAGGCCTGCGCAGATAATTCGACGTTCATCGAAATATCCTCGCCCAATCCGCGAAGACTCCTGTGGAGGTCGCCCTAGAAAACCCATGAACGCCGTCTTCAAGGCACTCGCCGATCCCAACCGCCGCAAAATTTTGCGCCTGCTGGCCTCCGGTGAGAGGTCCGCAGGCTCGCTCGCCGGCGAGTTCGACCTCGGCAAGCCTTCGGTCTCCCACCACTTCGCCGTGCTGAAAGGGGCCGACCTGATTCGCAGCCGCCGCGACGGCCAGCAAATCTTTTACTCACTCAACACCAGCGTTCTCCAGGATCTCTACGTCTGGACCCGCGACCTCATCGGCCCGCACGTCAACCACGACGAGTCCACAACACCATGAACACTCGCACTTCCTCGGTTTGCTCCGTCGTCCTGATTCTCATGGCGTTTCTCGCCTCGGCAGTGCTTTACGCACGCCTGCCCGACATCATTCCGATTCACTGGAACGTCAAAGGCGAGGCCGATGGCTTTGGATCCAAAACCTGGGCCGTCTGGCTCACACCCGGCCTGATGGTGTTCATGTTTCCTTTATTTCGATGGCTCTTGCCCGCGATCTCGCCACGGAAGTTTGACGTCACCGCCTTTCGCGACGTCTACGACCTCATCGTCGTCGGCCTGATGGTCCTGCTTCTGGTGATCCACCTCATTTCACTTCGACAGACACTCGACGACCAAACCAACGCCCTGCAACTCATTTTCACCACGCTGTTCCTCTTCTTCGCGGTCCTGGGCAACGTCATGGGCAAGATCCGCCGCAACCTCTGGATGGGCATCCGGGTCCCCTGGACGATCGCCAGTGAGCGCGTGTGGAACGACACCCACCGCGTCGCGGCCTGGCTGTGGGTCGTTGCCGGACTCCTTGGTGCGGGGTTGGCCTGGTTCAACCACCTGATCGCCGCTTGCGTCGCACTTGCCGTCGCCATCATTTTTCCGATTGTCTACTCATACAATCGCTACAAAACCCTGGAGCGACAGGGCGAGCTGGAGCGATCGGCCCTTTGAGCAGGCGAGTTACAAGCCGTGGACGCGCCACCCGCCGCGCGTAATCATGATGTCCGCACTCGATAGGACGATTCGACACTCCACCAAAACGGAGGCTCGCCCGCTCATGGATCTGATCTCGACCCTCGACGGCTCGCTCATGGAAGGCTTCCTCCCGCGTGGTTGGGATCTTGGCCGTATCGACGCTTGCGCCTCCCATCCCCCCACCGCCATCCTC
Organism: Isosphaeraceae bacterium; assembly: GCA_041750675.1. Lineage (GTDB taxonomy): Bacteria > Planctomycetota > Planctomycetia > Isosphaerales > Isosphaeraceae > BPJS01. The sequence continues at coordinate 14,317 of JBGSYY010000395.1, read as the reverse complement.
GATCGCCAGCCCTTCTGGAACCCCGGCTTTCGGCCCATCCCATGCGCCACCGTGGAAGACTTCGACACCATGATGGGCCATGAAATCGCCCAGGTTATTCGCGCATCACGCGACCAGGGCCAGCCCATTGCGCTGATCCTGCCCGTAGGCCCCATGGGCATGTACCGCTGGGCCGTTTACTTCCTCAACGAATGGAAGGTTCGCTGCGATCACGTCCACGGATTCAACATGGACGAATGGAGCGACCGTGAGGGAAAGACCCTCCCGTCATCCGACCCAGGCGCATTCCAAAACGCGATGCAAAACGCCTTCTACGGCCCGCTTGGTTCCACCACCGTCCCCGAAACTCAACGCTGGTTCGCCACGCCCGACCGACTCCCACACTACGCCGAACGCATCGCCGAGCTTCGCAAACAGGGCGCGAAGCTCGCCGTCATCTTCGGAATCGGCCGCGTCTGCCATATTGCCTTCTGGGAGCCGCACTTCGCTGCCGAATACGAATCCGTCGACGACTGGAAAGCCCAAACTCACCGCCTCGGCGCTCGCCTCCATCCCCTCACCATCGAGCAAAACGCAATCACCAGCTTTCGTTCCCGCACCACCCTCGTCCCGGCCTTCGCCAACACCATTGGCCCTGGACTTTTCCTCCAGGCCGACCACATCATCGGCGGTGCCGACGGTATCCTCGGCCGAGGTATGCAATGGCAGGGCCTCAGCCTCTGGATGACCCTTCGCTATGGTCCCGATCCCTGGGTTCCCAGCTCCTACATGCCCACCCTCCCTGGTCGGCTCTTTTATCTCAACGAGCTTGCGGGCCCGTTGGTTCCCGCGATGAACTGATCCGCGAGTGCTTCTCCTTTATCTTCAGAATACACTCACGATTTTTCTCAGGGCGATCCCTGTCGCTGGGGTCGCCCCCGGCGATCGGTCTCCTTCGACGGCCATCCGCCGCGAGTCCATTCGCGAGCAAAATCGGCAGTTAGCCGGCGACGAGCGGTTCACCCGCCATAGTCTCGGGCATTCCCTTCACAGGAGATTCACGTGACCAAACGCATTGGAATCGTCACTGGTGGCGGCGATTGCCCCGGGCTTAATGCGGTCATTCGCGCCGTGGCCAAGGCCGCCGCCAAGCGCGGCTGGGAAACAATCGGCTTCCTCGGCGGCTTCGATGGCATTCTCGATCCCCCCAGTTTCAGGCTGCTCGACTACAACGAGCTGGCTGGTCTGCTGATCCGCGGGGGCACCATCCTGGGCACGGCAAACGAGGGCCAGTTCTCCGCCAAGATCGGCACCGGCGAGACGCGCCAGCTCCCGACCGCGCTCATCCAGGGTGTCAAGCAAACACTCGAACGAATGAACATCCACGGTCTCGTCTGCATCGGCGGCGATGGTACTCTGAGCATCGCGCAGCAACTTTTCGAAGCCGGAATTCCGCTCGTCGGTGTGCCCAAGACGATTGATAACGACCTCCAGGGCACCTTCTTCACGTTCGGCTTCGACTCCGCCGTTGCCATCGCCACCGACGCCCTCGACCGCCTGCACACCACGGCCGAAAGCCACAATCGCGTCATGGTGCTCGAGGTGATGGGCCGACACGCCGGCTGGATCGCTCTCTACGCCGGCGTCGCCGGCGGCGCCGATGTCATTCTCATCCCCGAAATTCCCTTCAGCTACGAATCGATCTGCGATCAGATCGACCACCGGGAGAGTCTCGGCAAGCGTTTCACGCTCATCATCGCCGCCGAAGGAGCCTACGAAAAAGACGGCGATCTGGTACTTGCCGGGGATGATCCCACTCTCCAGCGTGAAAGCCGACTTGGAGGAATCGGAGCCGTCATCGCCGCCGAGGTCGCGCGGCGTACCACAAAGCAAACCCGCACCTGTGTCCTCGGCCATCTTCAACGTGGCGGCGGCCCCACCAACTTCGACCGCGTGCTCTGCTCCATGTTCGGTGCCGAGGCGGTCGAGTTGATCGACAACGGCATGTTCGGCGAGATGGTGGCCTTCCGTTTCGATGGCAACAACTCCCTCCCCATCAGCAAAGCCATCGAAAAGCTCAAGACCGTCCCCCTCGACAGCCGCCTTTTGACCACCGCCCGCGCCCTCGGCATCAGTCTAGGCGACTAAGCCAGCCCGCTTGTGTTCACGAGGGAGTGGGGACTGGCTCCGAGGTTTTCGCCGTGCCCGTCCCCCTTGTCTGCCAGCGCCGTCCTAGACCTCTCCCGGTGGTCGCTCATCTCGACCCATCCAGGATGTGCCGCAGGTCGTCCAACTCGCCCGGTTTCGTCAAATCCTGGTGCTTCTTGACGACCCCGATGAAGCCAATGCACATCTCGTCCGTCGTCGCCTCGCCCCATGTCACCACAGGCATCTTTGTCTGCTCGCGAAAGGTGTTGTTGGGATTCGCTCGCGAGTAGTCGAAATGGGCGAGTGCCTCGATCACCGTTCCGGCCGGAAGCGTGATCGGCCGCTCGAGGAAATACTGCTGTTGCCACTGAAAATCCCAGCGGCCGATCTTGATGAGCGGAATGACCTCGCCATCCGGCAGGCGAGCCGTCATCGTCATATCCTTCCCCAGTAAATGCATATGAGGCGCGACCGAGTACGCCTCCAGATCGACCGGCGCCGTCCATGTCGCCCGGACCTCCCAGCTCTCTGGTTGTTCCGGCTCCAGGCGAAACTTGGTATTCAGTACCGCCGCCCATTGAAACGTCTTCTTGACGGGTTTCTTCGAGAAATACAGCCCGATCCGGCTGCGATCCGTCTCGTCCTTGCCGTTTGGGTGATAGTGCACCTGCATCACCACGGCGGCTCCTCGGGGCAACGACCGCCCCACTCCCTCCGCCAGTTCGCTCGCCTCAACTCCAGGTGCCCAGCCGCCCAGGTCTCCATGCAATTGTTCGATTCGCGGACCGCCGAAGCAGGTATACCCCGGCCCCGGCTCCGCCTCGTCTCGCGCCAGCGCCTCACCTGACGCATCGACATAACCCAGAATATGATGCACCACCCGTCCATTCCCCGGCCGATACTCAATACCCGAGATATAAACATCGTGGGGCAGATGGGTCGAAATCACGAAACAACGGTAAATATCACCGCCTGTCGCCGGTATGGCGAATTCCTCGGGCATTGCGATCTCGAGGTCCGGCGTCCCCAGCGCCCAGCCATCGACGAACTTCGGCCGCTCCGGCAAATCCGCCGCATTCCCTTCAGGCGCTCCGGCATCGGCCCAAGCTGTAAGCGTGGCAATCTCCTCGGTGCTCAGCGAGCGATCATGCTGAAAGGCCGGCCCAAACCCAGGCTCGGCTCCCCACGGCGGCATCAACCGCTGTCCTGCCACATCCGCGAGGTCGGCCGCTCGCTTCCTGGCCTGGTCATAGGTTTCCAAAGAAAACGGCCCGATCTGTCCCGGGCGATGGCAGCTCACGCAGTTCTCATAGAGGATTGACGCAACATCGCGCGAATAGTTCGGTCCGGGTTTCTCCTCCGCGGCCGGCTCCAGCAGCGGACAGCCCACCGCCTCCGTCTTCGCCACCGCCACGTCACGCCCCTCCAAAACGGCCGTCAGTGCATCGCGCAACTCGTGGCTCACCGGCGCTGCGTTCTTCTGTCGACGCCCCACATACTGATCGTCGATTCGCCCCTGATAACACACATTGCCTGCATCGTCGACCACCACGGCTTCCGGCGTCACGGTCACGCCCCAGGACTGTGCCAGCTTGCCCTGGGGATCGGCCACAACGGGAAAGTTCAGCCCATACTCGTCCGCATGCGCAGCCAACGCGGGCCGCGTCACGTCCGGGTCTGTGCAAACTCCCACGAGCCGCACGCGCTCACGGTCCAGTTCCGTCGCCATCGCCTTCAAGGTCGCGCTGTAATAGTTCGAGATCGGGCACTCGGTGGAGACGAAGACCAAGGCCAACGCGCCCCCCTTCGGTGCCGCCAGGGTTACGACTCGCCCATCCACCGCGCGTCTTGTCTCAATCTGATCCGCCCGCGCGCCGGCACCACTCGCGCACAATGCGACCCATATCATCAATCCACGACAAATCATGGGGAAAACTCCAGCCAATAAGCCTCGCGCACCAACCCGCCACATGCCGCGACCTAATGCCAGAATCCCGAAAATGCCATCAGACCCACGCCCAGCAGGAGCGCGACCGAAAGCGTGAGGCGGTCATGTTTGTGAAATTGTAACTCAGGAAGCAGATCGCTCAAAGCGATACACAGAAACGTCCCCGCCGAGAATGAAAGCACTGCCGCCGTGAAGTGCGACGCCGTCGCTCCTACCACGAAACTCCGACCCACGAAATAAGCCCCCACGCCGACGGGCAAAAGAAAAGCGAACCCGAGGTTCACCGCGTGCGCCAGCCGCCTGGGCATGCCGGCCCGCAACATCAGGCTCACAATCGTCAGCGAATCCGCCGGCTTGTGTACGAGGGTTGCGATAAATACGCCGAAGGCCGTTGCTCCCCAGAGGTTTCCACCATCGACATCAAAAGCGCTCGCCAGCGCGAACCCGCCAACCAGCGTGTGAACCGCCAGCCCGAACGAGGCGATCCCCCAGTGCAATCCGCTACTCGTCTCCGTCTCGGGATCATGCGAATGATCGCCATGCTCGCAATCACCGGCATGGCCTTCCCCCGCCTCATGATGATGAAACGCGAAAAACCGCTCCAGAAAGAACAACGTCAGGAGTCCCGCGATCGTCCATTGCAACACGTGTGGATCGCTGTTCTCGACCGCGTCCGGCAGCATGTGGAAAAAGACCGCGCCCAGCATCGCACCCGCTGAAAAGCTCAGATACCCCTGCAATCGCGTATGCGTTAGCGCCGACGCCAGGGGCAAGAAGCCCCCCAATAGGCTGGCCGCCACAATCATCAAGCACGTGATCCCCAGCGCAACGCCCATCCGTCTCCCGCCATCTCTGCCAGTGCCCGGGCCATTCACAGACTTTGCGACTTGTTCCGCCGTCTCGGCGGCGCGATACTATCGTCTGAGCCTTCGTGCCCCTTCGCTGAGGCAGCCAGGAGCCGCACAATGTCCAAGCTCGCCGAAGACCAGATCAAACAACGGACCGCTCAGCTCGGAAAAGGCTGGGAGCGGCTAGGCGACATGCTTGTCCGAACCTGGCAGTTCGCCTCCCCCCAGCGAGCACTCGAATTCGTCAACCAGCTCGCCCAGCTCGCGGCTCGACGCAACCACTATCCCGACATTTTGCTCAGCTACCGCGATGTTCGCATCGAGTTGGCCACCCACTCCGAGGGCGGCCTCACCGATGCCGACTTCGACGCCGCTCACGAAATCGACTCAATCGCCATCGACCGCTAGCGTCTGATCACAAGGGCACTCTCAAGCATCACTTTTCAGGACGCTTGGGACCGGTATACCCCGGCGGCAGAATCCGATACTTCGTCTTAGGCAAGTTGTAAACGCCCTTCTCCGGCGTCCAACGCTCCTCGATCTGCAGCGCCGCCAGACGTTCCGGACGGCTCAGCACATTACGAGCTCGCGCCAGCCCGCTCCCTTTTCGCAAACTCTTGTCCATCGACATCGTCAATACCCTCGTCTCGGCAACCAAACTCCACGGAAACGACTATCCCAGCGCTTCCGTCACTTAACGCGAATCAAATACCTTACCGATCTCCGGCCCCACACTCAAGATGAGCAGTCCTCGCTCGGCTCTTTTCAAAACTCAAAACCACTTTCGCGCAATCAGATCCGATCACTGGTTTCCCTTGTGATTTACCACGCTCTGGCTAAGATGAAACTCCTGAATGATTCATCGCTGGAGTGCGCCTGCCTTGGAACGCCCTCTGCTCACGACAAATCTCGCCCAATGGCCAGTTCGTCGCGGTAAAGTCCGCGACGTCTACGATCTCGGCGATCGCCTCCTGTTCATCGCCACCGACCGTATTTCCGCCTTCGACTGGATCCTCCCCACTGGCATCCCCGACAAGGGCCGAGTCCTCACCACCCTCAGCGCCTGGTGGTTTGCCCAGGTGGACGTACCCCACCACCTCATCACCACGAACCTCGATTCCCTGGCGGACTCACTCGACGAACCCACCCGCGCCCTTCTCGACGGCCGCTCGATGATCGTTCGCAAGGCCCAGGTCATTCCTTTCGAATGCGTCGTTCGCGGCTACCTCGCGGGCAGCGGTTGGAAGGAATACCTCGCATCGGCCTCAATCTGCGGCCATCCGCTTCCGCCCGGGCTACGCGACGGCGACCGGCTCGATACCCCGCTCTTTACCCCGGCGACCAAGGCCGAATCGGGCCACGACGAAAACGTCCCGATCGCACGCCTCATCGAATCCCTCGGTCCAGCCCTCACCCGTGATCTCGAAGCTCATAGCCGCCAGGTCTACAGCCAGGCCGCCACAACCGCGCGCGAGGCCGGACTCATCCTCGCCGACACCAAGTTTGAATGGGGCCTCGACCCCCAAACCGGCGACCTCCTGCTCGTTGACGAAATCCTCACGCCGGACAGCTCCCGCTACTGGAACGCCGCCACCCACAAACCCGGCGGCCCCCAGCCCTCGTTCGATAAGCAATTCGTCCGCGACTGGCTCGAAGCCTCCGGCTGGGACAAATCCAGCACGCCTCCGGCTCTGCCGGACGATATTGTTCAACGCACCCGGGCCAAATACATCGAGTGCTACGAACGCCTCACCGCCCAGCGCTTTCCTTGGACCTGAAGATCGCCATGCTCCGCTATCTCACCGCCGGCGAATCTCATGGAGTCGCGCTCACGGCCATCGTCGAGGGCTTCCCCGCCGGCGTCCCCCTCGATGCCAGCCGAATCGACGTCGAGCTGAAGCGACGCCAGGGCGGCTACGGTCGAGGCAAGCGGCAAACTCTCGAAACCGACCTCATCCAGATCGATTCCGGCATCTATCACGGCCAAAGCACCGGCGCGCCCATCACCCTCCGCCTCGTCAATCGCGACGCCAAGCTCGAACGCCTCCAGGAACCGGTCGCACCCCGCGGCGGCCATATCGATCTCGCCGGCTCACTCAGCTATCTCACAGGCATTCGCCAGGTCCTTGAGCGCGCCAGCGCCCGCGAAACCGCCATCCGCGTCGCCGTCGGAGCGCTCGCCCGGCTCCTCCTTACCGAACTGGAGATCGACGTCTACGGCTATGTCGTCGAGCTCGGCGGGATTCCCGCACCGCCCATCACAACCGATCTGAGTGTGCGCGACTCCAGCCCCGTATACAGCCTCAACCCCGAGGCCGACCCCCGCATCGTCGCCGCCATCGATGCCGCCCGCGAGGCCGGCGACACCCTGGGTGGCATCGTCGAAGCCGTCGTTGTCGGCTGCCCCATCGGCCTTGGCTCCCACGTCCACTGGGACCGCAAGCTGGACACCCGCCTCGCGGCGGCCGTCATGAGCATCCAAGCCATCAAGGCCGTGGAGATCGGTCTGGGTGTCGAGGCCGCCCGACGCCCCGGCTCTCGCGTCATGGACCCCATCACTTATGACCCCGATGCTCCACCCGACGACCGCCGACTCGGCTTCCGTCGCCCCACCAATCATGCCGGTGGTCTCGAAGGGGGCACCACCAACGGTGAGCCGATCGTCATTCGTGCCTCCAAAAAACCGATCAGCACCCTCGCCGCGCGTGGCCCGTCCGTCCACATGGGCACACGACAGCCCCAGCCCGCCACCTACGAACGCTCCGACGTGTGCGCTGTGCCCGCAGCCAGTGTCATCGTCGAAAACGTCGTGGCCTTCGAAGTCGCCTCCGCCTTGATCGAACGGCACAACAGTCATAACCTGATTTCTCTTCGCCACTCGCTCGAAACTCAGCGCGAGCTGGCCTCCCGTCACCTGCACGAATACTGGTCCACGCCCCCGCTACCCTAAACCCCGGCCTCACGTCCCCGCAGGAGACACGGATGTTTCCCCTCCGTCGCCCCGCCCGTCAGATCGTCGCCACTTTCACGCTCGGTGCGTTCCTGGTCCTCCCCACACTCGCCATCACGTTCCACGCCTGGCGAATCCAGCAGCCCGGTCACGTCCGTGAGCATGAGCAAGCCCTCAGCCGTTTCCTTGGTCTCCACGTCAGCCTCGCCGACGTCGAATTTCCCAGGCCCGGAGAGCGCATACTCAACGATGTCATACTCCGCCGCGAGCAAGCCGCCTCCAATCCCACCCTTCTCGCCGAGCTAATCCGCATCCCCAGGCTTCGCATCGTCGAGGAGCCGGACGCGATCACTCTTCACGCCGACAACATCCTCCTCTCCAGTTCCTCTCCCGATTCCCTTGCCGACCATCTTGACGCCTTCGCCTCACGTTCCTGGCCGGGTGTTAGCCGCGTCAATTTGCTCGTGGCCAACGCCTCCTGGCGATCGAATATCGACGAAGCCCAAACCCGCGAATTCCCCCTTTGCGAGCTAGCCGCCACCATCCAGGGCGGTTCCGCCGAGCAAATCATCTCCGCCACCTACCGCTGGGGCGACTCTCACGAATCCCCACGGTGCGAGCTGGTCTGGGACTGCTCCCCTACTGCAAACGGGCTACTGACCGACATCCTCGTCCAGTTCGACGAATCGCCCGCTCCCGCTTCCCTGCTCGAACCCTGGCTCGCCGCCAACTCCTGGTTCGGTTCCGAGGCCACGATCAAGGGCCTGATCCGATTCCAACGCCTCGACCACCAGCCCTGGCAGGCTCATTTTGAAGGCTCAATCCACGACCTTGATCTCGATCGTCTGCTGACCACGCATTTCCCCGGCGCTTCGCTCTCGGGCCGCGCCAACCTCGAGATCGCCCGCGCCGAGTGGGGCCCACTCCCCCGCGGCCAGGGCCTGGGATGGATCGAAGTCCGCGGCCGGCTCGACGCCCGCGACGGCTCCATGAGCACCCAATTCCTCAATTCCCTCGCCAACGATCTCCACTTTCGCCACGAAGCCGTTCCGAGCCAGCCCGAAATCCCCTATTCCCGGCTCGCCTTCTCCTTCAATCTCGATTCCAGCGGGCAGCTCACCATCAGTGGCGATCTCGGCTCCGCCCACCCGCGTGGCGCGGTGCTGCTTTCCAAATCCGAGAGCAACGCCCCCCTGCTCCTGGCACCTGAAGCCGCCGCCAGCGTCCGTGGCCTTTGGAAAGCCCTATTCCCCTCACGCGGCGATGTCCTCGTCCCTGCCACCGCCGAATCGCAAATCCTTCGCCACCTCCCGCTCCCGCCCGCCGGCCCCACTCCCCTCCGAGCAAATTAATCCAATTTCCCCATGTAAAATCGCATTACTGACTCCATACAAGGTATAACCGTTCGCGGACAATACCCTATTCCACCGCCCCACAATTGACACCCGCCCCGTCAAAGCCGAAATTGTGATTAACGCTTTTTCTGGCACGTCGCGCTCGCTCGTCCCATCACATGGATTTCGCCACTCACTCTGTCCCAGCAAACGAGTGGGCCGCGTATCCTGATCAAACCTCGCACGATCGCACGAATCATCTCGACCCGAGCACCGGGAGCTGTTCCTCCGATGATGACCGAAGCAGTCCCCTCGACCCGAGCCACTCAGCGGATCGGTCGTGCAGCCAGTCTCCTCGCATCCCTCTGGCTCCTGGCCCTCATCGGGTCCGCCGCGCTCGCTCAAGAAGCGAAGGACGCCCCGGCCGCCGCCGCCGCGGCCGCGACAAATGCCGAAACGTCCGCGCCCAAGATCTCGATGCTCAACTATTTGCTCAAGGCCCACGGCGACCCCTTCGCCGCCTTCATCGGGCTTGTCCTGCTCGGCCTTTCGATTTTCTTCGTTGCCCAGGTCATCCGCTTCTTCATGGAATTTCGCGTTGAGGAGGCCGTTCCCCCTGCCCTCGTCGAAAAAGTCGAAACTGCAATCCGCGAAAAACGTATCCAAGAAGCTTATGAAGCCTGTCGTGAAGACAATTCCTTCGTGGCCCGCCTGATCCGCACCGGTATCGCCAATCTCCAGTTCGGCCGAACCGAGGCCAAGGAAGCGATGAACGTCGCCGCCCAGGAATCGGTCGTCACCATGGAGTCGCGAATCAGCTATCTCGCCACCATCGGCACCCTTGGCCCCATGATCGGCCTCGTCGGCACGATCTGGGGCATGATCCAGAGTTTCCAGGAAATCGCCACCGCCGGCGGCCGACAGCCCCGCGCCGATCAGGTCGCCAGCGGCATCTCCACCGCGCTCTTCATCACCCTCGAAGGCGTCTCGCTCTCAGTCCCCGCCATCTTCTTCTTCGCCTTCTTCCGCAATCGAATTGCGAACATGGCGATGGAGGCCACCAAGGTCGCCGACCGTACCATCAACGCCATCTGGACCGCCGCCAAACAAACTCAGGCCAGCACCGGCCAGCCCGCCGCCAAGTCCTAACAATCCCCCCGTTCACAACAAGCCGCATCACTCCAGGTCCACGGACAATTCTCCCATGGCCGGCAGCGCAAGCAACGAAATCCGAGCCGAGCCCAACCTCACGCCGCTCCTCGACGTCGTGTTCCAGCTCATCACCTTTTTCATGCTGGTTTTCAAGATCAGTGGTGACAACTTCGATCAGCGTGTCCGCCTTCCCGTCGCCGGCTCGGCCATCCCCGTCGAGGGCTCCGTCGTCGACCAAGATCGCGTCGTACTCAATATCGACGCCGATGGCCGGCTGCTCTGGAAAGGCGAGGCTCTCGACATCGAGACCGCCATCAAGGAAATCCGAGTCCAGGCCCAACTCGTCCGCCGCAATCAGAGCATTCAGGGCAACAAAATCGCCGAAGGCGGCCAGCTTCCCACCTCCATTATCTTCCGCGCCGACCGAAACGTGCCGTTTAGTCAAATTTATCGATATATCACGACCTGCCAGGCGAACGGTTTCACCAAGTTCGCCTTGAAGGCCATGAACGCCGAGGGTTGATCGATGCGCCGCATGCGGAGCCAGGAAGTCGAGGTCCAGATCACCCCCATGCTCGACATGGCCTTCCAGCTCCTCACCTTCTTCATCCTCACCTACCGGCCCGCCCCGACCGAGGGCCAGTTTTCGATGAACCTGATCCCGGCCGCGCCCGCCATCGACATGGCCGCCGAAGCGCCCGCCGCCGATCAGGAACAAGCCAACAACGAGCTGCCTGCCGCCCTGCGCACCCTCACCACCATCGTCATCGCCGCACCCGACGGCGGCATTGCACGCATCATCATCGGCGAGAATGAGTACCAAACCCTCGACCAACTCAAAGCCCGGCTGATCGAAATCGTCGCCGATCAATCCCTGAAATTCGATCAGGCTGTGATCCAGGCCGATCCCGCGCTTTCCTATGCCTCCCTGATCCAGATCGTCGACGTTTTCGCCGGCCCGGCCGTGAACTTGACCAAACTCAGCTTCACGGAGCTTGACCCCAATGGCGGAGTCGCCCTCTGACCATGGCACGCAGCGATGACGGCCTTTTCCGGGGCAGCGAACTCTCCCGCCTGATCTTCCTCATCGGCATCCTGATCGCCGGCGGACTCTTCGTTTATCAGGTCCTCGCGCGCCAGACCGAACGCGACGCGGTCCCCCCCCCGCGAACCGTCACTCAGGTGCCCTTGCCTCCCCCGGACGACGATATCGCCCTCACCGGCGTCACCGACCGAGCCCCGCTCAACCCGCGCGAAAATCCCGGCTACCTGATGCTCCTCGATCGGATGCGCAACTCACCGACCGCCGAACTGACCAAGCAAGCCCGTCGTGACGTCCTCTTCAGCCAACTGATTGATAACCCCAGCCGTTATCGCGGGCTGCCCATCCACGTCGAAGGCACGCTCCTCCGCTGCCTGGAACAGTCGCCCATCGACTCCAAGCTCTTCCCGGACGGCCGATTTTACGAGGCCTGGGTCATCACCGCCGACAGTCAGGATTACCCCTGGATTCTCGTCTTCGAAAATCCACCAGCGAACCTGCCCATTGGCGACGACCTCCGCGCCTACATCTCCTTCGACGGCTATTTCTTCAAGCTCATGGCCTATGTCGCGGGCGACACCCCTCGATTCGCTCCGCTTCTCGTCGGCCAGATCAGCGGCCTCGACCTCGAGTCCGACAAAGGGCCCGCCGCCGCCGCGACGCCGTCCTCAATTCCCTGGTGGCTTGCCCCCCTGGCCGTACTCTTCCTGTTCGCGATCCTGCGTTGGGTCTTCTATTTACGTTCACTGACGCGCCGCCGCTCACGTACCTCCTTGATCTCGACCGTCAACGACGAGATTGACCCTGAACGCCTCGCTGCCTGGCTCAACTCTCCCAACGACTCGTCAGTGATTGACGACTCCGACGAGCAAGAGCCGCCCAATGCATCCGAGTAGCGATCACGATGTCGCACCAGTAGGAGCCGGCGTGGGGTGGCTCGCTCTCTAGGGCTTGGGCGACGGCACTCCGAGCGCCTCGGCTGCTTCCGCATGGAGCCAGCCCAGATCCCGATCTGGCGTCGTCATGCTTTCGAGCCCCGCCGTGGCACGATCGAACCACGTCATCGCCTTCTCATGATTGCCCTCTCGCTCCTCGATCAGTGCCATCAGGAACCAATCATGCGGCGAGCCGCCTTTCTTGAGTTCGATGGATTTCTCCAAGGCCGTGCGTGCTTCGTCCCCGTCGCCCCCTCGATACAACGCCGCTCCCAGGGTATTCCAGGTGTTGCCGTCGTCAGGAACGAGAGTGATCGACCGCTTCGCGAACGCAACCGCACGCGGCAGGTCGCGTAACGACTCGTCTGGACACATCGCCAGCAACCAGGCCAGGTTGTTCAGCCCGAGCGCGAGTGCGCCGCGATGCCGCCCGACCGCTTGCGAATCCGTGGCCATCATCTCCTCGACAATTCCCAAGCCGCGAATATAGCGTCGCCGCGCGCTCTCGTACTCCCCACTATGCCAGAGCTGCATTCCCGCCTGAAGCGAGCCAAGGCCTTCACGCAAATAGGGTGAAATCGGCTCCGCACCCCTCCCGCGCGCCCAGGAACCCACTACCGGCGGGCCAAGTTGGTCGCGGAGCCACGACCACTGCAACCCCACGCGCTCAAAAACCACCCAGCCGGCCCCGGTCAGGCCGGCTCCCGCGAATAACAATGCACCGACCAACGCCATACGCCCTGCAACCGCCTCGCGTCGACTCCCCGAAGCCCCTCGCCCCATAAACCTCACGAGCAGCCGACGAACCTGCCGCCCCTGCGCGTCTTGGACCAGCCAAAGCACGCACGCGGCTGCGAAAATCAACATCAAAAGGCTGTGCCCAGGCGGCCAGCGGTGCGTTATTCGCGCGAGCCACCCCGGCCATTCCAGCCGACCCAGCCGGAAGCCGAGCAATGCCAAACCAAGGTCGAGTGCCAGCAGTGTCACCGCCGTGAACACCATCGCCGGTCGCAGTTCGCGCCAGGGACGAGCAATCGCCAGCAAACCCAGCAAGGGCGGCCAGAGCAGCCAGACGATCTCACGCGGCGTTTCCAGCCGCGCCACCATCGACCAATCGTCGATCGAAAATGGCACGTGGCGAAAACTGCGGATCAGGGTGTAAAGCCATACGGACCAGGCTGGAATCGCGTGCAACAACCCCAGAGCCACCATCCCAACGGCCGCCCGTCGTACTCCGCTTTCGAGTTCTGATTCGACGTCTATGGTGTGAAACGACGTTCCGTGATCCAAGGACTGAGATGTCATAATGCATGTATTCCGTGGGCATAATCCGGCCCGATCGCTGGCTCGATTGTCGGCTTGCCACAGATTGCGTCAAGTCCTTCGCCGTGGCGACGGTGACGCCGCCCCGCTCGATTGACTTGCGTCGCGCCGGCCTATACGGTCGAACCCAGCAATTGCCAAAGGCAATCACCGTCCGTTCATCACCCACTGTCCTCCGGCTCCCGCCCCATGCACCGCGAGCATCACGATGAGGACATCCGCCGACCCCACGATCGCGGTCCGCTCGCGTTCACGATTCTGCTCGCCGCATTGCTGCTCGCCGATCTTCTGACACGAGTCACGAGCCAGGACCCACTGCGCTGGCCATTCGGCGTCTCACCTGTTTGGGTCGCCGCCATTCTGGGCACTTTGCGCATTACCTATCAGGTACTCGAGGACTTGCTCGCCGGTCGGATCGGCGTCAATCTCGCGCTGGCGCAGGCGTGTCTGGCGGCCGTGGTTTTGCGTGAGCCGTTCGTCGCGGCCGAGGTCGTGCTCATCTCCTGTGTCGGCGAGGTGCTCGAAGCCTGGACGGCCGGTCGCGCGTATCAGGCGATCGGCCGCCTCTTCGAGTCGGCGCCGCAAACCGCACGGGTGTGGCGTGGCGACGACTGGCACGACCTGCCGATCGCCGAAGTGATCCCCGGCGACCGTGTGC
>JBGSYY010000394.1:0-12133 GCA_041750675.1 Isosphaeraceae bacterium | reverse complement strand
AGCCGGGGGCGGCTCTCCAGCAAAGTGAGACGAAGCCCGCGATCGGCGAGGGCGACGGCCGCGGCGAGGCCGGCGAGACCGCCGCCGAGAATGGCGACGTGTGGGGGTGCGGGAATCGAGGGATTTCGGCGAAGGGTTGTGAGGGAGGGATCGGCGGGAGGTGGAGTGTGAGGTGGCGCGGTTCGGGCTTGGTTGTGGTTGGTGGTGGTCACGCTTTGCCTCCGATCAGGGAACGCGCGGTGATGAGCGTTTTACGCCAGGCGGGGAGGCTGACGCGACCGGTAAAGACGTCGTAACGGCGGCGGGCGATTTCATCGAGAAGGTTGTGATAGATGCCAACAATGGAGCGGAAAACGGGACGGCCCACGGGTGCGACCAGCGCGGCGAGCGGGAGGCCCTGGCGATAGAAGTCATAGGCACGATGGCCCTGATGTTCCAGTAGGGCGCGAATGCGGTGGTCGAGGGGCGCATGGGCTAGCTCGTCGGGAGCGACGCCGAAGTGTTCAAGGTCCTCGCGGGGGATGTAGACGCGGCCGCGTGCGGCGTCCTCGCGGACATCGCGGAGGATATTGGTGAGCTGGAGGGCGATGCCGCAGGCGTCGGCCATGGATTCGGCGCGGCCGCCTTCAGAGCGATAGCCCCAGATGTGGAGGCAGCTCAGGCCGACGGCGGATGCGACGCGGTAGCAGTAGCCTCGGAGGTCGTCGAACGTGGCATAGAGCCGTGGTTCGAGGTCCATCCCGACACCGTCGAGCGCGGCGTGGAGGTAGGCGGGGGGAATGTCGAAGCGATGCACCGTATCCGCCAGGGCGGGCCAGATCGGGGAGTTGCCAGATGAAATGTGATCGGGGGAGGAGGTGAGAGCAAGGTCGAGCGCCTTTCGCCACTGGGAGAGGCGTGCGGATTGCTGGATGGGGTCGCCTGGCTCGTCGGTGATGTCGTCGGACTGGCGGAGGAAGGCATAGAGGGCGCACATGGCGCGACGGCGTTCGGGCGGAAGGACGAGGAAGCCGTAGTAGAAATTGCGCGCCTCGCGGCGGGCGATCTGCTGACAGCGGTGGTAGCTTTCGCGAACGAGGGGCGAGTCGTTCATGGGAGAGGCCGGCCCCCGGTGAGAACTGGGGTGGTGTCGTTGCGCGGTGCCTGGGAAACGGCATGAGGCGTGCGACCCCATTTGCCGGCCAGGGCGCGGGTGAGGAGAGTGAGTTTCGCGAGTTTGGAGAGCGCGGGGCGGGATTGAAGGACGTCGAAGTTTTGGGCGGCGATTCGATCGAGGATCGCGAGGCCGCCGCGGGTGAAGAGGTCGACATCCACGGCGATGGCTCGAGGGAGACGTGTGACGAGGGGCCAGCCGCGATCGAAGAGGATGCGGGTGCGATCGACCTCAAAGGAGAGGAGGCGACGGAAGGAATCGGATGCGCGGGGGGCGCGGAGGTCGCCGAGGGTGACGCCGAAGCGGTCGCGGTCGTCGCGGGGAAGGTAGATTCGGCCGATGGCGAGATCGCGGGCGACATCTTGCCAGAAGTTAGCGAGCTGGAGGGCGGTGCAGGTGTGGTCGGATAGCTCGGCGTTGGTGGGGTTGAAGGCGCGGGCGAGGTAGAGGACGAGGTGACCGACGGGATTGGCGGAGCGGGTGCAGTAGTCGACCAGTTGATCGAAACTCTGATAATCGTTGATTTCTTGATCTTGCTCAAAAGCGGAGATGAGGGACTCGAAGGGAGTGGCGGGGATGGCGTATTCGGCGATAACAGGCTGGAGTGCGACGAAAACGGGGTGACGTGCGTTGCCGCGGTAGAGATCGGCGAGTTCGCCGCGCCACCAGGCCAGGAGGCGGCGAGAGAGGTTGGGGTCGTTGAGTTCGTCACCCAGATCATCGGACCAGCGGCAGAAGGCGTAAACGGCCTGAAATGCGGGACGTAGGGGACGCGGGGTGAGCCAGGTCACGACGTTGAAGTTTTCGTAGTGGCTGGCGGTGAGGCGGGCGCAGTAGGCCTGCGCCTCACCGAGATTGGCGGGAGGGGAGTCGGGTCCGTAGCGCTCAAGATCGGCGGCGAACGTCATGGGGGGATGGAGTCGTGGCGGCGTTTCGACGGTTGGGAGTCGGAATACGATCATATTCCATGAGTGTGGGGGCCGCACAGGGGCGGGGTGGTTGAGATGGGCTGATCAGGCTGTTGATTCGGCGGGCGGGGAGGAGTAGAAGGACTTTGAGGATGGTGCGGGTTACCGAAACACGTCTTACAACCGAGATGGTCACCTTCTGAGGAAAATCACGATGTGGATTCGACTGGCGGGCCTGGTGGTGGCGGCCTTGTTTGTGACGTCGACACAAGGCCAGGAGACCGAGTTTCGGCCGTTGTTTAATGGGAAGGATTTGGAAGGTTGGGTTCTGCCCGACGACGGGACTTTATTCACTGCGGAGGACGGTGAGATTGTGGGCAGGACGAAGGAGGGGCAGCTCAAAAAGAACGAATTCCTGGTGAGCGCGACGCCTCACAAGAATTTCGTTCTCAAGGGCAAGGTGAAGATTCTGAGCGGGAATTCGGGTTTCCAGGTGCGGAGCAAGCGGGCGGAGAATGGGGCTGTGGCCGGGCCGCAAGTGGATGTGGCGGACGGATATTTTGGTGTTCTCTATGACGAAGGCGGGACGCGGGGGATTATTGAGCGGTTTCCGCCCGAGAAGGCGGCGGAGGTGGCTCGCAAAGGGGACTGGAACGAGTTCGAGATTACCATGAAAGGCGATCATCTGAAGGCGGTTTTGAACGGGACGACGATCATTGATCGGGAGGACAACATGTTTCCCGACGATGGCGTGATCGCGCTTCAGGTTCACGCGGGGCCGCCCATGGAGGTTCGGTTCAAGGATCTGATGATCCGTGCGCTCCCTTGAGCGCGCTTACCATGGCGTAGAGCTCGGGATGGCGATCGACTGACGCAGGTTGTTGATTACGTCGCTGGTCGGCCTGAGCGTTGCTGCGCCGGGCCGGCCTCGACGCGAACTGGGTGGTGGTTATTGAACTTCAGCTTATTCCGATTCTCCAGGCCTCGCCAAAAGTCATCCCCTCGCAAGAAGGGATCCAGCATGTTTGCCGCTTTCCCCCTGAATCCCGGCCTGCGCGGGGATGAGAACAGCGGAACCGGACTGTCCGAAGCTCGATCGGGATGACGCGGTACGGTTGGCGGAACATCGGATCGGTACGGTTCGTGGAGGTAAGCACTCGCAACGGGACGACCACGGCAACCATGGAGGCGATGGCATTGCCGTGCCGTGGAAGGATGATGAGGGCTGAGTCGACGGGCGAGAAGGAGATTCTGAAGCTCTGGACGAAGCGGGTCTGGGTGCGCTTTGCATTCGAGTCGAGGGTCGACTCGCGGAATTGGGAAGACTCACCAAAGTCAGGTCGGCGAAATGCCGATAGTTGATCTGGTATGTCTGACCGACTCCGAGTAGAAGAGGCTCCGTTGTGACCACGATCGCGCGAGCCGGACGAAGCCGGCGGGGCGGGATTGCCTCGCGGGCAAGCGTGCGGAGAGTGGAGATTGGGGCACGACCCGATCGGGTGAGCGTCCCGGTTTGCGAGGCGGAGTCCACGCGAACCGAACAAGACCTCCGGTCGAGTTGCGTTTGTAGCCACCCGTTGCCTCGGATCGGAGACTCGGGGACTGCCCAGGGAAGGGCCAGGCTTTCATTTTCCTGGTCGAGATTCACTCGCTCACGCTGTACAACGCTTCAGCCGGCAACACCGGACGACGAAGCGGTCGAGAGTGGCGTCGCCAGTGTGCGGGGTCGACTCACGGTCGCGGTTCGCACCCGGCTCCTTGCGTCTCAGCCTCGCCTTGCGCTGCCGTGTGAACGGCCGTTGTGTGGCGTGGGGTCCGCCTGTGTGTTCGCTTTTTCGCGAATGCAGGGCACCAGCCTGGACAAGGAGTGAGAGCGGCATGCACGGCGTTCGATCACTTCTCGCGTGCCTTCTGCTGGTCGCGCCCGCATCGGGCGAGAGCCTGCAGCTTCTGGACTTCACGGCGACGTGGTGCGGCCCTTGCCGTGCGACGAAACCGGAAGTGGCGAAGCTGAAGCAGCAGGGGTATCCGATTCGCGAGGTGGATGTAGACGAAAACCCTGAGCTGGCGAGCCGATATCGGGTTGAGGCGATTCCGACGTTCATCGTCGTGGACGGCGATGGGACGGAGCTAGGCAGGATCTCGGGGGCACAGACGGCCGAGGAACTAGCGCGGCTCTATGATTCGGCGGCCTCGGCTCGTGAGGCGAAGGCGGCGAAGAAGGCGAGCCGCGAGGATGAAGAGATCGCGCCGGGGTCGGCGGACTGGGCCAAACCGTGGGAGACGGTGGTACGGATCAAGGTTTTGAACCATCTGTCGCGACCTCGTGCTTCGGTCGGGTTTGGATCAGGGACGATCATTTACAGCACCGAGGAAGAATCGATCATTCTGACCTGTGCGCATATTTTTCATGTGGACGAACTGCGCAAGCCGGTCGCGCCTTCCAAATTTCCGCTGAAGGTGCGTGTCGATCTGTTCGATGGCCGGTTGAGCGGAGGCAAGACTCCCCAGGTGCATACCACGGAGGTCGATATTCCGGCCGAGGTGCTGGATTACGACTTCGTGGGGGATGTGGGGTTGATCCGGATCCGGCCGGGGCGAAAGCTGCCGTCGTCGCCGGTGGCGGACCCGGGTTGGAAGCCCAAGGCGAACATGCAGTTGACGACGGTGGGTTGCTCGCAAGGGCAAGATGCGACGGCATGGACGACTCATGTCACGAGGCCGTTTCTCCAGCTTCAAACTCCGAATGGACTTTATAGCGCCACGGAGTGCTCGCACCCGCCCTTGCAAGGCCGATCGGGCGGTGGGTTGTTCACACTGGATGGCCGACTGGTTGGCGTCTGCGACTTCAATGACGGTCCGCGCGGGAAGCATGGTCTCTATGCCGCGCCCGCAACAATTCACACGTTTATCAATCGCAACCGAATGCAGGTGTGCTATGCAGGGAACCGCGATACGGGCGATCGAAGGGCGATCGCGCGGGGGAACGATCGAGGTCGAGGCCGTGATCGTGACGGCGACGATGTGACGATTCGAATGACAAATGACGGTCTGGAGGGGCGAGCGGATCGGATGCCGATTCCGCCGCCCGATCTGATGCGGGTTTCGCTGCCGGGAGAACGAGTCGCGGCGAACGACGGCGGCGATTATCGCTGGCGGCCCAAGATGGAAGCGAACCCGTCGCTTGAGCGAGTTCAACTCTCGGGTCGGGTCGAAAGCGCGGAGCCGATTGAACGATCGACGGGTCGGCATCGGACGGCGGGCTTGGAGATGGGCCCAGCGGCGGACGGCGACCTGTTCGCGGCGGCACCCGATCCCGAGCCGAGTCCGGTACGGGCACGCGTTATGCCGGAACAGCCGCGGATCGTGCCATCAGACACAGTGGATGCCTGGCAATCGACGGCCGCTCCCTCACGCTGAGAGGGGAGTTGCGAGGCGAATCAAAGCTCCTGAGGCTGATCGTCTTCGGCGCCGCGAAGGTCGTCGGGAGTGAGACCCATGTGCCGCGCGACAGCGACGAGCTTTTGACGCAGTTCATACATGTTGGATGGGCGATTTTCGGGCCGTTCTTCGAGACAGGCGAGAATCGCCTCGTTGAGGGTTCCGGGGATCTCGGATCGGAGATAGATCGGGGACTTCCGGCGCGAGCGTTGGAGCAGGGCGGGGTTGAGGCCGGGGTGGATGTCGGTGTTGGCGTATTCGCCGGTGAACATACGATACATGGTAGCGCCGAAGTTGAAGATGTCGGTGCGGTCGTCGACGATTCGCTCGGCATATTGCTCAGGCGCCATGTATTGCGGCGTGCCCTGGACGCGATTTTTGGGTTCGCCCTTGATCCAGGCGGTTCCGAAGTCGATGACCTTGGCCTGACCGGCGCGACTGAGCATGATATTGCCGGGTTTAATGTCGCCGTGGTAAACGCCGCGCCGGTGCATGTGGTTGAGCCCGGAGGCAACCTGGATGAAGAGCAAGATGAGTTGGCCGATATCGCGGGTATCGACCTCGTCGAGATTGCGCCCGTCGACGAATTCGAGGAGTAACTCGGCGCTTTCGATCTTGAACCACTTTTTACGCACCCGAAGGTCGTAAACCTTGAGCAGGTGGCGTTGGTTGAGCTTCTGGGCGACGTCAAGCTCGTGGATCGCCTGGTTTATGTAGATGTCATCATCTTCGGACTGACGTTTGACGACTTTGAGCGCGAAGCGTTGGGCGATTCGCGAATCGCTGATGAGAAAGATGGTGCTACCGGCACCCGCGCCGAGTGCTTTGACAACGCGGAAGTCGAGACCGGCGAGCTTGGGTGTACTCGGTTGGGACACGATGGCAGTCGTCATAATAGGGAAAACCCGTTCGCTCGGGGATCTCGGGCCGGCGACCAATTCGACGACTTCAGTACGGCCGAAGCGGTTGGGTGTGACAAGTTTTGTGCAGGACCAAACGGGGCGCGGGTTGCTCGCGAAGGGTCATGGAAGGATGGAACGGAAGGCCACGCAAGGTATCGGCAAAGTGGACTCGACCGCAAGCGGTCGGCGTGCTTGCCGTTACGCTACAATATTGCGACATGTTCGAGAAGTTGGTTCAGGATTCGCGAAATGACAACCGTCGGTGGCAATGAGTCGGGATTGGAGTCGCGAGCCGTGGGGCGGATTCCGAGCGGCCTGTTTGTGCTTTCGCGAACGACGGGTGAGCACGGAGTGGGGATGCTGGTGAGCTGGGTTCAACAGGCCGGTTTCGAGCCCTTAACGGTGACGGTGGCGATTCGTGGTGACCGACCGATTGCCGGCGAATTGGTTATGGGTCAGCGTTTTGTTTTGAATCAGATTGGTGAAGGTCAGACCCATTTGATCAAGCGATTCGCTCGGTCGAGCGAGAGACCCGGGCAGGATTTCGAGGGCTTGGGGTTAGTGGACACCGAAAAGGTGAGGTCGTGGGCGGGTCCGGTTCTGGTTGATGCGATCGCGTGCCTGCATGTGAAGGTGATTGCGCGCATGGAGGGTGGGGATCACGTGATCTTGCTGGGCGAGATTTTGGATGGGTTGGTGCATGATACGGATGCGGCTCCGCGTGTGCATTTGCGGAAGCATGGG
Organism: Isosphaeraceae bacterium; assembly: GCA_041750675.1. Lineage (GTDB taxonomy): Bacteria > Planctomycetota > Planctomycetia > Isosphaerales > Isosphaeraceae > BPJS01. Next base: position 4,985 of record JBGSYY010000394.1, on the reverse strand, counting down.
TCGCATTACTAATTCACGAGCGCGTGTCGAATGGAATCGAGATCTGCGCGTTGAAGGCTCGCGAAGTATCGCCACCTTGCTTTTGCATTCTACAAGTCGGCAGCGCAGCGCATGAGGAGCGTCGCGCCGAGTCCGGCGCTGAGGAAAAGGAACCAGAGCAGGGGCCGCGCTGGGCTGTGAGAACTTGGAGAAGCCGGCAGTTCGCGCGGGGGCAAGCCGAGAAGTGATAGGGCGCGGGCGAACTCGTCGGCTGGAACCTGGAGGCGAACTCCCCCGGTCGCAAGGCTGTAAGCGGCCTCGTCGGCGACGCGCTCGCCATCGAGAAAGGTGGGAATGCCCTCGGATTCGAGCAGGATGCGGGGTGCATGGGCCAGGCTCGAATACGGGTACTGGAGGACGGTGACCCAGGGGTGTCGGGGCGTACCGGGGAGCGGCGTATCGAAGGGAGGCGGAGTGTCGTCGAGCAGAATGTCGTGCTTGGGGCAGGGGGTGCCGGGGGGGGCGTCTAACGATTGCTCGCAGACGGAACAATAGCCCCGCGTGGAGGTGCGGTCGCCGCATTCGGGGCAAAGTTGGGCGTGATGAGGCCGACGTCGGCGACAAGTTGGGCAGTAGCGATCGGTGGAGAGGCGAGGGCGACGCACGGGGCGAAGGCGCTCCGAGAACGAAACCGGGCGTTTGATCAAGCAATCTAGCGGCTATTGGGGTTGCTTGTCCAGCGAGCGAAGTGGGCGTTACTGCGCGAGATCGCTGCGTTGGATGGCGATAAGACGGACTCCGCCGGAACGGTCGGTGAGGGCGAGCAGGCCCTGTTCCGTGTGAAACGCGAGGCCGGTTGCGCGAACTTCGCCCCGGTTGAACGGGCCGGTGGGGCGGTAGCGGGCCAGTTGGCTGGGCTGACCGACTCGGCAAAGTACCAACTCACCCAGAGGCTCGTCGATCCAGGCGATCACTTCGTTTGCCAGGCCGTGGAGGACGAGGGGGTCGAGGGCGGCGGGTGAGGTGAGAAGGATCGAGTCCTCGTCGTGGGCGGAGAGGTCGGGCTGCGTTCGATTGTGGATTGAGACCCGGCCCGTGCGCTGGGGTTCGAGTGGATTGTTGAGGTCGACGCCGATGAGGGTTTCGTCGCGGGTGACGATGGCGGCGTGGGTGTGGTGGCGGGAGAGAATGAGGCGAGTGGGGTTGAGGTCGGGGTCGTGGAGCACGAGCCGTCGGGCGGGGCGTGGAGCATTGATGTCGCGGAGGTCGAGGGCGAGCAGTTCGGGTGGTGGGCGGTTGGTTTCGCCTTCGGCGTGACCTGAGAGTAGGACGAGCGCGACGGGTTGAGGCTGGTCGATTACTGCCAGGTCGTCGGGATCGTAGCCGACATCGACGGAGTTGCCGATAGGATTACCGATGCGGTCGTAGCGTTGCCAGAAACCGGGACGGAGGTGGCGAGCGTCGCCGCTGGGGCGTTGCAAGACGATCAGTTCGCCGTGGTGGACGGCCAAGGCCATGGGCTTGCCGGCGAGTTTGACGTGGCGTGGGTGATCGAGTCGATTGTCGTTGGTAACGTCGTAGAGCACGAGTCGGTCGTATCGCGGGCAGGCGACGGCGAGGGTTTTGCCGTCTTCGAAGAAGACGACGCGCTCGGCGCGTTGATGTCCGGTTTGCTCACGACCGAGGGGTTGGAGCTGGAGAGCGCCGGCGTGGATGACTGTCGTGGTGTTGCGGGTTGCGGCGAAGGCGGCGAAGGTCAACGCGACGAGGATCAAGCCGGCCAGAGCGATGAGCGTGACGCGGCCGGAGCGGGGTGGAGTGGGTGGATTGTGGGATGCGTTGCGGTCGCGTTGGCGGATGTGCGGCTCGGTTCCCTGGGCGATTCGGGAGAGGTTGGTCCGGTGGCGGAAGACGAGCAGGGCGGCGAGGCCAATTGTGGCGAAGGACATGATCCGGTGGGGTTCGGAAAACGGCTCAGAGGTGCGGATGAAATAAACCGCAAGGAACGTCGCAGCGCCGACCATTGACGAAAGCGAGACGATTCGGCTGGCGGTGAGCGAGAAGCCGAATGCGACGGCCGCAGCCAATGAGGCGATGGGGTCGAGAGCGGTGACCGCGCCGAGGGTGGTGGCAACGCCCTTGCCGCCGCGGAACCCGAGCCAAACGGGGAAGTTGTGACCGAGAATGGCGGCCACGGCGAGTGCGACCGGGAGGCCGTTGGGGATCTCGTAGCCGGATCGTTTCAGGGCCAGTGGGAGAAGCAAGGTCGGCAGTAGGCCCTTGAAGAGATCGATGAAAAAAACTGAGAGGAAGCCATTGCGGCCCAGGACTCGGCCGGCGTTGGTCGCGCCGACGTTGCCGGAGCCGAGGGTCCGGATGTCGATACCCTTGATCGCCCGGACGAGGACATAAGCGGTTGGGAACGAACCGATCAAGTAGGCGCAGGCAATGGCGGCCAGCGCGGCGGGTGTGAGATTCATGAGATTGGCCTCTCAACCGATTTTGAGGCGGGGGCGTTCGAGGGGGCCGAGGAAGGCGTCGCGACGGGCCTGGAAGATCTCGTTGGCGGCGGCGTAGTCGTCGTGGCGGCCGATATCGAGCCACTCGCAGTCCTGGCGAAAGAGATGGACGGCGTGGCCGGCTCCGCGCATGGTTTCGAGCAATTCGGGCATGGTGATCGGCTGGCCGGGGATGAGATAGTCCCAGGCGATCGGGCTGAGCAAGTAGACGCCCATGCTGACTTCGAAGGTGAAGGAGGGCTTTTCACGATACCCGGAGAGTCGAATCGGGTCGTCGTGAGATTCGAGGACGCCGAAGTCGATTTTCACCTCACGGGTGAAGGCGGCGATGGTTGCGCCGGCGTCGCTCTGGGCGTGGTTGGCGTACATGGCACCGAAGTCGAGTGTGGTGAGGATGTCGCCATTCAAGACCAGGACCGGCTCGCGTGGACGGTCGATCAGGGTGAGGCCGCCGGCGGTGCCGAGGGGGACGGTTTCGCGGCGATAGGTGACTCGGGTGCCGAAGCGACGGCCGTCGCGGCAGAAGGTTTCGATGTATTCGGTGAGATAGCCGGTGATGATGGCGACGTCGGCGAAGCCGTGGCGCGCCAGCTGGCGCAGGACGACTTCGAGGATGGGCATCGGGTTCTCGTCGCCCAGAGGCATGAGCGGCTTGGGGAAAACGTGGGTGAACGGCCGCAATCGGGTACCTTTGCCGCCGGCGAGAACGATGGCTTGCATTTTGTCAGGCCCTCCCTGGGGTATTGGGTTGGCGAGCGATCGAGCGATTGTGCGGGCCGCGCGAGTTGGGGTGTCGACGCTTGTCGGCAGCGACTTCTTCGATCAAGGCCAGCAGCGAACGAAGGTAGGCGGCGAAGGTTTGTTGCCGGCCGAGCGCGCGGGCGTGGTTCGACATGTCCAGAAGTCGTGAGGGGTCGGCCAGGGGGTCGAGGGCGTCGGCAAGCGCTCCGATGGCGTCGGGGCGTTCAATGACGAAGCCGTGGCGGCCCGGCACGATCAGCTCGCCCGCGCCGTTTTGGCGGGTGGTGATGACAGGTAAACCGCAGGCGAGAGCCTCGAAGACGACGAGCGAACAGGGGTCGTAATAGCTGGGCAGCACAAGAAAATCGGCACCGTGGTAGCCGGCGCGAACGTCGGGCAGGAATCCGAGGAAATGCACGAACTCCTCGATTCCCAGCGACCTCGCCAAGTGGCGAAATGGGGCGGGCTTGCCGCCACCGCAGACGGCGAGGTGGATGGGTGGGGCGGACTCGGTTCGTCGGGTGCGAAGGGCCAGCGCACGGAGCAGGGGTTCAAGCCCTTTGAGCTTGAAATTGTGGGCGACGAAGAGGCCGACGGGAGTGAGGGGATCGGGCAGGTTGAGGGGTGTGCGGAAGTTGCGACGGAGCGAGGCGGAATCAACGGCGGTGAGGCGGGTTTCGTCGATGGCGTTGGGAATGACCCGGATTCGCTGAGAGTTGAGCTTGTGATGAAGGATCATGTGATCACGGACCATGCGGCTGACGGCGACGAAGCGTGTGTGTCGGGAGGGGTCGTACTGACGTTGCTCGATGCCCTGATAGAGACGCCAGCGGGGGTTGATTTGCTTGCCGAGACGGTAGGCGGAGCGAACGAGGCCAGCGGGAAAGCGCTGGGAGTTGGCGTCGAGGCTGGCGGCGCGGACTCCGCCCTGGGGAATCAGGATATCCTGGCCCCAGGTATTGATAAAACCAATTGAGCAATCGAATGAGATATTGGGGTCGCCGAGCGCGATTTCACAGCGGTATGCGAAATCGAGGATTCGGGCGAGTCGGGATCGGCCGTGAGTTTCGATGGGCACGCACTGGACGCCCTGGGGTAAGGCTGAGGGTTCCCAGCGTTCGGCCAGCAGATCGACGTCGTGTCCGTTTTGGATCAGGCCACGGCAGAGGTCGACGACGAAGGTCTCGGCGCCACCGAGGCGGGGGTCGACATTTTGGTAGCAGACGGCGAGCCGCATGGCGAGGTTCAGGCTCCCGAGTTATGGGCGTGATACCGTGCGGCCTTGGCACGCGCGGCGAAGCGATGAAGGCGGCCGCGACCGAGGCCGGCGGCGCGGCGATAGTGGGTCCAGAAGCGAAGGCGGTCTCGATCGTCGATCCCGTCGACCCCGAAGGTCGAATAGAGCAACTGGCCGAGGTCTTTCCAAAGCCAGCGCCAGGCGGTCCAGCGGTGGCGGGAAAGGCGCTGGAGGTCGATCAGCGTGAGCCGCTGAGGCAACGGGCGGGAGGTGTCGTTTTCGAGAAAGACGTGGCAGAGGTAGAGGTCTTTGTGAAAGTAGCAGCGCCGATGGAGCCGCGCGACGAGGTGGGCGAGCGCGGGGGCGAGGCGGCGCTTGAGCCGAGCGAAGGCGGCGGGATCGAGTGTTTGGGCCAGACGAGGGAGTGCGAGATGCAATTCCTCGCCGTCGATTTCGCGAACCATGAGGAAGCTGTGTGGTCTGCCGTCGGGGTCGAGGCGCTCGCCGGC
>JBGSYY010000393.1:0-4774 GCA_041750675.1 Isosphaeraceae bacterium | reverse complement strand
GGTCGTCGGCGTGCTGCCCGACGCCATGCTCGCCAACGCCTTCGCCCGGCCCAAGAAGCGTCCCAAGGGGCGGTGAGAGTGAGCGTGCGACGCGGGGCAGGGGGCCTCCTGGAAACGGCCCTCGCACCCCGTCCCGCTCATCATCAGCACTTGGGAGGCAGCCCCAGCGCTCTCCGCGCGACTCGGCGGAAACCTCGGACATTGCGCGTCACATACTGCGTGACAAGCTTGTCCGATCGACCGAACGGCAGGAGCCTGCGGTTGACGAAGAGCGTGTCCTGATGGCCGATGCCCGACATCCGCAGGTAGGCGAAGCCCAGCGACTCAAGCCGCTCGGCCGTCCCAAGCACAACCTCGGGCGGGGTCAGGTCCATGAAGTCGTGAAACTCGACGGTAAGCTGTGGGATCGTCCGAAGCAGACTCTCCGGCAGCGTGTCCAGGATCTCGATCTCCGCGCCCTCGATATCCATCTTCACAAGTGAGATCGGCCCCGGAACACCGGCGATGATCTCCTCAAGGCTTCGGGTCTGTACCGGGAAGCTTGTGTCGGAATCGCCCTCGGCCTCACTGGTGACGCGACCGGCGAGAGCATTCGCCGATCACTGGAACCGCAGGGTGTTGCCGGCCAGCGCAGCCGCGACGACCGCGCAGGGATAGCGGTGGATTCGCGGATGATCGGCGATCTTGGCGATCAAGAGCGGGTCCGGTTCGACAGCATGGGCGGTGCAGTCGAAATGCCGCGTCATCTCGGTGGAAAAGTGGCCGATGTTCGCGCCCAGGTCAAGCACATGGGTTCCGGCAGGAACGTGTGCCAGTGCTTCATCACGGTTCGCGAGCGTCCCAGAGCGAACATGTGTTGATCATCTCCAGAACCGTGAAATCGGCGGGACGGCGGATTCTGTCACCACCTGATAGGGATCAAGCGTTGATGGCGCTGAGCAAACGGCCCGCGGTGGTCCGGACGTCGAAAAGCTCGGCGGCATGGCGGCGAGCGGCCTCGCCCATGCGCAGGCGGGCTTCCGGGTCGTTGGCGAGAGCGACGATGGCCTCGGTCAGTCCGTCCTCGTCCTGCTGCTCGACCAGGTAGCCGGAGACGCCCGTCTCGATCATCTCCGGCGTCGAGCCGATGATCGAGGAGATCACGGGTAGGCCGGCGGCCATCGCCTCCATGATCGAAACAGGATACGCCTCACCCACGCCGATGCTGGGAAGCAAAAACGCGTCGGCCTCGGCCAGCACCTTGAGGACTTCCGGTTCGGGCAAGCTGCCCACGAACTGGATCTGCTTGGTCAGACCCAGCCGTTCGGCCTCCGCCTTGATCTCGGCGGCGTGGGGTCCGTCGCCGGCGACCGTGTAGCGGATGTCGACCCCGCGATCGATGGCCCGGCGGACGGCCCGGAAGCCGTGGACATGCCCCTTGCAGCGGTTGAGCCGCGCCACGGTTGCCAGGTGAATCCGGCCCGCTTCGGCCGAGCGTGGCCCGATCGAGTCGAATCGCCTCAGATCGACGCCCATCATGTTGGGCACGATCCGCTCCTCGGGGTAGCCGACCTGCTCGACAATCGCCGGCTTCAGGTGCGCTCCGTCGGTCGCGACGAATTTCGCATGAGCCATCTTGCTGACGTGGTCCTTGCCGTAAACCGGCAGGTCACCGTGCAAGTTCAGGCTGTAGGTTGGCCCGCCCATGGCCTCGGCGGCCGCCACGACATGGGCGGCCATCGCACAGGAATGGCAATGCACGTGTCGAATGTCATTGCGCCGGCAAAAGGCCGCCAGGTCGGCCGCGCAGGCCAGAACTCCCGTCAGCCGCAAACGTTCCGCCGCCGACGATTCGCGCAATCCCCAAACGTAGCCCAGCCCCTTGAGAGCGCCGATCGGGTGGGTCAACACGTAGCCGACCGCCGACATCCAGTTGGGCGGCAGCAAATAATGAGTCTCGGCCCGTGCATTGGCGGCGAAGGGATGCTGGTTTTCCTGTGTGGGCCGCCGCGTGGACAGCAGAAAGACCGTCTCGCCCGTATCCCGCAGCGTCGAGACCTCGCGCCAGAACATGATGTGCGTCTGGTCCGGGAACTCGGGGATTAGCACACCGATCGCCATGCTTGATGCGGTTCCTCAAAAGAATCGGTCAAATCGCGTCGATTTCGCTCTAGGATTCTAGTGTACAGAGCGAAGTGACGCCACTCACCCAACTCACAGACGGCCCGATCAGACGATTTCCGTTGCTCGTAGATCCATCTCCGACGGAATGAATCATCCATTCGCCAAAACGGAAAGGGGCACGGGCCAGGCTCACAAAGGCGGCTTCCGACTCCGTCAGGCAGTTCCGCGCCACGGCGATACCAGCTTCCCTGGCGTAATAGCGATAGACATCGATCAGATCTTGCCGAGCGGCGAGACGGCGGCGGACGACAGCCGTCACGGTTCAATCACCTCGCCAGCGAGGCCCTCACGTGCCTCGCGCTCGATCGAGTCCCAATCCTCGCGCGTCATCTCGACCGACGGACCCCGCAAGCCTTCCAGCAACTTCGCTTCCAGCTCGATTTTCGCCTGCCGACGCTGCGCATCGCGGACAAGCGCACGGAAGTACTCGCTGGCCGAGGCATAACCCTCGCTCGAAATGCGGGCCTCAATGAAGGCCTTCATCTCATCCGGCAAGGAAATGTTCATCGTCGCCATGGGGGGGATTCTCCACTTAACTAATCGCTTAACGACTATGGCAAAAAATGCCAACGCCGTCCAAGTCTGCATTTCTCGCCTGTGAACATCGGCTTCACTTCCCGTTGCCAGAATTCCCCCTCCGCCGTATCATCCCGCCCAATTTGATGAGCCGAAGACGCGGCCGCCGTCCAGGTGGTCGGCTCGGACGCACCCCATCACAGCCAGGGAGGGCAGGGGGGTCATGCTCGGAACCAAGCTTGCGGCGGGACCGTACTTACAGCGCGTTTGCCGCGAAATCGGCCGGCTCGACCTGTCGCAGGTTGAGCGGCTCGCCGATCAGATCGAGACCGCTTATCAGGCCGGTCGGTTCGTCTTTATCGTCGGCAATGGCGGCTCGGGCGCCACGGCCTCGCACCTGTGCGAAGACCTGGCCAAATGCACCCTTCGCGACTTTGAGCATCAGAAGCGGCTCAAGGTCTTGAGCCTGACCGACAACGCCTCGTGGCTCATGGCGATCGCCAACGACCTCGACTACACCCGCATCTTCGTCGAGCAACTCCGCAACCTCGCCGGCCCGGACGATCTGCTCATCGCCATTTCCGGATCGGGCAACAGCCCGAACGTGCTCAAGGCCGTCGAGTGGGCCAATGATCACGGACTCCACACCTATGGAGTCACCGGCTACTCGGGCGGCAAGCTCCGATCCCTGGCGCACGACGGCCTGCACGTCCCCATCGACGACATGGGCATCGTCGAGTCAATCCACATGACCGTCTTCCATTGGGTCATCGACGACCTCAACCGCCGCTTCGCCAACGAACACGACCACGGCTCCGCCGCCGCGTAAAGCGTCTAGGCCAGAGAACTTACTCAGCACTCAGCACTCGGGACTTCGCACTCTCATGATCATCGTCACCGGCGCCGCCGGATTCGTTGGTAGCAATCTGGTCCACGCCCTCAACGCACGGGGCCGCCGCGACGTGATCGCCGTCGACGATCTGACCGACGGCGACCGCTTCCGTAACCTCAGCGGCTGCGACCTCGCCGATTACCTCGACCGCGACGAGTTCCGCGCTCTGGTCCGCCGCGGCCTGACCGGTATGGGCGTCGAAGCCATCTTCCACCAGGGTGCCTGCGCCGACACGACCGAGGCCGACGGCCGCTACATGATGGACGTCAATTACACGTACTCAAAGGAAATCCTCCACGCCGCTCGGGCCTGCAAGGCGGCGCTCGTTTATGCCTCCAGCGCATCGGTCTACGGCCTGGCGCGGCACTGCGTCGAAGAGCCTCGGTGCGAGCAGCCCCTGAACGTCTACGCCTATTCCAAGTGGCAATTCGACAACTATGTGCGCCGGCTGATGCCCGAACTGGGCACCACCGTCGTCGGCCTGCGCTACTTCAACGTGTACGGCCCGCGCGAAGGCCACAAGGCCCGCATGGCCTCGATGGTCTGGCAGCTTCACCGGCAGCTCGAAGCGAACGGCGTCGCCCGCCTGTTCGAAGGGACCGACGGCTTCGCCGATGGCGAACAACGGCGCGATTTCGTCTCGGTGGCCGACGTCGTCGCCGTCAACCTTCATTTCGGCTTCGGCCCGCCCTGTCAGGCGGTCGTCAACGTCGGCACCGGCCGCGCCCGCAGCTTCAACGACATCGCGCGGACTCTGATCGCCCGCCTCGGCCGGGGCCGGATCGACTACGTACCGTTCCCCGAATCGCTCCAGGGCAAATATCAGAGCTTCACCCAGGCCGATGTGACAAACCTACGCGCCGCCGGCTACGACGCCCCTTTCCTGACGCTCGAACAAGGCATCGATCACATGCTGGCGCAAGAACCAACGCAACTTAATAGGGACGGCCAGGCCACCGCCGCCTGAAACACGCTTAGCTCTCATTACTCAGCACTCTGAATAGGGCACGGAGGCCCGAACCCGCCATGAACGCCGCTCAAGCACGACTCGAAGGGCTAGTGCGAACCCTGCGGCCGAGCCGCGTCGTGGTCATCGGCGACGTCATGCTCGACCGCTACGTCCAGGGCCGCGCCACGCGGCTCAGCCCCGAAGCGCCGATCCAGGTCCTCGAAACCGGCGAGCAAAGTGAGATGCCCGGCGGC
>JBGSYY010000392.1:0-3799 GCA_041750675.1 Isosphaeraceae bacterium | reverse complement strand
CGCACCGGTGGCGCTGCCGCTCTGATGAATCTGCGGCCGAGGGAGGCCGAGGCGGGCACGTATCGTGTCGTGCTCAACGTCGATGGCAAGGAGTTTGCCGAGACCGTTCAGCTTGACGCCGATCCGCGTGGACCCGCCGAGACCCCGGCGACCGGGGATGAATTCGAGCAGGCGGATCGTGCGAATGACGGCATCGACGAGGCCGAGGAGATGGAGCAGAAGGCTGACGCTCGGATCGACGGTTGAGTTCGGTAAGAACGAAGGAGTGCGGGTGGGCAAACCTTGTCCACCCGCACTCTCTTGTTCCTTGAGGGACCGATGTCGGCCTGGGCGCGGCGTGAAGATTTGTTTCGCTTCCCGGGAGTCGTTCAGGGATTGAAGCGATCCGGGATCGCGGCCTGCGCGGGGGTGACGGAGCAGCAGGGGCCTGAGCGTAGGAGATCGGCTCTCGCCGACAGGCACGTACTTATTCCGACGTGAGCACCAGATACATCGTGTTGGAGGGGAGCGTGACGCTCAGGGCTTGACCCTGGCGCGAGGTCTTCACGTCGCCGGCCTGGGTGCCGTTGGGGTCGAGTCGGTGGGCGTGGGCGAGGTTGGGGTTCTGGATCGTGAGCGTGACGTGGGTTGCGGCGATCATCCAGGGCGGCTCGCCGGTGCTGACGATCTGGCGGCCGGGGATGGTGGATTTGTCGAAAGGAATGTCGGCGGGCTTGTCCTTCCAGCCTTTGGGACGCATGGTTGTGCCTACCTGGATGAGGACTTTCTGGGAAGTGGACAGAGGCTGATCGTCGAGTGGAACGACGGTGATGGCGGCGTAGTCGTTGGTCGATTCGATGGTGACGTCGCCGAGTGAAAACTTGCCGCCCGCGGCCTTGAGAAATCCGGCCACGCCGGCGGCCTTGGGCGCTTTCATCTGGAGCAGCCCGGTGTCGTAGTTCCAGGAAAGCTCGCCGGTTGAGCTGCGCAGGAGATGTTTCGTGGAGTCCAGTGAGGACGAGAAATCGGTCGTTTGCGTGCGGCTGGGGTCGCCGCCCTGAACCACTTCGACGCGGCCGATCAGGAACGCCGCGCGGCTCGCGCGGCCGTCGGGGGCGTGGGTCGAGGAAAGCTCGCCGGCGGGGTCGGCCTTGCCGTAAATCTCGTTGTCGTCGATGAGGGCGGGGCGGCGGTTCCAGAGGTCGTCGAGCGCGCGTTCCTCGTGGACGACGGCCGGGGCTTCCTTCAAGTAGCCTCGGCGATAGAGCAGCGCGTTCGCCGGGAACATACCGATAAACACGGGGTAAGAGACGCTCCACTTGTTGATGGCGTAAGAATCGCCCACAGGCCACCACTTGCGGCGGGCGTCGAGGTTCCAGGTCGGATGATCGGCCGAGAACCAGAATACGGCGTCGACGCCATTGAGCGACTGATACGCGGCGGCCAGAAAGGGGCCTTCGGCCTGATAGAGATTGGGGTTTTTCCAGCTCGTCTCAGTGACGATGAATGGGTGGCCGACCTGTTGCTTGAAGTTGACCGGCAGCTCCAGAGGTTTCTTGAGACACGACTCATCGACGAAGTAATGCCCGGGGTCGATGCGATAGCCGTTGTTCTCGCCGACGTGTTGATAGTCCGAGCCGTAGTATTCGTTTTCGGCGTCGATATCGAGAGCGGCGTAGGTCCAGCGTTCGATGTCCTTGAGCTTGGAGTCGTCGGCGGTGCGCCAGTTGGTGGCGTTCAGGAGCTGCTTGCAGCCCAGATCATTGCGCAGGTATTTGCCCATATCGGCATAAAACTGCCGTTGGTACTCCGCCAGGAATTGAGTTTGGTCGCGGACGCGCGCGGCGGTACCGCCCTCCCAGGGCTGGGTGAGGTGCCAGGTGGAAAGCAAGGCGACCTGACCTCGGGCGAGGTCGTCGCCCTTTTCGTTCGCTCCTTGCCAGGCTTTGGCGGCCTCATCGAGCGTTCGATATTTCTGCTTCAACCAGGCGGCGAAGTGGCCGGCGAGGCGGGCCGATTGCGCCTCGGGCAGCGCCTGCATGGTCCAGAAGAAGAGGCTGTCTTCGTTGTGGATTTGGAGAATGGCGACAGTCGGATCGTCCTTGATGGCGAGGCCGGTGTGGGGGTTGATGCGCGTATAAAGGGCGCGGGTCCAGGCCTTGTAGCCCTCCTGCATCTTGGGGTCGATGAAGAGAGCGCCCCAGGGTTGCTGGTCGGGCTTGTAGCCTTCGATTCCCCAGCTTGCCGGGGTGGGGTGGTGGCCGTAGTAGGGCGAGATCGTGAGATAGATGCCGCTTTCCTTGGCTGCTTTGATGAAGGCGAAGATGCCGGCGATTTCCTTTTCGTTGACGTCGGTGACGTTGGCACCCGCCTCCGTGTTGGCGACGGTGGTGTGGAGGCGAATCATGTTGACCCCGCGCCGGGCCAGAAAGCGGCAGTGCTCCTGCATCGCCTCGGGGCTTTCACGATAGATGTCGGAGCCGATGGCCCAGAAGCGAATGGGCTGGCCATCGCCACGGAGGAAGCTGTTTTTGTCGGCGGACAGAGTGATGAAGCCATTTTCGCCGGACTGGGCTTCGTTGAGATCGCGGAGGTCGAGAATCGCGCCGGGGCCGGTCGGCTCGTTCTTGGGGTTGAAGGGCCATGCGTCCTGGGCCGAGGTTGGCGCGGCGATGACGGTCAGGCAGATGAACACAATCGCGTTTCGCGTGAACACTCTCAGGCTCCCGATGGGACGAGGTCGATGATGTGGCGTCTAGGATGCGGCTTCTCGATCGGCGTGCGGCGACGGCAGCAGTCCGCTGCACTGGTCGAGAATCTGGCGTGCGAGTTGATTCGGGTTATAACCGGCCTTGAGGCGGACGAGCGGCTTGCCGTGGGCATCGCAAAATTGCTTGATGTCGCCGAAGGAATGACTCGACCAGCGGATGGCCAGGATCACCAGCGACACGTCCGGGCGCGCGATCGGGGCCTCAAAGAAGGCGATCGATTCGTGCTCGCGGGAGGAGATCCAGTCGAGCCGGCTCAGCTCGAAGGCGTCGACGATCGCCTGCCGGGCATAGGGTCGGCAATCTCCGCCGATCAAGACCACGGCGCGGCCGCGAAGGTGGTCGGCGACCTCCTGCACGGCGGCGATTCGCTCGGGCGTGTGCAACGGCTCGGGCGGCACCAGGCTCCGCGCGATGCACTCGTCGATGCTGTCGAAAACCTGAATCGCCGCGAGAGGAAGCGCCGGCTTGGTCGACTCGGGAAGTTCGTCGACGATCGGCATCAGAATGTCGCGGATCTCGACGTTCGAGGCGGGGACGCCGGCCTTATCGACCAGATCGACGAGCGTCGCGACCACCTTGCCCCAATCGTGCTCGGGATCGACCGATCGACCTTGAGCCAGCAATCCCGCGTGATAACGAAGCCGACCCAGGCCCTTGGTGACCGCCTTGGAGCGGCCTTTCTGATCGAGGATTCGGGCCTCAAACTCACTAATCCGCAAGCGGAGCGCGGGGATCTTGTCGGGCGAGGCGGGGTCGGCCAGTTTCATGTAACGGCGCAGGTAAACCTGTCGATCGGAGGCGACCTGGCGAAGCTTCTCGTAGACGCGAAACTGGTCGAGATCCTTGGGACCGCCCAGGGCCTCGACCTGAACCCTCAAGGCCGATTGAGCCTCCGCCAGCATTTCCAGGGCGCCGCGCATCAGGTCGTCCTTGGACGCCGCGGGCGAATCCAGCACGCGGTCGAGCAGCAAACCGGCCTCGGCGACGGCCTCGTAGGTTTCGGCCAGCCGCTCGGCCCTGGCGAGATCGGCGGGCGGGGTCCAGTCGGG
>JBGSYY010000391.1:0-27950 GCA_041750675.1 Isosphaeraceae bacterium | reverse complement strand
ATCCGAAGTCCTTGCAGTGGACCGCTCAGACTGACAAGATCCTCGAGAAGGTACGCCGCGCGCGGGCGGTCCTTGATAAGAACCCATCAGAGTGAAGCACTACACTAGGGGACGCAGCAGGCACAGGGATTGGTGCCGGCTCGGATCGCGGAGTTGTGGGACGGTAGCGTGGCGTGCAGAGGATCGGGACGAGGCTGAATGTGGAGGAGTATGAGGATGAAAGTGACGAGGCGATTTCTCTATCCTCTGCGCGGGGCGATGGGTGAGAATGAGGGCGTGGCGGGTGCGCCGGGGCTAAGGGGATCGATTCTGGGCTCGATACTGGGCGTGGGAGTCGAGAGACCGGCGGGGGGGAAGGCTGGGCGTCGACGAGGCGATTGCGGGATGAGTGAGGGTGAGATCAAAGACGCGCCGGAGTTGTTGATTGCGGAGGCGCAAGCGGGGGACCGCGAGGCGCTGGGGCGATTGCTGGAGGCGTATCATCAATTTTTGACGTTGATGGCGCGGCTTCAGGTGGGGCGGAGGTTGCAGGGCAAGGTGGACGCGTCGGACCTGGTGCAGGAGACTTTTCTGGAGGCGCACCGGGATTTTCCGAGGTTTCGTGGGCGTAGCGAGGGTGAGTTTGTGGCCTGGTTGCGGGTGATTTTGTCGCGGAATCTGGCGAACGCGGTGCGTCGCTATTGCGGGACGAAGGCGCGAGACATGCAGCTGGAGCGGGATATTCACCGGGATTTTGATGAGTCGTGGAAAATGCTGGACGCGGGGCTGGTGGCGGCGCAAAGCTCGCCGAGCCAGCAGGCGTCGCGGCGAGAGCGTGCGGTGATGCTGGCGAATGCGTTGCAGTTGTTGCCTGAGGACTATCGGGAGGCGATTGTGTTGCGGCACCTGGAGGGATTGAGCTTTCCTGAGGTGGCGGAACGGATGGGGCGGTCGGAGGATAGTGTCAAGAAGCTGTGGGCGCGGGGGTTGGCCAAGCTACGGGCGGCGCTGGAATCGGTTATGGAGGGAAGTCGGTGAGCGGGGTGCTGGGGGAGCAGAAGGGATTCTTGAGAGCGAGCAGGCAAAGTTAAATTGAGAGGGGGATGGGTGAATGGGTTCCGCGGCGGTGGTTTTGTTGAGTGGGGGATTGGACTCGACGACGGTGCTGGCGGAGGCGCGGGCGCTGGGGCATGAGTTGTATGCGTTGACGATTTTGTATGGGCAGCGACATACGGTGGAGGTGGAGTCGGCGCGTCGTGTGGCGCGGGCGATGGGGGTGGTGCGTCATGTGGAACTGCCGATCGACCTGCGTGCGTTTGGCGGGAGCGCCTTGACGGACGACGGGCTTGAGGTGCCGAGGGATCGGAGTGGAGAGGCGATGGCGGCGGGGGGGATACCGATCACGTATGTTCCGGCGCGGAACACGGTGTTTTTGTCACTGGCGCTGGCGTGGGCGGAGGTGGTGGGGGCTTATGATTTATATATCGGGGTGAATTGCCTGGATTATTCGGGGTACCCCGATTGTCGGCCGGAGTTTGTGCGTGGGTTTGAGAGTTTGGCAAACCTGGCGACGCAGGCCGGGGTGGAGGGGCGCGGGCGGTTCCGGGTGCATGCGCCGCTGCTGCATCTGGATAAGGAGCAGATCATCCGACGAGGGATGGAGCTGGGCGTGGACTATGGGCTGACGCACTCGTGTTACGATCCCGAGATTGGGAGTGGCGCGGCGTGTGGCCGATGTGATTCGTGCCGGCTGCGCCTGGATGGGTTTGCGCGAGCGGGTTTAACCGATCCCGCGCGTTATGTGGGGGGTCAGGGCTGAGCGGCGAGGTTGGCGGGCAGCTCGGGGTAGTAGACCCATTCGAAGGGTGGCTCGCCGAGGCGGATTTCGCGGCTGCTGGGGTTGCGTTCGTCGCCGGGGCGGTTGAAGTCGAGGCGGAGTGCCTTGTAGCGGGTGAAGGGTTCGCCGCCTTCGGGGGATTCGACGCGCTGGTAACCGTTGGAGAGGCCGCGGACGTAAATCTTGAAGGAATCGGAGCGAAAGTCGACGTCCTCCCAGATGGCGACGCCGAAGACGGCGTCGTCGATGCCGTCGCGCTGACTTGGGGGAATTTCGCCCATGACGCCGACGGCGCCGAGGAGGGGTCGGCTCGGCTCTTCCTTGGCCTGAATTTTACGGACGGCGATGGGGAGGACGATGTCTTCGTGGCGTTTGCCTTCGTCGGTGACGAGGGTGAACTGAGGGACGAACTTGTGGGGTGCGCCGGTTCGGTTAACGACTTTGTAGTAGAGGTAGTGGACGAGGCGACGGCCCTTGCCGGGGATTTCGACTTCGATGAGGCGGACGGGCTTGTAGGAGAATTCGAGGACGAAGATGCCCTGGCGGTCCTTGGGCAGGACGGCGGCGTCGGCGACGATCCAGTTGGGGCCGGGGGCCTCGCGGCGCACGGGGATGGTCGGCAGAGCGGGGAGTCGGAATTCGGGGATGGGGTCGGGACCGGGCTGGTCCTGGGCCGGCGCGATGGGTTCGTTCTGGCCGAATGTGGGCTGGAAGGTGGCCAGGGTGATGAGGAGGGTGGTCCCTGCCCAGGCATTTCGGAATCGTCGACTCAGCATTGTTCGGTAGCCCTCTGGGGCCGACTGGTCGTGAGGCGTCGCGGCTGGCTGGGAACCGTTTCCCGGCACGAGGCCGCCCACCGAACCCCCCGGCATGCTCTACTTTGTGGAGAGAGTGGACTAACAGGACCGGTCGATCGCGTCAAGTTGAGCCGCCGCGGAAGGCGAGGCTGCGGGCGGGCGTGCTGTGGCGACTGATCCGGCTTTGCCTATTCTACCTTGTGAATCGAGGAGGTGAATCGGGGAGCCGAGGGAAAGTGGGGCGTGGCGGGGGCAAATCGGTGAGAACTCGGGCGGTGGGCCCCTTGACAGAACGGGCTATGATCCTGATAAGTAAGTGCGTTGTGAAGCCGAAGTGGCGGAACTGGCAGACGCGCTAGGTTCAGGTCCTAGTTCCCTTCACCGGGAGTGCAGGTTCAACTCCTGTCTTCGGCATCGATGAGCGGGGCCTTGGTCTTTCCCTTATGGGGAGGGATCGAGGCCCCGCTTGCGTTTGCGCTCGGGGGTTTGAGGGTTGCCGCCGGGGTGAAATCGGGGTAAAACAATAGATGAGCATTCCGTCCACATTGAGAGGGGATGCTGGAGGTTAACGCCGGCTGGTCCGGTGCCTTCCCCTGGAGTTGCCGCCGCGATCGATTGGGTCTGGGAAAGTTGTTGGACCCGATGGATCGCCCCTCCTGATGCGGCCTCCGCCTCCTCTTTTCCACTTGCTTCGGCTCCCCGCCGGGGCGATAGGGTGGCGACCGATGATGACGACAATTCGGCACAAATGGCTGTTGTGTCTGGGCATGGTTCTGCTTATTCCAGTGGTTGCGATCGGCGATGATCGGACTGGTGAGCGGATTTTTGCGGAGACGTGCGCGAGTTGCCATGGGGCGCAGGGCGAGGGGAATCCGACGGAATACGCGCAGCCGCTGCTGGGCGAGCGGTCGGTGGGTCAGTTGGCGCGATTGATTCAGAAGACGATGCCGGCGGATGATCCGGGTGCGCTGGAGGCATCGGACGCGGAGAAGGTGGCCGCATTCGTCCACGAGACCTTTTATTCACCGGCGGCACAGGCGCGACGGGCACCGCCGCGGATCGAATTGTCGCGGTTGACGGTGCGGCAGTATCAGAATGTGGTCGCCGACCTGCTGCGCGGGGCTGGTGATGGAGTGAAACTGGACGGTGAACCGGGGTTGAAGGCTGAGTATTTCAAGGGGCGGCGGTTTCGTGGGAATGATCGGGTTTTGGAGCGGGTCGATGGGGAAGTGAAGTTTGATTTTGGAGACAAGAGCTTTGATCCCACCAACGAGGCGATCGAACCGCATGAGTTTTCGATTCGCTGGAACGGATCGCTGCTGGCGCCCGATTCGGGTGAGTATGAGTTTGTTGTGCGGACGGAGCACGCGACGCGGCTTTATGTGAATGACAACGAGACGCCGTTGATTGACGCGTGGGTGAAGTCGGGGAATGAGACGGAGTATCGGGGGACGATCGAGTTGCTGGGGGGTCGGCTGTATCCGATCCGGCTGGAGTTTTCGAAGGCGAAGCAGGGTGTGGACGATTCCAAGGACAAGAAGGAAAAGCCACCGTCGCTGCCGGCGTCGATCGCCCTGGCGTGGAAGCGACCGGGGCTGGGCGAAGAGACGATTACAAGTCGCAATTTGCGGACTTCGGAGACCGGGCCGACGTTTGTGCTGACGACTCGGTTTCCGCCGGACGACCGGAGCATGGGATACGAGCGGGGAACGTCGATCTCGAAGGCCTGGGACACGGCGACGACGGATGGGGCGATTGAGGCGACGGCGCATATTGTGTCGCGAATCGGGCGGTATGCGGACGTGAAAGAGGACGCTGAGGATCGGTCCGAGAAGCTGAAGGCGTTCGCGGTGCGGATTGCCGAGCGTGCGTTCCGTCGGCCGCTGGACGACCAGACGCGGCAGCTCTACGTCGAGCGGATTTTCGGCGAAGCGCCGAACCCGGATCAGGCGTTGAGACGGGTGCTGTTGCTGGTGTTCAAGTCGCCCCGGTTTTTGTATCGGGAGGTGGGAGAGCCTGGCGCAAATCCTTACGATGTCGCGTGCCGGTTGTCGTTCGCGCTTTGGGATTCGCTGCCGGATGAGGAGCTTTTGCGAGCGGCGGGAGCGGGCGAGCTGGCCACGCGAGACCAGGTGGCGGCGCAGGCGAATCGGATGGTGGTTGATCTGCGAAGCCGGTCGAAGCTGCGTGAGTTTTTCCTGCGCTGGTTGAAGCTGGACCCTGTGCCTGACCTTACCAAGGACCCTGCGGAGATTCCGGGGTTCGACAAGGCGCTGGCGACGGATCTGCATACGTCGCTGGAATTGATGCTGGAGGACGTGCTGGCGAGTGATGCGAGCGACTTCCGACAGTTTTTCCTGAGCGATGAGGTCTATCTGAACGGTCGGCTGGCGGCGTTTTACGGGGCGGATTTGCCGGCCGATGCGGGGTTCGAGAAGGTGAAGTTGCAGCCCGAGGAACGCGCGGGGGTGTTGACGCATCCGTATGTGACGGCGAATTTCGCGTATACGGGAGCGAGTTCGCCGATTCATCGCGGGGTGTTTTTGTCGAGGGCGGTGCTGGGGCGATCGCTGCGACCGCCGCCGGAGGCGGCCGCGCCGCTGGCGCCTGATCTGCATCCGAATTTGACGACGCGACAGCGAGTGACGTTGCAGACCAGTCCGGAGGCATGCCTGACGTGCCACAATTTGATCAACCCGCTGGGGTTCACGTTGGAGAAGTTTGACGCGGCGGGGCGGTTCCGGAGCGAAGAGCGCGGGTCGGCGATTGACGCGACCGGGGCGTATCACACGATGGAAGGCTCGGACGTGAGCTTCAACGGGGCGCGTGAGCTGGGGATTTATCTCGCGTCGAGCGAGGACGTGCATCGTGCGTTCGTGACTCAGTTGTTTCACAATCTGGTGAAGCAGCCGATTCGCGCGTATGGGGCGACGGAACTGGCGGAGTTGAATCGTCGGTTTGCCGATCAGGGTTACAATATGAGGAAGTTGATGGTGGAGATCGCCGTTGCGGCGGCCCTTCCTGACGAGGCCGGGAAACCCCTGGCGCGTGTGGACGCTGCTTCGGCGACGGAGACTGTGAATCGGGATTGAGCGGAGGGTTTTGGTGTATGGGCACCGGCCCGATCCCAAGGCATCAAAAAAACGTGTGAGCCTTGACCACTGGGCATTGTTTGAGACGACCGAGACTTTTCGACGAATTGAGAGAGAGGGACATGATGAGCCAGCGCCGAACGCATCGCCGGGAGTTTCTCCGAGACCTGGGCCTTCATGCCTCTGCTCTGCCGTTTTTGCTGAATTTGCCGAGCCTGGGGTTCGCCAATCAGACGGCGCGGAAACAGCGGTTGATCGTGATGTTCAGCCCGGACGGGATCGTGCCCAAGACGTTTTGGCCGGATGAGGAGGGTTCGGAGTTTACTCTCAAGGAGAGCCTCACTCCGCTGGAGTCGCTCAAGGACAAGACCCTGATTCTGCACGGTGTGTGCGACAAGTTGCGTGGGGACGGCGACAACCACATGCGGGGGATGGGTTGCCTTTTGACCGGGATCGAGCTGTTCCCGGGCAACATTCAGGGTGGTTCGGACACGCCGGCGGGATGGGCGAGCGGGATTTCGATCGATCAGGAGATCAAGAATTTCTTGCAGGCGAATGACGCCACGCGGACGCGATTCGGGTCGCTGGAGTTCGGCGTGATGGTTCCGGAACGGGCCGACACCTGGACGCGGATGGTGTATGCGGGAGCGAACAAGCCGATTGCGCCGATTGATGATCCTTACCAGATGTTTAATAAGCTCTATGGCCGCAAGAAGGACCAGGAGAGCCTGAAGAGCGTGCTGGATGAGCTGCGCGACGACATGGGGCGGATCGAGTCGCTGATCAGCGTCGAGGACCGGCGGCTGCTGGCGGAGCATGAGACGTTCGTGCGTGAAATGGAGCAGGAGCTGGCGGCGGCGGACGAGCAGTTGAATCATCCGGAGCCTGTGATGGAGCCGGGCGTCAAGCGGCAGAACGACAACATGCCGACGTTGACGAAGATGCACATCGACCTGATGGTGCAGAGCTTCGCGGCGGACTTCAGCCGAATCGCGACCCTTCAGCTCACGAACTCGGTGGGTCAGGCGCGGATGAAGTGGATCGGCGTGAATGAAGGCCAGCACGAGCTATCGCACGAGCCGGACAGCAACGATGAGGCCCAGGAGAAGCTCACCAAGATCAACAAGTGGTATTGTGAGCAACTGGCGTATCTGGCCCAGAAGCTGGCGGACACGCCTGAGCCGGGCGGTGAGGGGAGTCTGCTGGATAACACGCTGATTATCTGGACCAACGAACTCGGCCAGGGGAACTCGCACACGCTGAACAACATCCCGTTTGTTCTGGTGGGCGGCGGTCTCGACTTCAAGATGGGTCGGTCGCTGAAGTACCAGAAGGTTCCGCATAACCGGCTGTTGCTTTCGCTGGCGCAGGGGTTCGGGCACGAGATCAAGACATTTGGGAACGCGGATTTCTGTGGGGATGGGCCGTTGAGTGATCTGACATGATGAGCCGCGTGGAATAGACGTTTACGTTGCGGCGCGGGGGGCTTCGATTCTTGGCGGCTTGAAGGAGGTGGGCATTGCCCACCCTACGGGGGCTATTGCGCTTTACGAGGCCCAGGATTTGTTCGCGGGATAAGTTGAGGGGCGGAGTCGTACACGCTGGATCCCCGCCTGCGCGGGGACGACTCGTTCGGGGGGGGGCCTGCGATCTCGGCTCGCGATCGTTACCCGGGATAGGCCGTAGAAGCGGCTTCAGAGAAAGGTGGGCGTTGCCCACCCCACGGGTGCTATGGGTTAGGGGTTGAGGCCGAGGAGGAGGCGGGCGTTGAGGAGGAGGCGGTCGGTGGGGGAGAGGGCGGCCAGCTCGTTACGGACCTCGATGAGGAGGTCGGGGTCGGAGGTGAGGATGTTGTCGACGCCACGTTTGATCAACCGGGTCATCTGGTCGCGGTTGTTGATGGTCCAGACGTGGACCTCGAGACCGCGGGACTGGGCGGAGCGGAGGAGGTCGTCGGAGAGGAAGTCGGCGCGGACGCTGAGTGCGTTGAGATCGAGGCGCGAGGGATCGCCGAGGCTTTGCGCGAGAGTGAGCGCGGCGCGGAGCTGGGGGTTTTCGCGTCGGGCTTCGATCAGGGCCTCATAGCGGAAGGAGGCAACGAGGGATTCGGACTCGAAGCGCTCGTCGTGGATCAGGCGGGCGACCTGGCGGGCGAGGTTGTTGTTGGGGTCGAAGAATTTTAGTTCGATGTGGAGCTTGATCTTGCCGCGGCAGAGGTCGATGGCTTCCGCGAGAGTGGGGACGCGCTCGCCGGCGAACTCGGGGGCGAACCAGGAGCCGACGTCGAGAGAACGGAGCTGGTCGAGGGTGAGGTCGGAGAGGCGGCGGGGATCGCCGGCGACGCGCTTGAGGTCGCGGTCGTGGAGCAGGACGATGACACCGTCGGCGGTGGCGTGGACGTCGATTTCGGCGTAGTCCGCGCCGCTTTCGATGGCTCTGCGTAGGGCGCTGAGGGTGTTTTCGGGAGCGGCGCGGGCGTGGCCGCGATGGGCGGTGACAGCGACGCGGATGGGCTGGGTTTGGTGAAGTTCTCGAAGGAACGGAATCCCGAGGAACAGGGATGCGGTCAGCAGCAGAGGTAGTGATAGAGCAGTGAGGCGGCGGAGGAACACGTTGCGGGGAATGGGTGGGGATGAGGTGGGTGTCGTGGGGCAAAGAGCGGCCTGGCCGGATCGGGCCAGGTGGATTCTGCGTGTGAGGATGGCAAGGCCGACGGCCCAGACGAAGGCGGAGATGGCGACGAGCAGGGCCTGGATCGCGAGGAGAACGGGGATGCTCCAAAGGGGTGATTCGGCGGGATCCTCAAGCAGGAAGTGGGCGGTCATTCGCAGGAGGGCCTGGAGACTGAGGGTTCCGCCCAGGCCGAGTGCGTGCCAGAGCAGGAGAATGAAGGCGATGCGGCAGGAATCGCCGTGGACGAGGGTACGGCTGGCGCGGAGCTGAGCATGGGCGGTTCCGCCCTGGGAGAGCAGGCAAGTTGTCGAGAGCGACCAACGGACGTAGAGCCAGGAGAATGTGGCGATTGCACAGGCCGCCAAGAGAACGCCGATGGCGACGGCGACGTGAAAGACCGGCGGGCGGTTGCGCAAGTAAAAGTAGATGTCATGTTCCGAGAGCAGCGTGACCCAGGTGAGCCAGGCGAGGAGGCCGAAGGGGGTGAGTGCCAGCAGGATCAAGGCGGACTTGAGCACGCCGAGCTTGAGTATGGTCAGCAAGTGGCGGATCAGCGCGGGGAGGGATTCGAGGGCGGGAGGGCGATGGGTGGGATCGTCGCTGTCGACGATTTGCATCAGGGCGGCCTGCTCGATGAGACGAAGGCCGACGGTGGACGCGGCCAGCAGGGAGGCGTAGATGAGGCCGAGAGGTGTGAGCAGGAAGTCGAGGATATCGCGGTTGCCGACGGCGAAGCGGCCGGAGCGGGCGACGACGGCGGTGAGAAGCCAGGTGACGGCGGGAACGATCAGGATGGCTTCGAGGAGCTTGAATTGCAGCTCGAACTGGATGAGAGGCCGGTGCGACCGGAGGAAGTCGCGCCAGGAGGCGGGGAGCAGTTTGGAGAGGGCGAGCGGATCGTTTGGAGGCGAGGTCATGCCCGCTCGATGGTGGGGAGAGATGTGGCCGGCGAGAATCCCGCCTCACGACAATGGGAGAACGGGCGGGCCAGGGTGCGAGTCAAACGGAGAGGGGGGGATTCGAACCCCCGATAGGCTTTGACACCTATAACGGTTTAGCAAACCGTCGCTTTCGACCACTCAGCCACCTCTCCCGGTGGATCATTGCGACACGCCCAATATATCAGGCTGGCGGCGGGGGTCAACATGGGGCAGAGAGGCCAGGGCGGGCCAGGGGGCGGGGATTGAGGAAAGAGAAAGGCCGGATAGGCAATCGGCAGACGATGCGGATGGACACAGATGATGAGTGAGGGGGATGGGTTGAGGGCGAGTGGGGGGTGGGGGATGCCCACCCGACGGGGTGGTTGGGCTTGGGGGACGCGGGGTGGGCGGTGCCCATCCTACGGGGTTGGTTTGGCTTGGGAGCGGCCGGAGGCTTCTTCGGGGGGGTGGTCGGGGACCTGGAGGTCGTGGCGGAGGCGGGTTAGCTCGGAGGTCAGGTCCTTGATGACGGGGGCGTAGGCGGGGTCGTTATAGAGGTTTTGGAGTTCGAGGGGGTCGGCCTGGCGGTCGTAGAGTTCCCAATAGTCGACGTCGGGGCCGTCGAAGCGGACGAGTTTGTAGCGGTCGGTGACGACGCCGTGGTGGGGTCGGACGTGGTGCGGGTCGGGGTATTCGTAGTATTCGTAGTAGAAGGACTTGCGCCAGTCGTCGGGGGTCTGCCCCTCGAGAATCGGTAGGAGGCTGCGGCCCTGGATTTCGTCGGGGATCGGTTGGCCGGCGGCAGCGAGGAAGGTGGGGGCGAAGTCGATGACGGAAACGAGGTCGTTGTTCACACGACCTGGCTCGATGTGGCCGGGCCAGCGGGCGAGCATGGGGGTGCGTAGGGATTCCTCGAAGATCCAGCGCTTGTCGAACCAGCCGTGCTCGCCGAGGTAGAAGCCCTGGTCGGAGGCGTAGATGACGAGGGTGTTTCGGGCGAGGTCGTGCTTGTCGAGGTAGTCGAGGAGGCGTCCGACGCTTTCGTCGACGGCCTTGAGGCAGCCGAGGTAGTCGTGCATGTAGCGGTTGTATTTCCAGCGGACGAGAGCTTCGCCTTCGAGGTTGGCGGCCTGGAAGGTGGTGTTGCGGGGGTCGTAGTAGGCGTCCCAGGCGGCGCGTTGGTCGGGGGTGAGCTGGCTGGGGGGGATGAGCTTGAGGTCGCGTTCGGTCAGGGTCTGGGCGATGGTCATGTCCTGATCGCGGACGGCAAGGCCGCGATTGGCGTAGTCGTCGAAGAGAGTGGGCGGGGGCGGGTAGTCGAGGTCGGCGTCGTGGCCGAGGTGGCGGAGGGCGGGCTGCCAATCGCGGTGGGGGGCCTTGTGCTGGGACAGGAGGAGGAAGGGTTTGGAGGGATCGCGGCTGTCGAGCCATTCGAGAGTGCGCTCGGTGATGATGTCGGTGACGTAGCCTGGCTCGTCGATCTTTTCGCCGTTGCGGATCATGGGCGGGTTGTAGTAGGCACCCTGGCCGGGGAGGATTTGCCAGTGGTCGAAGCCGGTGGGTTCGGAGACGAGATGCCACTTGCCGATGAGGGCCGTCTGGTATCCGGCAGCCTGAAGGAGCTTGGGGAAGGTGGTCTGGGAACCGTCGAAGCGGCTGTTGCTGTTGTTGTAAAAGCCGTTGCGGTGGGAGTATTTGCCGGTGAGGACCGAGGCGCGGCTGGGTCCGCAGATGGAGTTGGGGACAAGGCAGCGATCGAAGCGGAGGCCTTCGCGGGCGAGGCGGTCGATGTTGGGAGTTTGAAGGAGGTGGCGGGGGTCGTCGTAGGCGCTGATGGCTTGATAGGCGTGGTCGTCGGAGAAGATCAGAATGATGTTGGGGCGGTCGTCGGCGTGTGCAGTGTTGGAGACGTTGTGGAAGGGGGCGAGCAGGGCGAGGAGCAGGATAGAGCGAACGGACATGGCGTAGACTCCGGCTCGATTCCGAGGTAGAGGCCGGGGAGTTGAGAACTGGAACGATGCTAGCGAGGTGGCGTGGGCGTCACAAGCGAGGTGAAGGGGTTGTTGAGCTTCAGACAGTCCGGTTCCGCGGATGTCATCCCCACGCGGTGGGGATTCCTCGTTTTCACCGCTCTCGCACTGGTTCCCCGCCTGCGCTGGGATGACTTCCTCGCGGAGCTGGCGTTCTTGGGGGCGGTCGGCCCGCTTGCTGGCTGGCGGTCTGGCCGCTTGCACTGGATCCCCGCCTGTGCGGGGCGGACTTCGGGCGAACTCGTAGCGAACCCGTACAAACCGGGGGTCAATCGGGGTCAGTCGCGGCCGGGGAAGAGGGCTGAGGTGATCGCGTATCCCGCCATGACGAAGAGGAAACCGAGGGCGACGCTGCCGAGGAAGTAGGCGAAGGCGAGGAGGTAGCGTCGTTCGAGCCAGAGGCCGAGGGTTTCCAGCTCGTAGGCGGAGAAGGTGGTGAAGCCGCCGAGCAGGCCGGTCATGAGGAGGAAGCGCCACTCGGGTCGGACGAGCCAGCGTTCGAGGATGATGGCGAGGATACCGGCAAGGAATGCCCCGGAGAGATTGACGGTGAGCGTGCCCCAGGGGAATACGAGGCTGGTAAGGCGAGTGACTGCGGTCCCGAGCCAGAAGCGGAGGTTGGAACCAATCGCGCCGCCGAGCGCAATGAGAGCGATGGTGGTCCAGGGCGACATGATCGTTAGAGTCCTTACAGAACGAAGAATGGGAACCGAAGGGAGGCGTCGGGTCGGAGAAGGCGGGATTGACCGCGAGGGGGTATTCCGATACCAGCTTTTGAGAAGGGCCCGCGCCGTGGCAACACGGGGGCGTGAGACTTTGGGTGGTTTGGGATATGGGACTTATCTTGGAGCCTCGATGACGACCGACGCATGGCAAGGCCGACGCCACCGCATCCGGGTGACCCTGGCGGGCCTGGCGGTGCTGGTGGCGGGGGTGGTGTGGACGTTGCGAGTGCCGCTATTCGCGCGGAATTTCGGGGTGGTGGAACCTGGACAGGTGTATCGAAGTGCGCAGCCGGACGGGGAGCTTGGGGCCTGGATTGAGGTGCGAGGAATCAAGTCGATCTTGAACTTGCGTGGCGGCGCGCCGACGGATCGATTCTATCGCGAGGAATTGAGGACGGCGAACGAGCATGGGGTGTTGTTTTACGATATTCCGTTGAGCGCAACGCGGCGGCCGTGCCGTCGCGAATTGCTGGCGGTTGCGGAGGTATTGGAGAAGGCTCCTTATCCGTTGTTGATCCACTGCAAGCAAGGAGCGGATCGGACGGGGTTGGCGACGTCGATGTATTACATGCTGAGGAGAAACGAGGGGCCGGTGGAGGCGGAGCGTGGGTTCAGCCTGGAGCATGCGCACTTGCCGATGTTCGGGCCGGAGAGACTGCATGAGCCGCTGGATGAGTATGCGGACTGGCTGAAGGCGGAAGGGGCACCGCACACGCCCGAGCGGTTTCGGGAGTGGGTGGCCTGGGTGTATCGGGATGGAGATCCGGTGGGTCCGCTGGCGAAGTCGCCCAGACCGGGGCCGAGGCCGTTGTCGCCGAGGCGTCGGGCGCAGCTTCAGGCGGAGCGGACGGAGGCGGAGGCGGAATTGCGGAAGTGAAGCGCTGCGGGCTGCGCTGCTCAGCCGGAGAGACCCGGCGTTTCGATCTTGGGGAAGAGGGGGGCGGGTTTGCCGTCGCGGATGGGGGCGGTGACGCGGATGACGTCGAGAGGAGGGCGACGCAGGGCGTCGGCGTAGCGGATGGAGTGCCAGGGGGGCATGGCGGGGTCGTCGCTGGCGAAGGCTCGATAGAAGGTCTCGGCGGTGCGGGGCATGAACGGTTTGATGAGGATGGCGATGACGCGCAGGGCCTCGGCGAGGTTGACGAGGGCGACGCGGCAGGCTTCGGGATCGGTTTTGATGATGCGGAAGGGCTGAGTGGCCTGGATGTAGCGATTGGCGGCGTCGATGACCTCGAGCCAGATGCGCTGGAGAGCGACGTTGTACTGAAACGTGCCGACCAGCTCGCGTAGTTCGTGGACGAGGCCGGAGGCGTTCAGCCCGCCCCACCAGGCGTTGGCGTCGACGTTGGATGCGT
Source organism: Isosphaeraceae bacterium (assembly GCA_041750675.1). Classification (GTDB taxonomy): domain Bacteria; phylum Planctomycetota; class Planctomycetia; order Isosphaerales; family Isosphaeraceae; genus BPJS01. Next base: position 14,542 of record JBGSYY010000391.1, on the reverse strand, counting down.
CGGGGAGGGTGCCGTCGAAGTATTTGAGGCACATGGTGAGCGTGCGGCTATACATGTTGCCGAGGTTATTGGCGAGGTCGGAGTTGTAGAGTTCGGCGAAGCGTTCGTCGCTGAAGTTGCCGTCGCCGCCGAAGGGGCATTCGCGCATGAAGTAGTAGCGGAAGGAGTCGGCTCCCTGGATACGGAAGACGTCCATGGGATCGATGGCGGTGCCTGTGGATTTGCTGATCTTCGCGCCTTTGTTGTAGACGAAGCCGTGGGCGAAGACCTGGCGGGGCAGAGGCAGGCCGGCGGCCATGAGCATGGCGGGCCAGAGGGCGCAGTGGAAGCGCGTGATGTCCTTGCCGATGACGTGGACGTCGGCGGGCCACCATTGGTTGAAGCGGGCTTCGTCGGAGCCGTAGCCGATGGCGGTGATGTAATTCAGGAGGGCGTCGAACCAGACGTAGATGGTCTGATCGGGGTCGAAGGGGACGGGGATACCCCAGGGGATGCCCTTGCGGCTGATGGAGACGTCTTGCAGGCCGGACTCGACGAGGCTGACGATTTCGTTGCGGCGGCTGATGGGCTGGATGAAGTCGGGATTGGCGGCGTAGTGGTCGAGCAGGCGTGGGGCAAACTCGGAGAGCCGGAAGAAGTAGTTTTCCTCCTCGACGGTGCGGAGCGCGGTCTGAGGGTGGTTGGGGCAGCGGCCGTCGGTGATGTCGCGGTCGGTTTTGAACTCCTCGCAGCCGTCGCAATAGAGGCCGGTGTAAGCTTTTTTGTAGATCGCGCCGGCGTCGTAGACAGCCTGGATGAATTTCTTGCAGCCGATGTGGTGGCGGTCTTCGCTGGTCTGGATGAAGTCGTCGAAGCTGAGGTCGAGGGCGGCCCAGACCTCACGGAACTGGTCGGCCATCTGGTCGACGTAGGGCTTGGGTTCGAGGCCCAGTTCGTTGGCGCGTTTGAGGACCTTGGTGGTGTTTTCGTCGTTGCCCATGAGGAAGTGGACGGCGCGGCCTTCCATGCGTTGGAAGCGGGCCTGGACGTCGGCACCGATTTTTTCGAAGGCAGTGCCGATGTGGGGGCGGCTGTTGGGGTAGTCGATGGCGGTGGTGAGGAAGAAGCGCGGGGTGTGGTCGGGCATCGCGGGTGTGGTGACCTTGAGCGTGCGTGGTGGGCGTTGCCCAGCCTGAGGGGATGAGAGGGTGGGCGTTGCCCACGTTACGAGTTTAGCAAACTTCGCTTGTGGCGTCGGCGGGAGGACCAGGCGACGGCTCCGAGCGAGGCGGCGGCGATCCAGAAGGTGGAAGGCTCGGGGATGGGGGGAACGACGGGGGGTCGGACGCCGCCGGGGACGAGGGGGCCGCCGCAACTGGGAGGGGTTGAGGTCAGGCCGCGGGCGTAAAGGTCCCACTTAAGCATGCAGGAGAGTTCGGGGTGGTAGCGGTCGAAATTGAGGGGGCGAAGCGAGCGGCGCCACTGGAGGTACTGGACCATGGGCATGTCGGGGAGTCGGCCTGAGGCGTCGAGTTGGAGGACGCGGAGGGCGTCGGGGCCGTTGAGGCGGAGGCTTCGGTTGGCCAGGGCACGGAGGTAGTAGCGATCCCAATAAGCCCAGCCGCCGCGTGGTACGGCGACCTTGACCATGTTTGTCGGCTTCACCGTTTTCATGGCCGCGGCGTGTGTGGACTGGCCTGGCACGACGAGCGCCGCGAGGGCGATACCCGCGAGCAGGCATCTTTGGGCAAATCGGGCGGTTGTCCGGTTGCAGAGGCGCATTGGCCGTAACCCCAGGGGGCTTGTCGTTGTCGCGCCGACCTGCCCGTTGAGGCGGCGGGTCCGGCGGTGTGCCGTGGGGTTGTATCGACCGTACGGGTGCGGAGGCTTGATGGGAATCTTCGGAATGCCTGGGTTGTGTGGGTGCATGGGGGAGTCTGGCAGGCGCAAGTCCACCCCTCGACGGGGCCTTAGGCCACGGCTAGGCTGGTGCGAAATGTTGGAGAAATTCCGATTCGCCGACACGCCGGAGAGGAGAAACGCCCAATGAACGCGTTGCTTGTGGTTTTGGTGTTGGGGATTGGGGGCGTGGCGGGGGATGTGGAAGAGGCGTGGAAGCCGCTGTTCAACGGCAAGAACCTCGACGGCTGGTACACGTTTTTGCAACAGCACGGCAAGGACAGCGACCCGGACGGGGTGATCACGATCGAGGATGGGACGATCCATCTCTACAAAGACGCCAAGGATGGCGACGCGGTGGTGATGGGCTACATTGGCACCAACGCCGAGTACGAAAATTATCACCTGCGCTGGAAATACAAGTGGGGAGAGAAGAAGTTTGCGCCTCGATACGCGATGAAGCGAGACGCGGGCGTGTATTACCACATTCAGGGGGAGGACGCGGTTTGGCCACGGGCGCTCCAGTTTCAGATTGAGGAAACGAACGTCGGCGACCTGATTACTCTGCTGGGGATGCAGCTTGATTCGTGGGTCGATCCGAAGACGGCGGACGAGGAGATGCCGACGTTTCTCGACGACGATGAGGGCGGTCGGCCGCGCGTGCTGGGGGGTGGGGGACTCGCGTACCAGAAACATCTCGCAGGCGACCACGAGGTTGACGGGTGGAACCAGGGCGAGGTGATCGTCCTGGGCGATACAGTCGTTCACAAACTGAATGGGAAGGTCGTGAACCGGGGGATCAACGTTCGGCTGGTGGACGCGACGGACCCATCGAAGTCGACGCCAATCACGAAGGGGCGGATTGCGCTGGAGATTGAGGCGGCGGAGATGTGGTTCAAGGATGTGGAGATCCGGGGGGTGTGGACGAAGGAGGCAGCGAAGGCGAGCGGGGAATTGAAAGTGGGTGCGGCGGTGGCCCTGCTTGAGGCAGGGGATGACCTGGTGATTGGCGGGGGAATTGGGCCGGGGAAGGCGAAGGGGCAGGAAGGGGAGCTTCGAGCCTCGGCGGTGGTGATTGAAGCGGAGACCGGGCGGGTGGCGTGCCTGGTGGCGTGTGATGTGCTGATGCTGGAGCGGGATATTCTGGATGCGTCGGCGCGGGAGATCGAGGCGAGAACGGGGATACCATTTGATCATATCTTGATCAATGCGACACATACGCATCATGCGCCGACGACGGTCACGATTCACGGGTATCGGCGAGAGGAGGAGTTTTCTCGTCAGGTGGGGCGGAAGATTGTGGAGGCGGCGGTGGCGGCGTGGGAGCGTCGGCAGCCGGCGGAGTTCGCGTTTCGGCTGGGAGAGGAATCGTCGGTGGGGCAGAACAGTCGGTTGTTGCTGGAGGATGGGACGATTTTCTGGGTGGGATCGCGTGACGATGCGTTGAGGCCGACGGGGCCGTTCGACCCCGAGCTGCCGACCCTGGCGTTCCGTCGGACGGGCGGCGATGGGGGGTTGGAGGCGGTGCTGTTCAATCATTCGACGCATACGATCGGGACGGGGACGCCGGGGGTGCGGTCGCCGAGCTTTTATGGGCTGGCGGCGCAGGAGTTGGAGAAGGAGAAGGGCGGGGTGTTCTTGTTCTTTGAGGGGGCGTCGGGGTCGACGCATAACTTGACGCTGGCGGAGCCGGAGGCCCAGTTGCGGATCAGGCAGGCGGTGAGCGAGGCGTTGGGGCGGGTAGAACCTCGGGATTTGGGGGACATTCGCGGGCTGCGCAAGGAAGTGTCGTTGCGTGTAAGAAAGTTCGATGAGTCGGCCGAGGATGAGGCGGTTTCGGCCTATTGCAACAAGCGGCAGCCGGCGCCTTGGAATGAGACGACGATCAACGTCTTCCGGGAGATGCGCAAGCAACTAGTGTAGTGCTTCACTCTGATGGGTTCTTATCAAGGACCGCCCGCGCGCGGCGTACCTTCTCGAGGATCTTGTCAGTCTGAGCGGTCCACTGCAAGGACTTCGGATCCGCGTTGTGATGCTCGACGAAATCCATGACCGCCGCGATCAGTTCCGGCACGCCCCGGAACACACCGCGTCGGATTCGCTTGTCGGTCAGTTCGCGAAACCAACGTTCGATCAGGTTCAACCAGGAACTACTCGTCGGAATGAAATGCATATGAAAGCGCTTGTGACGAGCAAGCCATCGTTCCACTTTGGGATGCTTGTGCGTCCGGTAGTTATCAGCGATCAAGTGCAGGTCCAAGTCCGGCGGTGTCTCGGCGTCGATCTTCTTGAGAAATCTCAGCCACTCCTGGTGGCGATGCCGGGGCTGGCACTCGGCGATCAATTTCCCCTGCGCCAATTCGATCGCGGCGAACAGCGTTGTCGTTCCGTTACGTTTGTAATCATGAGTCATCGTTTGCAAACGTCCCGGATACAGCGGCAGGCTCTTCTGCGTGCGGTCGAGGGCCTGAATTTGACTCTTCTCGTCGCAGGAGAGCACCAGCGCGTGTTCGGGGGGATTCAGATAGAGTCCGACCACGTCCACGAGCTTCGCCACAAAATCCGGGTCGTTCGAGAGCTTGAACGTCTTCACCAAGTGGGGCTTGAGCCCGTGGGCACGCCACACGCGATGAACCATCGTGTCGTTGACGCCCAGTTCCGCGGCCAAACCGCGCGTGCTCCAGTGCGTCGCGTTCTTCGGTTTCGTTTGGGTCGTCGCTTCGACGATTCGACGCGAGACCGCTTCACGCGCGGTCGCCGGCCGACCGCCGCGCGGCGCGTCTTTCTCGATACCCGCCAATCGCGCCTCAGCAAACCGCGTGCGCCACTCGCCCACGGTCTTGCGCATCGTGCCCAACTCCGCGGCGATGTCCTTATTCCGTTTACCCTCGGCCGCGGCCAACACAATCTTGGCCCGCAACACCAACCGCGCCGGCGTACTACGACCACGCGCCCAACGTTCAAGCACCTTGCGTTCTTCCGCCGTCAAGTCAATCTTGGGAGCAACACGCATGGGGGCCGTCCTCCTTTCAGAGGAGTTACCCAGCAAGCGGCCTATAAGTTTCATTATTTTTGAAGCACTACACTAGTATGCCGTGAATCCAATTCCGCCCCAGATCGTTGGTTGAAAAGGCCGGCGGTTCCCCGTCCGCTGCGCAAGCCTTCCGTATGTCATCCGAAGTCACCGTGTCGAGAAGCGCGAAAAGATGCGAGAACCAGACATCCCGTTCACGTCGAAACCGTTTGTCGCGGCTCCCCAATAGTCGCTCTGAGAAGCCCGCCGTATGACTCAATCCGTCGGTGAATTGGGCGGGAGTCAGCTTAAGGAAACCCGGAAACGCCCCCTCTCCGCCCGGCCAAAGGCTTCCTTCGAACTCCAACGGATGCGGCCCGCAACAGGCCCGATAGTTGTTTCCAGGCCCCAGCGCATTCTCCGAATCCGAAGGGCAGACGAAGACACCCAGCCGTACCCGGGCGGCGGTATCGTTGGCGATGTTGTGCGCGACGGGAATCGAGTCATCCTCGCGAGCCAGCTCCAGGTTAAGCGAGTTGTACAGCGCCAATTGGTCGAGATACGGCAGCAGCCGACAATGCGCTGATGTGGGTGACACAGCGGTCGGCCTTGGCCCTGGTTGCGCCATCGATGAAGGATAATTCCCATGCGCCCCCTGGTGATTCGCCAGCGCGATCCCGATCTCGCGAAGATGCGCGACGCAAGCGATCCGCCGCGACGATTCCCGCGCCTGCTGCACGGCCACCGTCACTAGCGCCGCCAGCAATCCAACGATCGACAGGACCACGAGGCATTCGATCAACGTGAAACCCCGCCGCGCATCCCTTCGCGTCCGAACCCTCATCACGATCGACTCCTATTCCACCATCGCCGAAATGGGGACGTTGATCCGGCACGATCCGTCATTGGCGACGATCTCCAGGTGAGTCCTCCACGGTCCGACTTTCGAGGGTGTTTTCAGCGAAAGATCCACCCGGGCACGCGCGCCCGTCGCAGTTGTCGAAGCGGCGAAATCGACGCAATCCTTCGCGGTCACGGAATCGATCGAAAGGGGGCGGCCTTCCTCATCCATGATGAGCAACCCTTGCCTGACATCCGTGCCACGGGCGACTCGTCCCAGGAAAATTCGTTCCGGGATGGTACGGAACGCGCTTCCGGTCGTCCAGGAGACGGGGATACGCAATCGGCCGACCCGTTCGTTCCGGCAACGCACCTCGACGTTGAGCCACTCCGCGCGCTTCGTCGTCAAGTCATTCGCCTGTGCCTCAAGCGCCAGCAACCGATACTCACCAGAGGAACGATCATCCGAAACGGTTCGGCACACAAGCTGAGAATGAGACGATTCGGTCGTGATTCGGCATTCCGCGCAAAACGGTTCGTCATTGCGGATCAGTTGAATTTCTCGTTTCGCATGGGCGGAGGGTGCGATGCGTCCCAGATCCAGCTCCGCTGGTGAGGCCGACAACCTGGACCGCACCGACCACTCGATCTCCCATTGCTGGGTCCGATGGCGTGGATCATCCGTATGAATGGAAACTTGAACCGCTTTCGGTCGGCCGTCATCCTCCAATTTCAGCGTGGCGACGATCTGGGCCTGACTCCCGGGCGGGATCACGGTCGGGTTCACCCTGACGGAAGTGCATCCGCACGACGACTCCACATCCAAAACCGTCAGCGGTCGGTCGCCTAAATTCACCAACCTTCCCGATACCGGAATGTCGCGTTCGTGATCCGAAGTGAACACTTCACCGAGTTCTAGACGTCCTGGCTCGATGCGCCATGCGATCACTTTCGATAGTTCCAAGGATGGATCGCCTGAGCCGCATCCTGACCCGAACAGACCGACGCACGCGATCACGCATCCTAGCCGCCTCCGCGACCACTTCCGAACACCGTTCCAAACAAGGCCCGCGAAAACCAGAACCCCCCCGAAGCCGGCTCCAACACCCGCCCAGCGACCAAGCGAATTCTCCTGATTCAGAGCCTCCTCGGCCGTCAGCTCGCGAGCGGAAAGCAGCAGCGCGACTCCGTCCCACTGGGTTTCGAATACCTTGCGAGGCACTCTATGTCGGTTGGGCGGATCGACCAGATACACTTCATCCTCATCGACATCGTAGAGTACGGCGAAATGCTCCCGGTTCGACAGCGTGATGCAGGCGAACCCCTCAGGACGCCTCCTGAGCCGATCCAGCGAGGTGGAAACCGCGAGCGTCTTCGCGCCTCGCCGCCGCGCGACCGTTTCAAGCTCCGCGACCGAATAGCCCTTCGGGTCCGGCTCGCCTAGCTCCACTCGCAACGCATCGAACGAAGGCGGTGCCAGATCCAGAGCCTTGAGCGCCACATACAGAGCCTTGGCCCCGCACAGGACGTCCGAGGAATCCTCCCTCGACAGCCCAGCCGTACCGCCGGCCTGACCCGTCAGCGTCAACGCAAGAAGCCATAGAGCCTTCATCGCGGGTTATCCTTGAGGAATCCGCGACTTCGAATCGTTTCCGCCAGGATGTCATAAAGCTCCTCCTGCTGAGGTAGCAGGCTCTTCGGCCGAGTTCGATTGCGTGGCGTCCGATCATCAATCTGGGCATTGACGGGAATGAGCGAGAGAATTGAATTGATCGACAGGTTGGGACGATCCGTCGAGTAGGAATCCACTGCGAGAGAGACGCGGATTTCGTCCTCCTGATCTTTCATCCCGCGCGTGAATTCATAACCCAAAGGCGTGATTCGTCCGTTGCCGTCCGACCTCCAATGATATTCGCCCTGTTGGGGCGGTCGTCCTGGGGCTGGAATGTACTGAGAACTCCGAACGTTGCCACCGTGCGCCATCGAAAAGCGGATGCGGACTTCGCCGCCGTTTTGGTCCATTCGCCGCTGCAGGTAATCCCCATTTGCCTCGCGTGCGAGCACGACCGCCTTCACCTGCGAGGGCGGCATGAATGCCGGCATTCCTATCATCTCCACCCAGGGACGGCCATGTGCGGTATTCGGAGGAGAAGCACTAAACCAGGCGGTCGGGGGGAGTACTTCGTCGAGTACGGAGGGCACGCCAAAGTCCTTGACAGTATCAATACGCAAGGTGTTCATGCCCCGATCATAAAAATAAACGGTTTCGCGGTCCCGATAAAAGTAGGACCAATCCATGGGCGGGGGGCCGGCCTGATGAATATTGAAGATCTGGGTGGGGTCGTCGAGTCGATACTTCCAGAACGCGCGTTCGCCATCCCAGGACACTCCGAACGTCAACGTTGCCGGCGGCACGCCCGATTGTCGCCGCTCGTAGACGCCGCTCATCGTCCCCTGGGACATCACACTGGCATTCTGCGCCTGCGCGTCACGAAGCAACTGATAGATTCCAGCCGCTTCGTCGGGCGTGAGTTCAGTCGAGTCAGTCAAGGGAATGCCGACTAGCGCCGCGACAAGAGAGATTCGGATCGGGACGAGTATTCCAGACCACAACATAGTGAATCTCATTGGAATGTTCGTCACCGCTCATCCACCCCAACTCCTCCTCGTCTCAGTTGGGGGGCTCAGGATCCTGGCACGTGTCGATGCAAGCTTTTGGAGCCCTGCCGCCGACGAAGCGGAAGTTGGACACATAGCACGTCCCGTTCTGGTCATCCCAGAGACAAGAATTAAACCACAAGCACACCATGCGTCCATTTTCGATGTTGTTGGCCGGATCGTTCGCCGGAACATAAGATTGCGCTCCACAGTTCTTCGTGAGCACAAAATTCACGCAATCCTTATCCGGAACGCCGAGAGCTTTCTCCTCATTGAACCAGGCTTCGCACGTTGCTAGATTCGTGTTGTTCTTCTGGGCGCACGTCCGAATGGCCTTGCAATAAGCCGGAACGTCATAGCAGTAGTTCACTTGACCGCCACGCATCGTCCCCACTTCCGAGGGGGTCAGAGAACGGCCAGGGGCTTCGACCATTCCCTCCAGAGTGGCCGCCGCTCCAACGAGAAACGCTACCCCAACCAACAGAGCGGACAGTGCTTTGTTCATCCGTCGACTCCTCATGATGGCGCCACACGCCCGACATGCTGTCGCCGAATATTCGATGAGTCTCAAGTTCCCTAAACGGTAAGTCAAGAATAAAGTGAGTAATCCATTTCCCCTACTCGCGCACTCGGTTCGCCCACCTGGGAAACAGACTAGCTGTTAGTAATTATTTGAAGTGTGCTTCGACAGCCAACCGACACCGCAACGGCCCCGCAGGCCGCAGCGTGATCGATGGAACCACGCGGATCGGCCCCGTCTCCCCCGCCGCCTCCAGCCGGAACCGCGCCGCGATCGTCGCCAGCACCAGCACTGCTTCCATCATCGCGAAGTGATTGCCGATGCATACGCGCGGCCCGTCGCCGAACGGAAAGTACGCGCATCGCGGCAAGCGACGGATCAGGTCGCCCTCCCAGCGCTCGGGACGGAACGCCTCGGGATCGTCGAACCATCGTCCATCCCGATGCGTGATCCACTGCACGGCGAAGAACTGGCTGCCTTTCGCTAGGCGATGCCCGCCAATCTCCACCGGCTCGATCGCCTCCCGCGCGATCCCCCACGCCGGTGGGTAGAGCCGCATCGCCTCGTGGATGACGGCCTCGGAATAAGGCAGTCGCGGCAAGTCTGCCGCTGTGGGCGGACGGTGATTCAGCACAGTCCGGGCCTCCTGCTCCAGCTTACGTCCCACGTCGGGGTGCCGAGCGACCAGCGTCAACGCATAAGTGAGCGCCAGGGCCGTCGTCTCGTGTCCGGCCAGAAAGAGCGTGACGCATTCATCGCGGAGTTGGCGATCGGTCATGCCGCCGCCGGCCTCGTCCGTTGCCGCGATCAGGCGCGAGAGCAAATCACCGCGGTCCTGACCTGAGCGCCGCCGCTCTTCAATAATGCCGTAAATCACCCGATCAATCTCACCGATCGCCTTGCGATACGCGACCGCGGCCGGCAGCGGCGTCCAGCGTAGGCTGGGGAACCACTTGCCCGGCCCGAGAAAGAAATGCATGACCTGTTCCAGGGCCATACCGATCGTCTCGGCGTCGCCGCCCACCTCCGCGTCGAACAGCGTCTTGCCCGCGATCGCCAGTGTGAGCCGCGACATCGCGTCGTGCAGGTCGATTTCCTCGCCATCGCGCCAGCCGCCGACCATTTTCTCGGCATAGTCGACCATCGTGCCCCCGTAGCGAGCGACCGCCTGATGGCCGAACGCCGGCTGGATCAACTTACGTTGCGACCGCCAGAATGGACCTTCGCTGGTGAGCAAACCCTCGCCCACGACGGGCGATATTCCACGCGTGACAATATCCTTGCGCATCGAGTCGGCCCGCTGGCGCAGCACCTGGTCGATCAGGGTCGGGTGGACCACCAGATAGACCGTGGTGTGCGCCAGCTTGAGCCGCACGAAGTCACCGTGTTCCCGCGCAATGCGCGAAAGGTAGCCGATCGGGTCGCGCAAATAATCGAGCGTTTGCCCGAGTATCGGTGTTCCAGGCGGCGTTGCGATCGTCGGAAACTCAGCGCGGGCATTGGTCATTTCGCCGCCGATTCCTTCGCCGCCAGGTGGGCGTCGAACCAGTCGGCCATTTTTTCCTGGTCCTTTTCCATGCCCGGCCAGCCATGGCTCGCACCTGGTTTGACGATCAGCACCGCCTCGACGCCTTCCTTCTTCAGCGCCTCGACCACCAGCTCGGCCTGCTGAATCGGAACGAGCTTGTCGGCGTCGCCGTGGATGATGAGCGTCGGCGGGTCGTCGCTGCTGGCATGGTTGACGGGTGAGATCGTTTTGCCAATCTCATTGCGTCGATCCTCGTCGTCGATCCGCACCAGCTTGCCGCGCTTCTTGTCGGTTTCCTGGAACTCGAACGGTGCCTGAAATCCTTCCAGAACACCTCGACCCACCGCGTTTTCGCCTGGCTTGCCGTAGTTCAGAAAATCGGTGGGAGGAAAGAAACAGGCCACGGCCTGCACCCGGCTCGATTCCCGGTCAATCGGATCTTTCGCCTCGGGATCACCGGGAGTGCCGGCCATGCCTTGCATCAGCGAGAGGTGCCCGCCCGCCGAACCGCCGAAGATCCCGATGCGATCGGGGTCGATCTCATAATCCTTGGCATGCGCTCGGATGTATCGCACCGCGCGATTCATATCGCCCAGAACTTCTGTAATCGCGAACTTGGGCTGACTGCCGTGAACCACGGCGAAAATGGTGTAACCACGATCGAGCAGCGGCGTGAACAGTTTGTCCGAGATCGCCTCGTGTGCTGAATACCAGCCGCCGCTCACCACGAAGATCAGGCCGATCCCCTTCGCGTTCTCGCGCGGCCGGAAGACATCCATGGTGAGCGCTGTGCCGAACTTGCGGCCGTAGATGACATCCTCGGTACGGTCAAATTTCGCATCGTTGTCGTTCGTGGCGGCTGGCGCCTGAGTGAGGAGAAGCAGGCTGCAGATCCAGGCGAAGGTCATGTCTGTTTCGCTTTCTTCTTGGGAAGGAGTGGGGGAGAGGGAGCAAGTCGAAGTCGCGCGCTGGGGCCGTCTTGATGAATCTCACACGATGCTCTCGCCGGATCAAGCGACTCGTGAGGCCGCATGCTGGCGAGCGGCATGGTCACCGTCTATCTTTCTTGTTAGATGCTCGCGGGGCAAGAAGCCCGGGAGATTGGAGGGCCAATGGAACTGAATCTGGCGGGACAGGTTGCGCTGGTGACAGGTGCCTCGCGGGGGATCGGCCGCGCGATTGGTGAGGCTTTCGCCGCCGAGGGCGCGCGTGTCGCACTGCTCGACCGCGATCCTGCCGTTGAGCGACTGGCGCAAGAGCTTGGCGCGGCCAAGGCTCTTGCCTTCGCAGTCGACATTACGGATTTCGCCAGCGTCATCCGTGCTGTCGATGACCTCCGCCGCCACTTCGGCCGCATCGACCATCTCGTCCACGCCGCCGCCATCGGCTCGGGCAAGTCCGGCTTCCCGTTCTGGAACCTGACTCCCGACGACTGGCACCACGTCCTTCAGGTGAACGTGATCGGCGCAGTCAATCTGGCCCACGCCGTCGCACCGCTCATGTCCGAACAGCGTTCCGGGACTTTGCTTTTTCTCTCCTCCGTCGCCGGCCAAATCGGCTCGCAGACCGATCCGCCCTACAGCGCATCGAAGGCCGCATTGATCAACTTCGCTCAGTGCGCGGCTCGCGATCTCGCACCGTTCGGCGTCCGTGTCAACACGATCTGCCCGGGCATGGTCAAAACCGAGATGAACCGCGCCGTCTACGATGCCTGGGCCGCCACTCAGCCGGAGGCCGGCCGTCCCACGTTCGACGCCTGGGCCGACGCCAAAATCGCCCGCCTGGTCCCCCTCAACCGCTGGCAAGAGCCGACCGATATCGCCAACATGGCCGTCTTTCTCGCCTCGGAGCGCGCCCGCAACATCACCGGCCAGACGATCAACGTAGACGGTGGCTTTGTCATGCACTGGTAAACGATTTCTTACAGGAGACATCTCTCATGGATTTGAATGGCAAGGTGGCGGTCGTCACCGGCGCGGCTTCGGGCATCGGGGCCGAGATCGTCCGACTCTATCTCAGCGCCGGCGCGAAGGTCGTCGCCGTCGACGTCGATCCCCGGCTCACGTCGTCCGCCACCGAGGCTAGCCCCGAGCAGATCGAGGCTTTGCGCTGCCTCGTCGCCGATGTCGCGCTCGAACAAACCGCTATCGACTTCACCAATCTCGCGCTTCGCGAGTTCGGCCGCCTCGACATCATGGTGAATAACGCCGCCGTTCCGCTTCAAAAGCCGATCCACGAAACGACCGGTGACGAGTGGGATCAGGTCATGAATGTCAATGTGAAGGCCCTGTTCTGGTCGGCGCGCGCCGTGGTGCCGGTCATGAAGACGCAGGGCGGCGGTCTTATCTTGAACACCGGCTCGATCTCGTCAGTTGTCGGCATACCCGGCCAGGGGGCCTACGCCGCTTCGAAGGGCGCGGTCATGCAGATCACCCGCCAGATGGCCATCGAATACGCCGCCGACCAGATACGCGTCAACGCCGTCTGCCCCGGAACGGTCGACACCCCCCTGCTCCGCCGCGCCTCCGCCCGATTGGACGACCCCGCCGCGTTCCTCAAAAGCCTTTCCGACGCCCACCCCATCGGCCGGATTGCCGCCAGCGACGAGATCGCCCAGTTCTTCCTCTTCCTCGCCACCGATCACGCCCGCTTCTTCACCGGCGCGATCCTCATGATCGACGGCGGCTTCACCGCTCACTGAGCCGAAATCAGGACCCCACGACATGACATCCCAGGACGCCTACAACCAGCTTCTCGTTCTCTCACGCGAGCGTTCGCAACTCGCCTCCTGCGCCTCGCTCTTGAGCTGGGACGAACAAACCTATATGCCCCGTGGCGGTGCGGAACACCGCGCCTCCCAGCTCGGCCTGCTCGCCGGGTTGGTCCACGACCGCGCGATCGACCCGCGCATCGGCGACCTACTCGCCCAACTCGAAACGTCGGAGCTCGTGTCGAAGCGAGACTCCGACACCGCTGCCAATATCCGCGAATGGCGCCGCGACTTCGATCGTGCCACCAAGCTCCCCCGTTCACTCGTCGAGGATCTGGCCCGCGCCACTTCGCTAGGCCAGCAAGTTTGGATCGATGCCCGCGCAGCCGCCGATTTTGAACGCTTTCGTCCCGCGCTCGAAACGATCCTTCACCTCAAACAACGTGAGGCCGCCTGCCTCGCCGGCGGTGCAGCGACTTACGACGCCCTGCTCGACGATTACGAACCAGGCGCTACCGCCGCCCAGCTTCGCCCGCTCTTTACCACGCTTCGCCAGGCGCTCGTTCCACTCATCGTCGCCATCGCCGATTCACCCACCCGTCCCGATGTCGCCATCCTCCAGCGCGATTTTCCGATCGACCGCCAGCGTGTGTTCGGCGAGTGGATCGCCGCGGCCGTTGGCTTCGACTTCCAGCGCGGCCGGCTCGATGTCACTGCCCATCCCTTCTGCACCGATATCGGACCCGGCGATTGCCGCATCACCACCCGTTACAACGCCCACGATCTGGGCGACGCTTTTTACAGCATCCTCCATGAGGTCGGCCACGCGCTCTACGAACAAGGTCTCGACCCCGCCCACCACGGCACGCCGCTTGGCCAGGCCGTCTCGCTCGGCGTGCATGAAAGCCAGTCGCGTCTCTGGGAGAATTTCGTCGGCCGGAGTAAGCCGTTCTGGACGTTTGCCCTGCCCGTGGCTCGCAACATCTTCCACGATCCACTGCACGACGTCTCGCTCGACCAAATTCACGCCGCTGTCAATCATGTTGAGCCTTCGTTGATCCGCGTCGACGCCGACCAACTCACTTATAACCTGCACATCATCGTCCGCTTCGAGCTGGAACAGGCCCTGCTGTCCGGCGATTTGCCCGTCGGGGATCTGCCTGGCGCCTGGACGCAGGCTTACGAAAATAACCTCAACGTCACGCCCAAAAACGACGCCGAGGGCTGCCTTCAGGATATTCACTGGAGCGCGGGCCTGTTCGGCTACTTTCCCACCTACACACTCGGCAACGTTTACTCCGCTCAGCTTTTCCACCGTGCTCGCGCCGATCTGGGCGACCTCGACAGCCACTTCGCCCGCGGCGACTTCGCGCCGCTACTCGCCTGGCTCCGCGA
>JBGSYY010000390.1:0-4476 GCA_041750675.1 Isosphaeraceae bacterium | reverse complement strand
AGGCCCGCCCGGCCGCCGTTCCCTTGCAGGTCGGCCAGCGTGTCGCCATCGTCGCACGTCGCTGGGGCCTCTGGTGGCTCACCGCCTGCCGCATCGTCTACACCCTCGACACCTCCCGCGACCCCGCTCTCGCCCGCTTCGGCTTCGCCTACGGAACCCTCCCCGACCACGCCGGCACCGGCGAGGAACGCTTCCTCGTCGAGTGGAATCGCGAGACCGACGAAGTCGTCTTCGACATCCTCGCCTTCTCCAAACCCCAATGGCTCCTCACTCGCACCGCCTATTGGTATATGCGCCGCCTCCAAAGACGCTTCGGACCCGAATCCGCGGCCGCCATGATCGAGGCCAGCCGGACTCCCGTCTGCTGAAGCCCATCACCGGCCCCATCTCCATTACGATCGCTCATACAGCGGGCGGTGCCTTCCCCACGTCGCGGTGCCCCGCCGCCAGCTCCTGATTGACTCCCACCACATGCTCTCGCAGCGAGTTCCAGTTCTCTCCCACCATCGGCAATGCGTCCGCCGCCTGCTGAGTGTCGACCAGTTGATTGTGGCCCACAAACCGATTCGGCCCAATGCTCACCCCAACCACAATTGCACCCAACCCCAGCACGCACCCCTCTCCCACTACGGCGTCGTACACCATCGCCTTGAACCCAATGAAACAGCGATCACCGATGTAACATGGTCCATGAATCAACGCATGATGCGTCAGGCACACATCCCGCCCCACATAGATCGCGTACGGTCGACCCTGCACCATCACCACCTTGTCCTTGAGGGCGTGCAGTGTCACCCCATCCTGCAGGTTCGACTCCGCGCCAATGTAAAATGGCGTCCCCTCGTCCGCCCGCAACGACACGCCTGGCCCGATGTAAACCCTCGGCCCGACATGCACCTCGCCAATGATGGTCGCAAACGGATCTAGATACGCCGTCGGGTCAATCCGCGCCGTCCGGCTCCGCACATTCTACGACGTCATCGGACTCGGCCGCACCGAATCCCCACGGATCACCGGCATCCGCGCCGCACGCTCGACCGCATCCCGCGTGTCTTCCACCTGAAACCCGCCCTGGACTTCCGCACCCAGGGCCACGATCGCGCGAACCCGCGGTACCGACGTCTGAGACCGCGAACTCGCCATCGCACCCTGTAAAGCCCGATCAATCCCCAGACACTTCCCCTCCGGCTGACAACGCGCGCACAGATCCTCCCGCTCCAACCTCGACGACGCATGAAGCAACGCATCTTCTACCGTCGCATACATCGGCACCTCTCGTAACGCGAGAAGTTCCTTCTGGGTCATCCCTTGGATTCGTCGCTTGACCCCCGGCATCAATCCCACCAGCAGCGGCTCGATCCGCAAGGCCTTCAACCGCTCAATCGACTCCTCCAGCGACTCCGCGCCCGTGATATCCAGAAACGGCACCCCATGCATATCAAAGATCACTGATTTGCACCGACCCAGTCGATCCACCAGGTTGCGTAAGTGAAACGACGACGCGAAGAACAGCGGACCTTCCACACGCATGATCGACACCGCCGGACAACCTGACCCACCCTGCTGCTCACCCAGAAGCGCCAGTGCCGCGTTGGGTTCCTCCAGACTCACACACTCCAGATTCAGGCGCGACATCTCGTAAACAAAATAGGTGAAGGCCGCCACCAGCCCCACCGGCACCCCAACAATCAAGTCCGTGAACACGATCGTTCCCGCCGTCACCACATACACCGCCGCCTCCGCCCGGCTCCCCCGCCACAACGTTTTCAACACATGAATCTCGATCATTCGCAGAGCCACTGCGGTCAGCACGCCCGCCAGCGCCGCGATCGGAATCCGAGCGACGAGGGGCCCCAGAGCCAGCATCATCACCAGGATCAGAATCGCATGCATGAGCGCCGACATCCGGCTTCGCGCCCCCGCTTGCACGTTCGTCGCCGACCGCGCAATCACCCCTGTCACAGGTATCCCCCCAAAAAGCCCCGACGCGATGTTCGCCAACCCTTGGCCGATCAACTCCTGATCGTTATTTACGCGTGACGACTTGTCCATAGAATCAACAACAGCCGCCGAAAGCAGGCTCTCGATCGACGCGATGAAATACATCGTTAAGCCCACCTGCACCAGCTCGTTCCAGATCTCCCAGGGAATCACCGGCAGCCGCAGTACCGCGAAACCCGCCGGTAACGCCCCCAGAAACGCCACCTCCTTCCAACCAAACACCAGCGGCAACACGCTCGCCGACACGACCGCGATCAACGGCGCAGGCAGCCGCCGCGAAATCCGCGGAACCCCAAACATCAACCCCGCCGCCGTCAGTCCGATCACCAGCGACGTGATCCGCGTACTATCCAGCCTTCGCAGAGTCTCATACAACAAGGCGACCGCGCCACCCTCCTCGCTATGGCTTACGTCATAGCCCAAAATCTTCGGCAACTGTGAACAAAGGATCGTGATCCCAATCCCGCTCAAGAACCCCGCGATCACCGGCCTCGGGATAAACTGCATGAACCGACCGATCCGGAACACCCCCGACAGCACCTGCAACACGCCCGCAATCAACACGCCCGCAACCAGCCCATTGATTCCATACTTCGTCACCACCTCGAACACCAGGAACGTCATTGCCGCCGCCGGCCCCGACACCTGCAACCGACAGCCTCCAAACAGCGCCGCCACCATCCCCCCCACCACCGCCGTCACCAACCCATAAATCGGCGGCACCCCCGACGCATTTGCGATCGCCAACGAAAGCGGTAGCGCCACCAACGCCACCGCCACCGACGCCAACAAATCCGGCACCACATTGTCCGGACGCACCATCAACGCCCACTCACGCCCCAGATAACGCAGTTGCGCCACCGGATCGACCGTCAATCGGGTCGACCTTTCTCGCTCCGATCCATCCGCGATATCCATGCGTTCAACTTCCTTGCCGAGATCAAGCAAGCCACCACGAAATTCCTCGATTCGCAATTCTCCCCTTTTCCACCATATCCAGCTCGAAGGAAAGGGGGCGGCTTAAAGACGGCGTCACGCCTCCCGACAGCTCATTCGAAAGCAACATCAGCATTCACTTGCCACCTTGGATACAACCAAGCAACGCCTCAAATATTGCCTGAGTATTACTATGAATATGCAAATAGTTCATTGATAATTGACCGCTCAACCTGGTTTGCGAACACGCAAACCGGCGATCTAGAACATCATGACTCACGGGGACTTACGTCGTCCCCAGGCCCGGATCGCACCCTGACCGCGCTCGAACCAATCCACTACGCTCTCTCTCACCCGACCCCGCCACCCGTCGTCGCTTGCCCGGAATCGACCCGGACTGTCCGTCCCTGATGCGGCGGATTGCTCGTCGGCACCGCCGGCGGCTGCGCTGCGCGTAACGCTTCACGCGCCGCACGCTTTCGCCCCTTCGCCACGAGCATCAAATTCCTAATGTAAATGAACACGCCCATGCTCTGCCCGACCATGATCACGGGGTCCTGGCGGCTCACCGCATAGCTCAGCAGCAGCATCCCGCCCACCATGCTCAGCCACCAGAAGATCACCGGAACCACCGAGTTCCGCTGCTTCTCCGACGCAATCCACTGCGCCAGAAACCGCGCCGTGAACACCGCCTGTCCTACAAACCCAATCGTCAGCCAAAGCCCCGTCGCCCGCGCATGGCCGCACGTTGGACACGCCCCCGCCGCGGTCGCGTGTGAAGTCGCCAAAGCGGCCACCTGCAGGCAAGCCCCAGCTATCATCGAAGGCATCAGAGTTCAAGCCTCATGCCGGGAGAGGGAAGCACGGGCGGACGTCAATCCGCTCGCCATCGCAGTCGCATGCGGACCACCACCAGGGGCACCCGCCGGCGTTTCATCCAGCAACGGCCGAAGCTCGTACCGCACCGGCCGACGCATCAGCCAAGCCACACCCAGCAAGTCGCCCATCACATTCAACGACCGATTCCAGATGTTGTAGTGCGACCGCCCATGCGGCCTCGGTCGATGATGACACGGCATCTGCACAATCTCACAACCCTCACGCAGCAGTAGCGGCCCATAAAATCGATGGACTCCGTGGAACATCGGAAACCGCAACGCCACTTGACGTGGGAAGATCCGCACCGCGCACCCTGTATCTCGCACCGAATCCCCCAACACCCAGTCTCGCACCCGGTTTGCCGCCTTGCTAATCACCCGCTTCGACCACACATCCCGACGCTTGATCCGCCACCCCAGGCCCGCGTCATGGCCCGGCAGCAAATCCCACAGCTTCGCCAGGTCCAGCGGATCGTTCTGAAGGTCGGCGTCCAGAATCGCCACCCACTGCCCACGGGCCGCATGAAACCCCGCCCGGGTCGCCGCCGATTGCCCCGCATTCCGGGCCAGCCGCAACGGCCGAAGCTCGGGATGATCGGCCAAGAGGCCCGCCAAAACCTGCGGCGATTCGTCCGTCGACCCATCGTCGACGATCAGGATC
>JBGSYY010000389.1:0-2450 GCA_041750675.1 Isosphaeraceae bacterium | reverse complement strand
GGCGGTCTGATGCTCGGCCAGGATGACGAGGCCCTCGTTGGCTGGTGTCGCCGAGGCGTGGGCGGCCAACTCGTTGGTGCTGGCGACCCGCTGCCAGACGGCGATCCGTCGGCCGATCCGCTGGGTGTCGAGCTGATGTTCGATCTGGTCCGGGCAGAGCCGATCGGCTGGTCCTGCATAGGCGACACCCTGATATGGGTGCCATGCCAGTTTGAACCCGAACGCCTCGAGTGCCCGCAGAGCGTCGCGGGTTGCGGTTGGGGCATGGCCCAGCGATTCGACCGTCACGAATCCGTCCGCCGCGCGAAGCCGGTCGAGCAGGGCAATATCGAGTGTGGACGGATGGTTCACGGTCGTTGGGTCGCGGGTTCCAGGTCGAGAGCGATATCAAGGGCTACGGCCGAATGGGTCAAGGCGCCGACGCTGATCCGCTCGACTCCCGATTCGGCGATCGCCCGCACCGTTTCCAGCCGCACTCCGCCCGAGGCTTCGAGAAGCACACCCGAGCCGCGATCGTCGCGGCGACGGACGGCCTCGGCCAGGCGGTCGAGAGGGAAGTTGTCGAGCAGGATGATGTCTGGCCTGCCTTGCAGTGCGCGGTCGAACTGGTCGAGTGAGTCCACCTCAATCTCGATCTGTGTACCGGTGGGATTGGCCGAGCGGGCGGCGGCCAGGGCGCGTTGGATCGGGTCGACGCCACTGGACTCGTCGGCCAGCCAGGCGAGATGGTTATCCTTGATCAAGACGGCGTCGTGCAGCCCCATCCGGTGATTCCGGCCGCCGCCTCGGCGCACGGCGTATTTTTCCAATACTCGCCAGCCTGGCGTGGTCTTGCGGGTATCGAGGATTTGCGCGCGTGTGCCGCGGACCGCGGTAACGAACCGGGCGGTGAGGGTTGCAACCCCCGAGAGCCGCTGGAGGAAGTTGAGTGCGGTGCGTTCGAACGCCAGGATCTCGCGCATCGGCCCAGCGACGACGCCCAGCAAAGCGCCGGCGGGAACGGGGTCGGGAATCGGGTTCCAGTGGAGATCGAGTGCGAACCGTTCGGCGAGAAGGTCGACGATCGGCCGTCCGCAGACGACCCCCGAAGCGCGGGCGACGAACAAGGCGCCGCCTTGCGCGGAGTCGGGGATTGTCGCCTTGGCGGTGATGTCGCCGACGTCGCCGAGGTCTTCGGCGAGTGCCAGGGCGATCAGTCGCTTGGCGCACTGCTGTTCGGCGGGACCGAAGTCGTCGCGCTCCTGATCGTCGGCCATCGAAAGATGTTCTCCGGGCTGTGGCGAGGACTGGGATCAGCCCAAACCGAGCAAGACCTGGGCGAGCAGGATTTTCAGCAACATGGCCGTGGGATAGACAGTGGCGTAGCCGATATTGGGCAGCTCGTTGCGGGATTGCTCCTGGGCATAGGCGAGCAAGGCGGGCTGAGTTTGCAGCGCGGCGAGCATGCCGCCGAGCTGGGCGAGGGGAATGCGGAACACGCGATGGCCGATCCAGAGCGTGACCAACGCGGCGAAGGCCGTCAGCGCAACCGCCAGTGCGAGCATGGCCCACGCGCCGCCCTGCGCCAAGGTGGTGGCGAACTCGTAACCGGAGCGTGTGCCGACGCCGGCGAGAAAGAGCGTCAGCCCAAGCTGCCGGAGTGTCAGGTTGGCCCCATAGGGGAGGTTCCAAATCAACGGTCCGGTGCGGACCAGACTGCCCAGGACCAACGAGACGATGAGTGGTCCGCCCGCCAGACCGAGGCGGATGGTGATTCCGCCTGGCAAGGGAATCGGGATCAGGCCGACCAGCAGCCCCATCGCCACACCCAGGCCCAGGGAAAGCACGTCGATCTCGCTGACCTTTTGATACGAATCGCCCAGAAAGCGTGCCACCGCCGGCATGTGGGCCGGAGGGGCCAGCACGCGTACGCGGTCGCCCAGTTCCAGGACCGTGCCGCCGTGGGGGACGAACTCGACGTCTCCGCGGCGCAGGCGGGTGATGAAGGCTCCCAGATGCTGAACCAAATCCAGCTCGGCCAGGGTATGTCCGGCGACCTCCGGATCGGAGACGAACATGCCCTGGTTGTCCAGCTCGCTGCGGTCGAACTCGATCCGCTGGACTGCTTCGCGACCCAGAAATGCGCACATACGCTCGATCTGTTCCCGCGCTCCGACCACCGAAACGAGGTCGCCGAGCTGGAACCGGGTGGCGCTCGAGGCGAGTGACGTTCGGCCGTCGCGGCGAATCCGACCGAACACGACGTCGATGCCGGAATGCTCCGAGACCTCGTCGGGACCGAAGCCGATAATCAGAGGGTTGGTGATCTCGACGGTGCGGTTGGTCAGGTTGCCACGGTGGCGGGCCAGTCCTGTCGAATCGCTGGTCGCGTGGGTGTCGGCGTCGGGGCCGATCAGGCGTCGGGCGATGGTCAGCGCGGCGATCATGCCCAGCACGCCGACCGGATAGGC